>JAFMKB010000002.1 GCA_017853205.1 Gammaproteobacteria bacterium
AAGAAAGCACCTGCCAAGAAGAAAGCAGCAGCTAAGAAAGCACCTGCTAAGAAGAAAGCAGTAGCAAAGAAAGCACCTGCCAAGAAGAAAGCAGCAGCTAAGAAAGCACCTGCTAAAAAGAAAGCAGTAGCTAAGAAAGCGCCTGCTAAGAAGAAAGCAGTAGCTAAGAAAGCACCTGCTAAAAAGAAAGCAGTAGCTAAGAAAGCACCTGCTAAGAAGAAAGCAGTAGCCAAAAAAGCGCCTGCCAAGAAAAAAGCAGTAGCTAAGAAGCGCAAGTAACTTTGCGCTCAAGCTCGTTAGCCGCTGTACGTCCAATTAGCGTCTAGTTTTCGAGCTTTGTGATAAAAGTCCCTCTTGGCATGCTAAGAGGGACTTTTTTGTGTGTAGAATATGCGACACGGCCGCATGGGTGGTTTTTAATAAGGTGAAAAACTGATGTCTCATTCCTCTATATTGCTAATCGATACTTCCGCCTCTCGCTGCGCCGTTGGCCTAGCAGCAAACGTACTTCATCAAAGATTTGGTACTGAGGAGCGCAAATCAGCGCAAAATTTGCTGCCCTTAGTCGCTGAGGTTACCCAATCCGCTGAAATAGCGCTTAAAGACCTAAGCGCTATCGCGGTTATGGCCGGTCCGGGATCGTTCACAGGGCTGAGGATAGGCGTCGGCGTTGCGCAGGCTCTTGCCATGGCTAACCGCACACCCGGTATAGTGCTATCCAACCTTGCTGTTTTAGCCCTCGCGGCGGTTGAGGTGACTGAGGGTGATACTTTTTTCGTTGCGCTTCCCGCTCGAGAAGGTGAATTTTATTTTGCAGTCTACGTTTCTGACGACGTGCTTGGGGTTCGACTATTGGGTAAAGAGCAGGTTGCTAGCCCAGATCAATTGCTTTTCCCCGAGAAAGTAAACGAAGCTGTTTTACTCGGAGACGTTTGGTGCTCGGAGGAGAACTTGCGCCTGCGCGCGGAAGCCTGCACTGAGCGTGTTTCCTACTTCAAATCAAGCGTTAGCCTAAAGGCCATGGCTCAGCTTGCTGAGAGGCGTCTTTCTGCAGGGTTAGTCGGTGATGCCTCGTCTCTTAAACCCAATTACGTTAAAGAGCAGCTAGAATATTAAAACGATGCCGCTCGCTAGCAGTCGGCGTGCAAAAATAGGAGGTCGTAAATTAATACGCTTCAAGTAACCGTACTCGCGATCCTTCAAGGTCTTACGGAATTCCTGCCAGTCTCATCTTCGGGCCATTTGCTTTTGCCTGCGGCGCTTTTCGGTTGGGTAGATCAGGGATTAACACTCGATATCGCAGTGCACCTAGGTACCTTGGTTGCCGTCATCGTATACCTGCGTCTTGAATTGTTGAGTTTAATCACGGGATCTTTCGATTGGCTGTTAACTCGTACTGCAAATGAAGATTCACGCCTAGCTTTCAAGTTGGCTGTGGCAACTCTCCCTGCGGGAGTCGCGGGATTCTTGTTCAGATCGATAATAGAAGCGAATGCGCGCTCTATTGGATTGGTGGCGACGACGTCAATCGTCTTTGCCGTCTTATTATGGCTCGCAGATCGCTCCGGAGCGCGGCGTGCGCGCACAGTAGCGTTCTCACAGCTCTCCGTTTCGGGTGCGTTCTTTATTGGCGCCGCGCAAGCGCTAGCACTTATACCCGGTACCTCACGCTCCGGAGTGACGATGACCGCCGCGCGATTTTTGGGAATCAGTCGAGAGGACTCGGCTCGATTCTCTTTCTTGCTTTCCATACCGATAATATTAGCGAGTGGCCTTGCACTGTTTTTCGATACTCGCGCGGTTTCCTCAGCAGTTAATTATTCAACCTTAGCTTTTGCGGCAACAGTTTCTGCGCTGACTGCTTTCCTAACGATTCATTATTTCATGCGCCTACTACCTAAAATTGGTGTATTGCCGTTTGTTATCTATCGCATACTGTTCGGCGTCCTTCTTATAGTGTGGCTGGTATGAGCGAGGGCTTCCATCTAGTTAGTGTGGAGGAAAAATTAAGCCTTAAACGCGTTGGTGCCGCAGATACAAGCGCGGTGGCGGTAGATTTTACGGCGCCCACACTTAATTACCGAGTATCAAGTGCAGTGAAGCAACAGGGGCTGAGTAAGGCCGTTGGTGTAAAAGGGGCTTTTAGGCCAAGTGTGTTAGACGCAACAGCTGGGTTTGGCAAAGATGCCTATTTTTTGGCGAGTCAGGGCTGCGATGTCACTATGCTGGAGCGAGACCCATTAGTGTTTGCGCTTCTCAACGATGGGCTCATGAGAGGGCTGGCCTCACAACAGTCGGCAGTCATCAATGCATGTCAGAGGCTAACTCTTATCAATGGCGACTTCGTTGAGCTTAATAGTGACACGTTTAGAGGGGCAAGGAGTGTCGATGTGGTCTATCTCGATCCCATGTTCCCTGAGTCTAAGAAGAGTGCAAGGGTGAAAAAAGACATGTTTGCGCTGCAGGAACTGCTTGGCGCCGCAAACGATGCCGAGGCGCTTTGGAGTCATGCCTGCGAAATTGCTTGCAGACGAGTTGTCGTTAAGCGCAGCAAATCTGCGCCAACACTTGGCAATCGAACACCTGATATTCAGTATAAAGGCAGTAGCAGCCGCTTCGATGTGTATCTAACCCCAAAGCCTTAAGCGTTTACCCCCTCTGCTATTCGCTCGATTAGACGTTCGTAGATTAACGCCAGCGTATCAAGGTCTGACGTGCTAATGCGTTCGTTTACTTGATGTATCGTCGCATTACAGGGTCCCAGTTCAACTACTTCAGCACCCGTAGGTGCGATGAAGCGACCATCGGAAGTACCACCGGCCGTGGACTGTTCCGTTTTTAAGCCGGTGATTTCTTCAATGCTTGCTGCCATGGCGTTGCGAAGCAGTCCCGGCTTAGTTAGGAACGGTTCGCCGGATAAATGCCAATCGATTTTGTAATCGAGGTCATGAGCCTCGAGTAGCTCGGTTGTTTTTGTGATTAATCCCTCATGAGTGCTTTCTGTTGAGAAGCGGAAGTTGAACTCTATTTTGCATGAGCCAGGAATCACATTATTGGCACCAGTGCCGCCTGCAATGTTTGAAATTTGCAGTGTCGTTGGCGGGAAGGCGTCGTTTCCCGAGTCCCAGGTTATCGCTGACAGCTGGGCGAGCATCGGCATCGCACGGTGAATCGGATTGTCTGCGAGATGAGGGTAGGCAACGTGCCCCTGCTTGCCATAAATAGTCAGTGCTGCGCTAAGTGATCCTCTGCGTCCGATTTTTATCGTGTCTCCAACCGCCGTGGTGCTGCTTGGCTCGCCGACTATGCAGAAATCAATCTGTTCACCTCGTTCTCGTAATGACTCTATGACGCGGCGTGTGCCGTTAGCAGCAATACCTTCTTCATCACTCGTAATGAGAAATCCTAGCCGGAGAGTATCTAACGAGGGATGGGCCTTTGCCACTGCGGATTCACACGCTGTAACCATCGCTGCAAGGCTGCCTTTCATATCTGCAGCGCCTCGGCCGTGGAGCATTCCATCTTCCACAAGCGCAGAGTAGGGATCGTGATCCCAGTTCTGGTTGTCGCCGGAGGGAACGACATCAGTGTGTCCTGCGAAGACTAATAGGGGGCCGGATTCTCCACGAACAGCCCAAAGATTATCGACATCTTCAAAGCGCAGGTTTTCACAGGCAAAGCCGATTGCTTCTAAACGCTCTGCCATCAACTGCTGACAGCCTTCATCTGAGGGCGTAACTGAAGGGCGCTTAATTAGTTGTTGCGCGAATTCAATGGTAGGTGAGGCGCTCATAGACTAGTAGATCCCTATCGACTCAGAAGTGATTAATTGTTCGCATGCAGTTCTTCGTTGAGCTCCACTTCACTTTGCAGCGGTAGGCACTCGACGGCGCCGCTGAGCGAATTGCGGCGGAACAGTAAACCTTCAACGCCGACGAGGTCCAGAGCTTTGCAATTGCGCTGCAGTTCGCCTTGCGTGTTAAGAAGCTGTACTTTGGTGCCAGCTGTCACGTAGAGACCGGCTTCAATCACGCAGCCGTTTGCGAGAGGTATACCGATACCTGCATTGGCGCCGATCAAGCAGTTTTTGCCGACAGAGATTACCTGTTTACCCCCGCCTGAAAGCGTGCCCATTGTGCTGCAGCCGCCCCCAAGATCACTTTCCGCGCCAACCATGACGCCCGCGGAAATTCTCCCTTCGATCATTGCTGGTCCCTCGGTCCCTGCATTGAAATTAATAAATCCTTCATGCATTACCGTAGTGCCTTCGCCGAGGTAGGCGCCGAGGCGCACGCGGGCGGTATCGGCTATGCGAACCCCCGATGGCACAATGTAATCGCTCATCTTAGGAAATTTATCTACCGACGTGACGCTAAGCTGGCGCCCCTTTAGCCGCGCTGCTAGTTGTCTGTCAGGCAGTTCGGCAAGATCGATAGGCCCCTCATTAGTCCATGCGAGGTTATGCAATACGCCGAACATTCCATTGAGATTTAGTTCATGAGGCTTAACGAGGCGCGCAGAGAGGAGGTGCAGTTTTAAAAAGGCCTCTGCGACGGATGCGGGGGGCGTATCGGCACCGAGTACGCACAGCACAAGCGGTTTGTCGCTGTTCGCCAAAGCGCCAAGATGCGTCCTTAGACGCTCTCGCAGGGGGCTATCCAATTTAACATAGCCGCTCTGGCCGGGCTCGAGTCCGCAGCAGTTTAGCACCTCAGACGCAAAATCGGCCCCAGCATCAAGACCAAAGTGAGCATAGTAAACTTCTATAACTTCGCCAGCGCTGTTTTCAGTGGCGAGGCCAAAACCGTAGCTGTGTATTGTTGTCATCGTGCTAACTCCAAATTTCGTTACTGGTTGTTGAGAGACGCTAAGAGGGCCTCGTCGTAGCCAATCAGCCATCGATCGCCACTGTGTATTATTGGTCGCTTGATAATAGACGTTTCGCGCTGAATGAGCGCGAGGGCGCTTTGCGCGTCGAGGTTTTGCTGTTCTTCTGCTGACAGCTTGCGCCAGGTTGTGCCGCGTTTGTTAATTAGTTGATCGATGGGGAATGTCTCGACCAGTTTGGCCGCGAGAGTCGCATCGCAGCCCAGTTTTTTGTAATCATGAAACGTAAACTTATGGTTGTTTAACTCAAGCCATTTCTTTGTCTTCTTTATGGTATCGCAGTTTGCAATACCGTATACCGTGAGCATGTTCTTTGTGTCCTTTTGACGATCTATCGTAACGCTTTGACCAGTTTAACTCGCGAGTCTTTTTTCGAGGGTTTCTTGAGCACTGGCGATCAAATTCTCAATTTCGGTTTGGTCGGTTATGGGTTCGTTGGCGCTGTTAGTTATGTAGAACAGGTCTTCGACTCTTTCGCCAAGCGTGGTTATTCGTGCATCTTTTATGTTGATCGATTCTTCAACGAATAATTTACCTACGGCAGCAAGGATGCCAGGGTGATCTGGGCAGTTGATTTCGAGGGTGGAATACAGGCGCCCAGGCTGATTGAGTAAACGCACAATAACCTTACTGGCGAAATATTTGTCTTTTCGGGTTTGTTTATACTGTGGTGCGCGTGCGGCCTGATGTTTGTCCGCAAAACTCAGGATCAGCGCCGATTTTATTTCTTCGATACGCGCGAGGTTATCTCCAACAGGGCGTCCAGACTCTTCAAGAACAGTGAAGGTATCGAGGCAATAACCGTGCGTTGAAGTGAAGATGCGTGCCCCTTGGACGTTGAGGCGCAGCCGCTCCAGCGCTGCTGTGGTATTGGCGAAAAGGAAATCGCCGTCTTTCGTGTATATGAAAACTTGGGTTGCGCCTTCACCGTCGATTCGCGTGAGTTCCTGCAGAGCGATTATTGGTCCTTTCCCTTGGCTGTTTGCGATGAGCTCTGAATGCCAGGCTATATTCACCGCAGATTCACGAACGAAATACTCATCGTCCAGATTAGCCCAAATTGACTCGATCTGTTGCGTGTCTACTCCGCGCTGAAGGAGGGCTTTGCTGGCTGAATCTTTCTTGTCACTGATTCGCTCCTCGCGATTCTGAGGGTTTTCAAGTCCAGAGCGAAGCGCTTGCTTTGTGTTTAGATAAAGCTGGGACATGAGCGAAGCTCGCCAGCTGTTCCATAATTCGGGATTAGTCGCACGAATATCAGCGACCGTCATCGAGTAGAGATAATCGAGATGAAGTTTGTCACCCATGATTGAAGCGAATTCATGAATAACCTCGGGGTCAGAAATATCCTTGCGCTGAGCAGTCATCGACATTAGTAAGTGTTTGTCGACAAGCCATGAAACGAGTTTTGCATCCCAGCTACTTAGATGATGTCGCTTGCAAAAATCGATCGCGTCAATCATCCCCAGCTTGGAATGGTCGCCGCCACGACCTTTAGCAATATCATGGTAGAGACCGGCAATATAAAGAAGCTCGATCTTCGGTAGATTCTTTACGACATTGGAGACCAGCGGAAATTCGTGGGCGGTTTCGGGTAACCAAAGTCGGCGCATGTTCTCGACAACTTGCAGCGTATGCGCGTCGACCGTATAGATGTGAAAGAGGTCATGCTGCATCTTGCCCATGATTTTCCCAAACTCGGGTAGGTAGCGCCCGAGGATGCCATAGCGTGCCATGCGTCGGAGTTGAAACGTTACCTTGTTCGGTGAACGCAGCAGCTCCATAAAAAGAGTGACACAGCGGATATCTGCACGAAATTCGTCGTCGATTAAGTGGCGATTGTCTCTGATGAGGCGAATAGTTGATGCGCGCACACCTTCAATTTGAGGGTTCTGGGCACAGAGGACAAAGACTTCGATTAGCGCGAAGGGAGCGCGTGTGAAAACCTTCTCATCAATCACTTCCAAGTAGTCGTTGCGAATTTGAAATCTGTTGTTTAACGGGGTTATGCGTTCGCGTTCTCCCAAGCGCAATATCACCTCATCGAAATGCTGAAGCAGTAAATCGTTGAGGCCGCGCAGTGTCCCTACGGTGCGGTAGTAATGCTGCATGAGTTTTTCAACGCCAAGGCTCAGTTCGTCGTCTTCATAGCCGAAAATCTTCGCTAATTCCCGCTGTTTATCGAAGAGAAGTCTGTCCTCTCGTCTGCCTTCGAGCAGGTGGAGTCCATAGCGCACACGCCAAAGAAACTTTTGCCCCTTATCAATCAGTGATTGTTCCATCTTGCTCAGAAAGCCGAGTTCGACAAGATCGCTAAAAGAGGACGCATTGAAGTGACGCTTGGCAACCCAAGCGATTGTTTGGATATCACGAAGGCCGCCTGGAGAAGTTTTTACATTTGGCTGCAACGCATAATCGATATCGTGATATTTCTCGTGTCTGGCAAGCTGTTCATCCCATTTGGCGCGCATAAACTTCTTGATTGGCCAGACTCGTTTCGAGGTTGTAGCGCTGTACATCTCGGCTTGCAGAGCTTCGGGTCCCACCAGTGTGCGCGACTCCATCAAGGCTGTAGCGACGGTTATGTCGTTGCTAGCCTCTTGGACGCATTGTTTAATCGAGCGCACGCTCTGCCCAATTTCTAATCCGATGTCCCAGAGTAGGGTAAGGAAACTGCTTACGGCGGTTGCTAATTTCTTATCAGGCGTCTTGCGGGTAAGCAGGAGGATATCAATATCGGAATGCGGTGCGAGTTCTCCTCGACCGTACCCCCCCACGGCAACAAGTGAAAGCTCGATTGCGGGCCACGTCTGTTGCTCCCATGCGAGCATAAGTATTTGATCAACCGCCCATGCGCGCCCGCGCACGATAGTGTCGATTTCAGCATTGTCTCTGAACCGTTGATCCAACAGTGCGCTCGCTGCGCTTAGGGCGTTCTTTAAGGGTAAAACTGGAGAGGTGTGCTGACTCAATTCGGCGCGCACAGCGGCCACGTCGAGTAGGCTTGTGTCCGCGTCTGGACGGCTTAATGCAACTGAGTCAACGTCGAGCGGTGCTGCGATACTCATAGTCTGTCATCGCTGCGAAGAGTAAAGACCTCAAATCCAGTTGCAGTGACCGCCAGCGTATGCTCCCACTGAGCAGACAGGCGTCGGTCCTTTGTGGTGACGGTCCAGCCGTCTGCGCGGGATAGTTTCGTGTGGCGCATGCCTGCATTGAACATTGGCTCGATCGTGAAGGTCATTCCCTCTTCGAGGATAAGCCCTGTGCCAGCGCGGCCGTAGTGTAAGACCTGCGGCTCTTCGTGAAAGACACGCCCAATGCCATGACCGCAGTATTCGCGGACCACTGAATAGTTATTGCCTTCGCCATGCGCTTGAATAATGGCGCCTATGTCCCCTAGCGTGGTGCCAGGGCGCACAATTTCGATACCCTTGTACATAGCTTCTTGCGTGACGCGAATGAGTCGTTGGGCGTGTTCGGGGACCTCGCCAACACAAAACATTTTGCTCGTGTCGCCGTGGTAACCGTCTTTGATCACGGTGACATCGATATTAATGATGTCGCCCGCTTTTAGGATTTTTTGGTCGCTAGGGATTCCGTGGCAGACGACATGATTCACCGAGGTGCAGACTGATTTTGGGAAGCCATTATAGTTGAGGGGTGCCGGTATCGCTTTTTGCACCTCAACAATGTGATTATGACAGAGGCGATCGATCTCTCCAGTGCTCACGCCTGGAACCACGAAAGGTTCAATCATTTCGAGCACTTCGGCGGCGAGTTTTCCTGCTATGCGCATTTTGGCTATTTCATCTGCTGTCTTGGTCTGAACTGTCATGCTTTTCTACTTTGTGATGAGTCGAGTCTATGGTGAATCGAAGTGTGTTGCTGAGGCGTTAATTACGGATGAGATTGTAATGCACGATGGGTTCCAATACGACCCTCGGGCAGGGCGCTGTCGGGTGAAAACAGGGTTAAATCTTTAATCGAGAATGGCTTTATGGTATAAAGCGCGGCGTTTTATGGATCGGTGGCAAACGTAAAAGCGACGCGTCGTTAATATACTGCCATTTCTAATTTATAAATAGCATAAATATCAATAACTAATGTCGCACACTTATCGTCACGTCTGATCTGGGTGCCGCACAGCTCTTTGTGGGTTTTCACTGAAAACGCGCACGTCGGGTGTATCACTCGACTCGAGAGGAATGTGCGGTTGATCGATGGGATAAGTGGAGGCCTAACCCGTTACAAAGGAAACTTATGTCAGTATCAATGAAAGATATGCTTCGCGCAGGCGTCCATTTCGGCCACCAGAGCCGCTACTGGAATCCAAAGATGGACCAGTTCATCTTCGGCGCGCGCAATAAAATCCACATTATCAATCTCGAGCACACCGTTCCTGCAATGAACAAGGCGCTTGAAGAAATCAGCAATCTCGCCGAGAAGAATCGCAAAATCCTCTTCGTCGGAACCAAGCGCGCGGCGTCGAAAATCGTAGGCCAAGAAGCGCAGCGTGCGGGCATGCCATTCGTCAATCATCGCTGGCTCGGTGGAATGCTAACGAATTACAAGACTATCCGCGGGTCGATCAAGCGTTTGAAAGACCTTGAGACCCAAGAAGCCGACGGCACTTTCTCTCGCCTAACCAAGAAAGAAGCGCTAATGCGCACGCGTGCGAAAGAGAAGCTGATCCGCAGCATCGGCGGTATTAAAGACATGGGCGGTTTGCCTGATGCACTTTTCGTGATAGACGTTGAGCACGAGCGCATTGCAGTAACTGAAGCAAATAACCTTCGCATCCCTGTAATCGGCGTTGTGGATACGAACAGCAACCCGGATGGTATCGATATTGTCATACCAGGAAACGATGACGCCTTGCGCGCTATTCAGCTCTACGCAACGGCTGTTGCTGACGCATGCATTGCAGGTAAGAAGCGTAATGGTGGCGCGGCGTCGAACAGCGAATTCGTCGAAATCGATGAAGAGATTGTCGCAGCGCCAGTAGCTGAGGCAGAAGCGGCACCTGCTGCCGCTGAAGAAGCGCCTGCTGCTGAAGAAGCGCCTGCTGCTGAAGAAGCGCCTGCTGCTGAAGAAGCGCCTGCACCCGCAGCGGAAGAGACGCCTGCTGCAAGCTAATTGATCGAGGCGATTGCGAAAAGTCGTCCTGATCTAAAGTAGCGAGGATAAGGGGGCAAATAGCCCCCTTTTTCTAAGACGATCACTTTGGATCGCTTTTTAAAAAACACCGAAGGACATTCCTGGCGAAAGCGGCCGTCGAATAGTCCACGACAACTTCTTGAGAGCCGGCGCATCGCCGACTCGCACCTATTAAAGTAGAGGCAAAGCTCATGGCTAATATAACTGCGGCAATGGTAAAAGATCTGCGCGAGCGCACGGGTCTTGGCATGATGGATTGTAAGAAAGCGCTTTCTGAAGCGGATGGCGATATCGAAAAAGCGATTGACGACCTGAGAAAAGCTAGCGGAATGAAGGCAGCTAAGAAAGCGAGTCGTGTTGCTGCAGATGGTATTGTCGCAACCAAGGTCGCCGCAGACGGTAATTACGGCGTCATTCTCGAAGTAAACAGCGAGACAGACTTCGTTGCGCGCGACGAGAATTTCCTCGCTTTCGCCAACGATGCCGTTGAAGCTGCATTTGCTCATAAAGAGGCTGACGTTCCTGCCATTCTAGCCTCGGGACTCGAAGATCAGCGCGAAAAGCTAGTACAAAAAATTGGTGAGAACATCAACATTCGCCGCGTTGGGCGTCTTCAGTTCGCTGATGCAAACGAAGGGATTGTTGAAAGCTACGTGCACAGCAACAACCGAATCGCGGTGCTAATTTCGCTGCGTGGTGGCGATGAAGCATTAGCAAAAGACATCGCTATGCACATTGCGGCGGTCAATCCGATGGTTGTCCGAGCCGAAGACGTTCCGGAAGAAACGCTAGCTAAAGAATCTGAAATTTATTCGGCGCAGGCTCGCGAAAGTGGCAAGCCGGAAGAGATTATCGAGAAGATGATTAGTGGCCGACTGAAGAAGTTTGTTGCTGAGATCAGCTTGTTAGAGCAGCAGTTTGTTAAAGACCCAGAAACCACTATATCCGACCTACTGAAAGCAGCCGGCGCGGATGTCGTTGACTTTGTTCGCTTTGAAGTAGGCGAAGGTATCGAAAAAGAAGAGGTCGATTTTGCTGCTGAGGTTGCAGCGCAGGTCGCAGGGTCAAACTAACAGAGAATAATCGCCACTTACTCAGGAGCACGTCATGCCAAAGCACGAACGAAAGTATAACCGCATACTCCTGAAGCTAAGTGGCGAGGCGCTCACCGGTGATGCCGAATTCGGTATTGATCCCAAGGTGTTAGACAGGATGGCCGTCGAAGTCGGGCAACTGGTTGGCTTGGGTGTGCAGATCGGCATGGTTATTGGTGGCGGTAATCTTTTCCGCGGTGCTGCGCTTCACTCTGCGGGGATGGAGCGCGTAACTGGCGATCACATGGGGATGCTTGCCACAGTGATGAATGCGTTAGCAATGCGTGATGCGCTAGAAAGGGCAAGTATTCCGACTCGCGTGATGTCTGCTATTCCGATGAGCGGCGTAGTTGAACACTACGATCGCCGCACTGCGATTAGACACCTCAATGCCTCGGATGTGGTCATTTTCTCGGCTGGTACGGGAAACCCTTTCTTTACGACAGATTCTGCCGCATGCCTGCGAGGCATAGAGATAGATGCAGATTTAATCCTAAAGGCGACAAAGGTCGACGGTGTCTACTCTGCAGATCCTGAGATAGACCCGTCCGCTGTAAAGTACGATCACCTAACCTTCGACGAAGTTATAGAGAAAAAGCTTGGCGTGATGGACATGACTGCCATCCTACTAAGCAGAGACCACGGCGTGCCAATCAAGGTGTTTAATATGAATCGTCCCGGTGCGCTCCTCGCCAACGTGTTAGGTGATGCAGACGGTACGCTGATCAACTAGAATTCAGAATCATAAAAGAACGCAATTAACGGACAAAATTATGATCGATGAAATTATTGCTGACGCAGACGAACGCATGCAAAAAAGTCTAGCGGCACTGGACGAGGCCTTCAAACGAATCCGAACCGGGCGAGCTCATCCTAGCATTCTCGATTCAGTCATGGTTCCTTACTATGGATCTGACACGCCGCTGAATCAGCTAGCAAATGTGAATGTAGAAGAGGGGCGCACGCTCATCGTGTCGCCTTGGGAAAAGCCGCTTATCTCAGACATTGAAAGAGCGATTATGAAATCAGACCTGGGCCTCAATCCGTCGAACAACGGCGACACCATTCGAGTGCCTATGCCCGCTCTGACAGAAGAGACGCGGCGCGAGTATACCAAACAGGCCAAAAACGAGGCCGAGAATGCGCGTATTGCCGTTCGAAATATTCGTCGTGATGCCAATTCAGACTTCAAAGACCTCGAGAAAGAGAAAGAGATCAGCGAAGACGAGCAGCGTCGTGCGGAGGACCTCGTTCAAAAGCTAACGGACAAAACGATAGCTGCCATCGAAGCGGCTTATCAAGTGAAAGAAGCCGATCTGCTATCGATTTGATACGCGTCGTGCTAATTCTAGGTCAAACTGCTCGGCTGGGAGCTAAAGTGGGTATACTGTTGTCTAACTGTATATCCCGCTTTAGCTTAACGACTACGTTATGACCACATCATCGTCTCAAGCCTCCGGTGATCTGCCACGGCATGTCGCCATCATTATGGATGGCAATAATCGCTGGGCGAAGTCGCGGCAACTCAAACCGCAAGAGGGGCACAGCCGAGGCGCTGAGGTGGCGCGTGAGATTGTAGCCGCGTGTGTCGACCTGAGTATTCCCTACCTTACTCTCTTCGCGTTCAGCAGCGAGAATTGGCTTCGACCGCAGTCTGAGGTGCGAGCCCTCATGGCGCTGTTTCTGACGGTGCTCAGGCGCGACGAAATAACGCAGCTCCATGCCATGGGCGTCCGCGTACGGTTTATCGGCAACCGCTCGAGCTTCTCATCAGCGCTTCAGAAAGGCATGGATGAAGTTGAAAGGCGCACCGAAGATAATCGAAAGACGACGGTTTTCGTAGCGGTGGACTACGGAGGCCGTTGGGATATCTCGCAGGCAGTCTCGTCACTTGTTGCTGAATTACCACCTGGAACCGAAATAGCAGGCGCCATTACCCCTGAGACGCTGCATCGCTATACTAGCCTTGCGGAGGCGCCAGATCCGGATCTCTGCATAAGAACTGGTGGAGAGCGGAGGCTGAGTAATTTTTTACTTTGGCAATTAGCCTACACCGAGCTTTATTTCTGCGACACCTATTGGCCAGATTTTAACAAGGCTGAGCTTCAACTTGCTCTTGAAGATTACGCGCGCCGACAGCGACGATTCGGTGGGCAGAGCGCCTGCGAGCAGCCTGAGAATAATGAGGTGCTAGCCGATGCTTAAGCAGCGCATAGCTACAGCACTCATCTTGCTAGTCGGTTTAATTGCGATGACTACCATTCTGGATTTGGAGCAATTTGCTGCAATTACCGGCGCCTTGGTATTAATCGGTGCCTGGGAGTGGGCTGCCTTCGCTTCACTTGGAAGTAAGTCTCGTCTCGCTTTTGTCGGGACGCTGGCCTTGTCGATTGCGCCACTTTGGTTTGCCCTTGGGGTAGGCGGCGCTACGGGCTATGACGCAAGTTTTGCTCTTGGCTTTTCGCTTCTCGGTGCCTTATTTTGGGCGCTGATGTTCGCTGCAATAGCCTCTTTTCCTCGGTCGACCGAAGCATGGAATGACAAATCGCGAATCTCAGCGATGGGCATGCTTTCGCTTCTCTGCACATGGGTCGGGCTAGTGTCATTAAAAGCGTTATTACCAAATGGCGCACTGGTGATCATGCTGATCATCATGGTTGCGGCGGTTGATGTTGGAGCCTTCTTCACAGGTAAGCTTTTTGGCAAACGTAAATTAGCGCCGGCGTTAAGCCCTAATAAAACATGGGAAGGCGTCTGGGGTGGAGTGACGCTTAACGTTGCCGTCTCGATTGTTTTCGCCATACTGTTAAACAGGTATGTACAACCTTTTGCGCCGATTGACTATGCGATATTCGCAGCGCTCGCGCTTATCGTTGCTTTTTTTAGTGTGGTTGGTGATCTTGCCGAGAGCATGCTCAAGCGCAACAGAGAGCTCAAAGACAGCGGGTCGATTCTCCCAGGTCATGGCGGTTTACTCGATCGTATCGACGGATTAATGGCCGCTACACCGATTTGTGTCGCCTTCCTTATCCTTTTGCTTGGAGGCGTCTGAGATGCTGCTCAACGCCCTCGATCGCGACGCTTCGATTACGATACTTGGCTCAACGGGCTCGATCGGCGAAAGTACGCTCGCAGTCGCGCGCCACATAGAAAATCTCTCGGTTTTTGCTTTAACAGCAAAGTCCAATGTAACGACGCTGCTCAGGCAATGCCTCGAATTTAAGCCGCGCTATGCTGTGCTAGTGGACTCCCAGGGCGCGGACACGCTAGCAGAGGCGCTGCGCTCAGCCGGCTGTGAGACAGAGGTTTTGGTTGGCCGTGAGGCGCTTGAGGAGGTTGCTTCCGATTCGAAGGTCGATATAGTCATGGCGGCGATCGTCGGTGCGGCCGGGCTTGCAGCTACGCTGGCCGCGGCGAAGTCTGGTAAACGGCTCCTTCTCGCAAATAAAGAAGCGCTTGTAATGACCGGGGACATCTTAATGGACGCCGCTCGTCAAAACGGTTCCACTCTCTTGCCCATCGATAGTGAACACAATGCAATCTTCCAGTGTCTGCCTACTGTCGCAGAGGGTATTGGTGCGTCACAGGTAAAATTTGTCGAAAAAATTGTTCTAACAGCGTCCGGCGGACCCTTTCTCGATACGCCGCTTGACCAATTCGCGGTCATCACGCCAGCGCAGGCCTGCGCCCATCCAGTTTGGTCTATGGGGAGTAAAATCTCGGTAGACTCGGCAACCATGATGAATAAAGGCCTGGAGTTCATCGAGGCTTGTTTCCTCTTTGGTCTTCCGGCAGACCAAGTGGAGGTAATTATTCATCCGCAGTCGATTATTCACTCTATGGTGCACTACAGCGATGGCTCCGTGCTCGCGCAAATGGCAAGCCCTGATATGCGCGTGCCCATTGCACACTGCATTGCGTGGCCGCAGCGCATCACGACAGAGGCACCGAGGCTAGACCTTGCGTCTGCGAAAACATTGGAATTTCGCGCTCCCGATCTCGTGCGGTTTCGCTGTTTGTCACTAGGGATGGAAGCCGCGCGGGTGCGTGGCACTGCGCCGGCATTGTTAAATGCAGCCAATGAAGAATCCGTCAGCGCGTTTTTGGCTGGGCGTCTGCGCTTCAACCGAATCGCCGAGATCAATGCCGAGGTCATGGCACAAATACCTTGTGAACCCGCGGGTAGTCTCGCTATCATCATTGAGGCAGATTCGCGTGCAAGATCGCTCGCTAATTCACTGATAAATAATGGTTAATTTAACCGAACGCGACTGGCGCGCGCGTCAGGAGAGGCAGTAATGGTCGAGAATCTAATCGAAATCACTACCAGCGTGCTGGCACTACTGGTCACGCTCGGCATATTAGTCACTGTGCACGAGTTCGGCCATTTTTGGGTGGCAAGGCGCTGTGGCGTCAAAGTGCTTAAATTCTCTATCGGGTTTGGCAAGGCTGTCAAAACGTGGGTTGGAAAAGACGGTGTCGAATACGTCATCGCCCCGATTCCACTTGGTGGCTATGTCCGTATGCTCGGGCAGGAAGATACATCGGTGGCGGATGCTGAGGCGGTTCCCGCAGAGGAACAAGAAAAGTCCTTTGCGTCGAAGAGTGTGTGGCAACGCATGGCAATCTCTGCTGCCGGCCCGGCTGCCAATTTCTTACTCGCCGTAGTGATTTTTTGGATTATCAATATCGCCTTTGGCACCTCTGGTGTTGCGCCTGTTATCAGCTCGGTAACCGAGGGCTCAGTGGCAGAGCGCGCGGGTCTTGTGCCCGGTGACGAGATTATCGCGATAGATGGTGAACCAACGCTGATCTGGCAACAGGTTGCTCTGCAGCTGGTTGGCCGAATGGGAGAAAGCGGCAGCGTTACCTTTTCGGTGAGAGGGCCAGAGTCTGCAGCCGCGCGCGATGTCAATGTGCCTATACTAAGCTTTATGGCTGACTCGACCGATCCGCGGCCACTCAAGGCTCTCGGCATTACGCAAGTCGATATCCCTGCGGTCATAGAGAAGCTGGTTGAAGGGGAAGCGGGTGCGCAAGCGGGCCTCCTGGCTGGCGACAGAATAGTGCGTGTGGCTGGTAAGAGGATTGATGGCTGGACTCAATGGGTCGAAATAATCAGAGCGAGCCCGGAACTCGAGCTCGAAGTAGAGGTCGAACGAGGGAATCAATTAATCGAGTTACGCCTTACCCCAGCGCTTTCCGAGCTTCCCGATGGAAGCCGAATTGGCATTATCGGCGCTTATGTGCAGCAAGTGGATTACGATGAGCTCGTTCCGAGAGAGATGCGGCGTGAAGTAAAGTACAATGTGCTCTCAGCAATAGTACCGGCCATCACCGAAACTTATGAAAAATCGGTGTTTGTTCTTGTTTCTATCAAGAAAATGATTGTTGGCCTGATATCAGTTAAGAATATTAATGGGCCAATTACGATCGCTCAGGTTGCGGGAGAGACCGCGTCCTATGGTTTAAACGTCTACCTTGGGTTCTTAGCGCTTCTCAGTATTTCGCTAGGCGTTATGAATCTAATGCCTATCCCCATCTTAGATGGGGGGCACATTTTGTATAATCTGATCGAGATCGTCACGCGTCGACCTGTACCGGAGAAGGTGCAGTCTTTCGGGTTGCAGATAGGTCTATTACTGATCTCGGGCATCATGGTGTTGGCCGTTTATAACGATGTAGCCCGTTTGCTTTAGGGAGCGGGGCTCCCTTACCTAAAGTCGAGTTGATGCGGCTTAGAACAAAATTGCACTGCTGCAAATTATATTGTGGCCTGCGGGAGTGGTTAGACGCTCCTCAAATGAATAATCCGAGAAAGCATTACGCATGAAGAAACTGCTCTGTTGTTTCCTGTTAGCCTTTGGCTTCGCAAGCCCGCTCCACGCGCAAAATTTCATAGTTGCCGACATCATAGTCGATGGCTACCAGCGTATTTCGCCCGGGATTATCTACAATTTATTGCCGGTCGGCATCGGCGATGAGGTCAATGCATTGACCTCTGCTCAAATAATTCGTGAACTCTCTCGATCGGAATATTTCGATGAGATCGAAGTGTCTCGCGAGGGCAATATCCTCGTTGTGACTGTGTTGGAGCGCCCTTCGGTTGCCGAGATTACCATCGAGGGAAACAGCGTACTCAAAACAGAGGACATTATTGAGAATATGGCCTCGGCAGATATAGCAGAGGGTCAAATTTTTACGCGCGCCGCCCTGGAGGTTATTCGACAGGGCATACAAGATGTTTACTCTTCACGAGGCCGCTACGGCGCCGCTGTCGAAATTGAAGTCGAAGAGCTTCCCCGTAATAGGGTGAGTATCAAGTTGGATATCAATGAGGGCGAAGAGTCGCGTATCCGGCATATAAATATCGTAGGCAATGACTCCTATGCCGAAGAAGATTTATTGCGTCTTTTTGAGCTTGGCACGAAACCGTTCTATTTAATTATGAGTCGTAGGGATCGGTATTCTCGGGAGCAATTGTCGGGGGATCTTGAGCGACTAGAGTCTTTTTACCTTGATAATGGCTTTGTTGAATTTAGTATAGATTCTACGCCTATTGCGATTACACCGGATCGAAAAGAAGTCTATATCACAATTAACATTTCCGAGGGCAAGCAGTACACGGTTCGTAATGTGGAGCTCGCTGGTGATTTGGTCGACGCTGAAGACTTATTGCGCGCGGCGTTGTTTGTCCGCTCTGGACAGATCTATTCGCAGGGGTTGGTGACTGGCACTGAAGAGATCATGGTGCAATTTTTGGGTAATCTCGGTTATGCCTTTGCCGAAGCCACCGGCGTGCCGGAGGTCAACGATGATGAACAAACGGTAGACGTCACTTTCTTCATCGAACCCGGTAATCGTACCTACGTAAATCGAATCAGCTTTGCCGGCAATGTATCCACAGCCGACGATGTGCTGAGGCGCGAGATGCGTCAGCTTGAGAGCGCGCCCGCGTCGAGTCTACAAATAGAGCAGTCTAAAGTTCGTCTGGAGCGGCTCGGTTATTTCGAATCAGTCGAGGTTGACACCACAGAGGTGGCTGGGGTCGAAGATCAGATCGATGTTAACTACGAGGTTGTGGAACAGAATTTCGGCGCGGTAAGTTTTCAAGTGGGCACAGGGGGAGGCGGTAACTTCTTTATCAGTTCGAGCCTTCAGGCGCAAAACTTTCTGGGAACGGGGCGGACTATAGGAGTCGGAGTTAATAAAAGCCGCTTTCAGCAAGGACTTAATTTTCAATACGTTGACCCCTATTTTACGCCCGATGGTGTGAGTCGCGGATTTAATATTTTCGCACAAAAATTGGAGTCGCCGTTTAACGTGTCCGCGTTTAATACGAGCTCGTATGGCGGCTCGGCAAGCTTTAGCTACCCGCTGAGCGAAATCGAAATGCTCGGCTTCGACCTAGGCTTCACTCACACCGAGCTGAGTGCTGGTGTAGGCTCAGTGCAAGAAATTATGGCTAGCCCGACGCTTTACCAAGGAATAGACAAATACATCATCACGCCTGCCAACGGAAATGCATTCGATGGACCCGTCGTCGATTCGGTTCTTGGAAACGTAGCAGACTTGACTCCGCAGCAGCTTCGCAGCCCTACAGAGAAGGGGTTTGTCGATAAATTTGGTGATACGTTCGATAACTTTACTATCACCGGCAATTACTTTCGCAATACGCTGAATCGCGGTCAGCTCCCCAACGCTGGTTTTTTGCATAGCTTAGGGGTCGAGGTCACGCTCCCAGGGTCGGATCTCGAGTACGCGCGAATTAATTATAACGGCCAGTTCTATTGGCCTGTCTCGCAAAATCGAGAATGGGTTGTCTCGCTTCGGACAAACCTTGGTTATGGTATTGGCTACGGTGAAACCGATGAGCTTCCGTTCTTCAATAACTTCTTTGCAGGGGGCTTGAGTGCCGCAGGTGTTTTGCGTGGATTCGAAGAGAATAGTCTAGGCCCAGAAAGCACGCCGGGCGCAAGATATTTAACCCAGGGCGGCATCAGCTTATTGAAGGACGATGACGGTAATATTATCAAAAGAGAAGATGGCTCTGCTGCAGGTCTTAGCAATGAATTTGGCTACACGACATCGCCAGTGTTTGATGCTAACGGTAACCAGCTTTTCGATGAGAATGGTAATCCAGAGGTAGCGCTCGCGGTTGAAAATTTCTTTCTGGATAGGGATTTCGATAGCTTTGGTGGTAACATATTGGCAACAGCGACACTGGAACTTCTGTTCCCACTTCCCTTCGTAGAGGACAGGAGTCGGGTGCGGTCAGCTTTTTTTATTGATGCCGGTAACGTTTTCTCCTCTAGTTGCTCCGAGAGACGGCAATTATTGAAAAACTGTTCGGATTTTGACTTAGCTGAGATTCGCTACTCGGTAGGCGTTAGTGTGACGTACCTGTCGCCCTTTGGGCCGTTAACCTTCTATCTTGCTCAGCCGTTCGGAAAAGAGGGGGATGATACGAGGACGTTCGACTTTACCGTAGGCCAAGGTTTTTAAGAAAAGAATTTTAGACATCGGGGATATCGCCGATACACCATCAACCGAGCAGAGGTGTTTTACCGTCTCGCTTAAAAAAGATTAGTTAGAATTGGAGAACATAAGTGAAAACATTGAAGACTTTAATTGCTGCATTGTGCTTGGTCACTGCATCACAGGGGGCTTTCGCACAGGACACCAAAATAGGTGTTCTCAATGCGTTGCAAGCCTTGTTTAACTCTGACGCGGCGCGAATAGTGCAGGAAGAATTAGAGCAAGAGTTTAGTGCGGATGAAGCCCGAGCGCAGGAGCTATCCGATCAACTGACGGCCCTAAGTGAGAAATTCCAGCAAGATGAAGCAGTAATGACGCAGGAAGAAATTCGCCGAATGAATTCGAATGCGCAAGATCTTCAGGTGCAACTCCAACTCATTCAGGAACGTGTCCAAAAGGCGCTGCAAGAAAAGAATCAGCAGTTTTTACAAAGCATGCAAGGGACTCTCGCAGAGGCCGTGTCTGATGTTGTTGCAGAGGGTGGTTATGACCTGATCCTTAACGTTGACAGTGCTCCCTATTTCGCGCCGGTGCTCGATATCACCGCAAAGGTGACGGCGAAATTAAATCAGAACAGCGCGGCAGCCAACTAGAGGCTCGCGACCGCTTCAAACACGCCGACTCGCGAATTCTTTTTGAGTATAGAGCGTTATACAAAAGGAGAGGGGCCTTGCCGCAAGCCAAGCAATTCAGACTTGCTGATATCGCCGAACTTCTTGGGGCGAGGTTGGAGGGAGATGGGGAAATAATCATCTCGAGCTTGTCGCCACTAAGCTCGGCTGGCGAAGGTCAGCTGAGTTTTCTTAGCAATCCCGTCTATGTTCCCCAGCTTAAAAGTTGTCAGGCGAGTGCGGTTATTCTCGCCGAAAAATTCGCCGATTCCTTTCTAGGCAATCGGCTTATCTCTGACAACCCTTACGTAACATTTGCTTACGCAACGCAGCTATTCGCGCGAGAAGACACACCCGTGGCTCTCCGTCACCCATCGGCAGTCATTTCCGAATCGGCTACAATAGCCGAAGATGTGAGTATAGAAGCCAATGTGGTTATCGGCGACGGGGTGACTATCGGTAAGGGAGCGTCCATTGGCGCCGGAAGCTATATTGGGCGCGACTGCCACATTGGCGAGAATGTGCGAATTTTCCCCAACGTCGTGCTTTATCATGAGGTCACACTCGGCGATCGCGTGATCATTCATTCAGCAAGTGTTATCGGTGCAGACGGTTTTGGGTTTGCGTTCGATGGAGAGCGTTCTGTAAAGATCGCTCAGCTTGGCGGGGTGCGTATCGGTAATGACGTTGAGATCGGTGCTGCGTCGACGATCGACCGCGGAGCTTTGCTAGACACGATCATTGGCGAGGGTGTGAAGATCGACAATCACGTGCAGATCGGGCACAACTGCGTTATTGGCAAGCATACAATTATCTGCGGCTGCGCGGCCCTTGCGGGCAGTGTGACCGTTGGGGAGTATTGTATCTTTGGCGGGGGATCAGGCGCCGTGGGTCATATTACGGTTGCCGACCGAGTGCAAGTGAGCGCCATGGCGCTTTTAAGTAAATCTGTGACCGAAGCGGGTATGATTTCATCCGGTACGCTCGCATCACCAACGCCAGAGTGGAAACGCAATGCACTGCGCTTCCAGCAGCTGGACAACATCGCCAAGCGCCTCAAAGAGCTCGAGCGCAAGGGTGACTAGTTACCTTTACCTAATAACATCAAAACTATTGAGATCGAGATGCTTTTAGACATTAATGAGATTAAAGAGTATTTACCCCAACGTTACCCGTTCTTGCTTGTTGATAGGGTGCTTGAGATGGAGCTGGGCAAATCTATCGTTGCCTATAAGAACGTCACCAATAACGAACCGTTCTTCGAAGGCCATTTCCCCGAAAATCCTATTATGCCTGGTGTCCTAATTATTGAAGCGATTGCTCAGGCTGCGGGCATTCTTGGATTTAAAACACAAGAAAAAAAGCCTAAGGATGGGTTTTTGTATTATTTTGTTGGAGCCGATGACCTGCGGCTCCGGCGGCCGGTTGTGCCGGGCGATCAATTAATTCTAAAAGCTGAGGTAATCACGAATCGCCGAGGAATCTACAAGTTTCAAGGCACTGCGTTTGTTGGTGATGAGCTCGCGGCCTCGATGACAATAATGTGTGCTGAGAGGAAAGTGAATGTCGATTGATCCCAGTTCTCGGATCGATCCGAGTGCGGTAATAGACGAGGGAGTCACAATAGGTCCTTGGTGCATAGTCGGTCCCAACGTATTTATTGGTGCCGGCAGTGTTGTCGAGTCGCATGTGGTAATTCGAAGTCATACTCGTATAGGTAAGAATAATCGCTTCTTCCAATTTGCCTCAGTGGGAGAGGACCCCTCGGATAAGAAATTTGAGGGTGAGGAAACGTGGCTGGAGATTGGCGATAATAACGTCTTTCGCGAAGGGGTCACTCTGCATAGAGGAACCGGCTTCGGCGGCGGGCTAACAAAAATCGGCAGCGATAATTTACTAATGCCGTATGTTCATATCGCTCATGATTGCATGGTAGGCAACAACACGGTGTTTGCCAATAATGCGGGATTGTCCGGGCATGTTGAGGTAGACGATTGGGCTATTCTTGGTGGCTACGCCGGCGTTAATCAATTTGTTAAAATTGGCGCCCACGCGATGATTGGAGGCGTTACACACGTTGGACAGGATGTTCCTGCCTACATGCTCGTTAGCGGACAACCGGCAGCAGTTCGTAGCGTTAATACTGTAGGTCTTAGTCGCCGTGGCTTTAGTGACGACGCGATCAGAGACCTTCGTACTGCATTTAAAATAGTATATCGCAGGGGGTTGAGTCTCAAGGAAGCCCTTGAGGAACTTCGCTCGATGGTGAGCCGCTGCCCTGAAGTCTTGCCCCTTATTGCTTCGATCGAATCTTCAACCAAAGGTATACAACGCTAAGAGAGCGGGAGGCGTTATGCCTAAGTGTTTCGGTATCGTCGCCGGTGAAAAATCCGGAGACATACTTGGCGCCGGACTCATTAAAAGCCTGAAATCACGCTTTCCAAATGCTCACTTTGTAGGCATCGGTGGCCCCGAAATGCTAAGCGAGGGCTGTGAGAGCATCGCAGCGATGGACCGCCTCGCTGTGATGGGGTTCGTAGAACCGCTTGGCAGACTCCCTGAATTGTTTCGACTGAAAAAAGCATTGCGAGACCTTATGGTCGAACGCAACGTAGATGCTTTTATCGGCATAGATTCGCCGGACTTCAATCTCCGGCTCGCAAGCGAGCTCAGTGCCCGTGGCATAAGAACTGTCCATTATGTGAGTCCGAGTGTCTGGGCTTACCGTAAAAAACGCATTCATAAAATTGCTCGCGCTATCGACCTGATGCTCACGCTCTTTCCCTTTGAGACGGAGATCTATCACGAGCATAGCGTTTCGGTTTGCTGCGTTGGCCACCCGCTAGCAGACAAGCTCGAGCATTCAGATGAACTGACGAAGCTCGCGCGTCAGCAGTTTGATTTAGAGCCTCTTGATAGAGTTGTCGCGCTACTTCCGGGCAGTCGCGGTGGTGAAATCTCACGCCTCGGCCCCGTTTTTCTCGCCAGTGCGGTCGCTTCCTTGGCACTCGACCCCTCGTTACGTTTTTTGATCCCCGCAAGCGGACCTGAGTCGCGCGCGCGCCTTGAGGTGTTACTACGCAGCAATGGCTTAGTCGACGGTACTCCGTTCAAGCTAGTCGACGATTCGCAGCGAGCGATGCGAGCGGCAGATCTCGTGGTATTGGCATCGGGCACCGCGACGCTTGAGGCGATGTTGCTACGGCGGCCGATGGTGGTTGGCTATAAGCTGGCCCCTATAACGCACTTCATCGCTTCGCGATTGGTGAAAATTCCTTTTGTCGCTTTGCCCAACCTACTCGCTGGCGCACGTCTCGTACCTGAGTATATTCAGCATGACCTTACTGAGGACGTCCTAGTGTCGGAAATCATGTCATTTTTTTCTGGGTCTAGGGACACTTCGCTGATGTTGGAGGCATTCGACCAGATTCACGCGTCAATCCGCTTGAACGCCTCTGAGCGCGCAGCTGATGCGATAGCCGGAGTGATCGCCTGATGGTGATAGAGCCTTGGGAAAGCATAGAGGTAGCGCCCGAAAAAGCTGCCGGTTGCGATGAAGCAGGTCGAGGTCCGCTAGCGGGCAATGTGATCGCTGCTGCAGTTATATTAGATCCTCGGGAGCCAATCACAGGGTTAGCAGATTCGAAGAAACTTAGTCATAAACAACGAGAGTCTCTTTACGAAACGATACTGAGTAAAGCTCTTGGCGTTGGAATAGGCAGCGCGTCGCCTCAAGAAATTGACGAAATCAATATTCTACAAGCTAGCCTTTTGGCAATGACTCGGGCAGTTGACTCATTACCTACTAAGCCTGAGTTTGTTTTTGTCGATGGTAATCGGTGCCCGCGCTGGTCTATCCCAAGCCTTGCCGTGGTTAAAGGAGATGCCAAAGTGGCGAGTATCTCTGCAGCATCAATTGTGGCTAAAGTGGTGCGTGACCGCGAGTTGCAACTTCTGGACGAGCAGTATCCAGATTACGGCTTTGCCCAGCACAAGGGCTATCCCACGGCTGCCCATTTCACTGCGCTCGAGCGTTTCGGTGTAACACCTGTGCATAGACTAAGTTTCGCGCCAGTTGCCGCGAGAATAAAGCGCAGCTAAGGAATTCTGGCTGCCCCTTGATGCTGCTATTACCGCTAAACTTTTCCGTGCGAACGCGGTATATTCAATGCAATCTTTAGTTCGCCCTGCCGCGATCAGATGCGAGAGTAGTTATCGCTGCAACAACTGAAACGGATCCAATGACTGCGTCACCTGACCAAGCCCTAGCTGCAAGCGATTCTTCGCCAGTTTTTGTACACCTGCGACTGCATACCGAGTTCTCAATAGTCGATGGACTTGTCCGGATAAAACCGATGCTTGCGCGTGCGCGCGCGTTAAATATGCCTGCGATTGCAGTAACAGACCTTGCCAACATGTTTGGTCTGATCAAATTCTACAGTGGCGCAATAAAAGAGGGTATCAAGCCTGTTTGCGGCTGTGATGTCTTGGTTAGAGGTGAAGAGGGTGCCGCGGACACTCGGCTACTGCTGCTGGCCAAAGATCGCGAAGGCTATTTGAATCTTTCTAAACTAATCTCGACTATCTATACCGATAATCCTAATCGCAGCGATGCAAGCCTCCGGCTAGACCAGTTAGCGGCGTTCAGCGATGGCGTGATTGCATTATCTGGCGGTCAGTTTAGCGATATTGGTGGGGCCCTTCTGGAGGGCGATCAAGAGAGGGCCGCAGCCTATCTGTCCCGTTGGCGATCGCTCTTCCCAGAGTCGTTCTACTTAGAACTCCAGAGAGTTGGCCGAGAGAAAGAAGAAGACTATATCGACGCTGTACTTGATCTTGCCGCAGCGACGAAAACACCTGTTGTCGCAACCAACGATGTTCGCTTTCTCGAGCAGGATGATTTCGATGCGCATGAGGTGAGAGTCTGTATAAACGACAGACGCACATTAGACGATCCGCGCCGATCGCGTGAATACACCGATCAGCAATATCTAAAAGATTCGGCAGAGATGTTGGCGTTATTTCATGATATCCCTTCTGCGCTAGAAAACAGCATCGAGATTGCCAAACGCTGTAATTTATCCCTCGATCTTGGCACGCCGCGGCTACCGAATTATCCGGTCCCAGAAGGGCTGACCATGGAGGAATTTTTTACTCAGGTTAGCGTCGATGGATTGAAGCGGCGGCTGATTACTCTTTACGGCGAAAACTATGCTGAGCAGGAGGGGATCGAGCGCTATTGGGAGCGACTCGATTTCGAGCTAAAAATTATTAATCAGATGGGCTTTGCCGGTTACTTTCTTATCGTGATGGAGTTCATCCAATGGTCTAAAGACAATGGAATCCCTGTAGGGCCGGGCCGCGGCTCCGGCGCAGGCTCGATTGTCGCCTATGCTTTAAAGATTACAGATCTAGATCCGCTTAAATATGATCTTCTTTTCGAGCGATTCTTGAATCCAGAGCGGGTTTCAATGCCTGATTTTGACGTTGATTTCTGCATGGAGGGACGCGATCGTGTCATTCAGCACGTTGCTGAGTTGTATGGTAAAGAGGCGGTGTCTCAGATCATTACGTTCGGTACGCTTGCAGCGAAAGCGGTGGTGAGGGACGTCGCTAGAGTGCAAGGCAAGCCTTATGCGCTGGCTGACAAACTCAGTAAGCTCATTCCTTTCGAGCCGGGCATGACACTCACCAAAGCATTCGAAGAAGAGCCCGAGTTAGGTGCGTTTGTCGACTCCGACGAAGAGGCTCAGGAAATTATCGAAATGGCCTTCAAGCTCGAAGGCATCACTCGCAATGTCGGCAAGCACGCAGGCGGCGTCGTCATAGCGCCGACTAAACTCACTGATTTTACGCCGCTTTATACCGACGAAGCAGGGCAAGGACTTGTTACACAGTTTGATAAGAATGACGTTGAAACAGCGGGGCTTGTGAAGTTCGACTTCTTAGGACTGCGCACTCTTACGATTATTGATTGGGCTGTGAAAATGATCAACGAGCGCCGCGACGAAGGCGCCCCTGAACTGAATATCGATCATCTCGAGCTAAACGATGAGCGCGTCTACAAGCTTCTACAAAGCGGAGAGACAACGGCAATTTTCCAGCTTGAATCCCGGGGTATGAAAGAGCTTATCAAAAAGCAGGTTCCTAATTGCTTTGAAGATATTATCGCTCTTGTTGCTCTGTTTCGTCCCGGGCCATTGCAATCGGGCATGGTTGACGATTTTATCGACAGAAAGCACGGCCGAACGAAAGTAGTGTATCCACATCCAGAGCTTGTGCCTGTGTTGTCTAACACCTACGGCGTCATTCTGTACCAAGAGCAGGTGATGCAGATTGCCCAAGTGCTTGGTAACTACACGCTTGGCGGCGCCGATATTTTGCGTAAAGCAATGGGTAAGAAAAACCCAGATGAGATGGCAAAACAGCGCAGCTTGTTTACCGAGGGGGCGATTAAGAGAGATATTGACGCCGATCTTGCGGAGTCCATCTTTGATCTGATGGAAAAATTCGCCGGCTACGGCTTCAATAAGTCTCACTCTGCCGCTTACGCCTTGGTGTCTTATCAGACTGCTTGGTTAAAAACGCATTATCCTTCGTATTTTATGGCAGCAGTTTTATCTGCTGATATGCAGAATACCGACAAGGTTGTCACGCTCATCGAAGAGTGCCGGGCGATGGGGCTTAAAATTGTGCCGCCCGATATCAATAAGGGACAGTTCAATTTTACCGTCAATGAGGCGGATGAAATTGTTTATGGCCTAGGCGCGATCAAAGGCCTAGGCGAGGGGCCCGTTGGCGGGATTCTCGAAGCGCGAAAAAACGGGCCTTTTACGAGTATGCTCGACCTCTGTCAGCGCGTCGACTCGCAGCAGCTTAATAGAAGAACGCTAGAGGCAATGGTAAAAGCAGGCGCATTGGATAGTTTGGTCGAAGGCGTACCCGATAGCGCAAGGGCGAAGCTCGCCGAGCTTCTACCGCAGGCGATAAAGGCTGCCGAGCAGGCAAATAAAAATGCAGCGGCGGGCGTCGCCGATATGTTTGGCGAGATCGCCCCCGAGGGCACGACGGCCAGTGAGCTGACGTCCGAAACGTCGAAGATTAAGCCCTGGGCTGAGCAGGAAAGGTTGAAAGCCGAGAAAGAGACGCTAGGTCTTTACTTATCGGGACACCCAATCGATGAATACATAAGCGAGCTTTCGCACCTCACCAGAGACAGGCTTGCGAATCTGCGCCCGGAGCGCGCGCCCCAGTCTGTAGCAGGCTTGCTCATCGATGTGAGAACTATGCGTAACAAGGCTGGCGACACCGTAGCTTTCCTGACTCTAGATGACCGCAGCGGGCGCTTCGAAATTCGCCTCTTTGCGAAAGAGTACGAACGCTTTCGCGACATTTTACAAAAAGATCAGATTATTATTGTGGAATGTACTGTGAGCATGGATGACTACAGCGGTGGTATGCAAGGGCGTGGTAAAGAGGTCATGACGCTCGAACAGGCGCGGCAGCGACGCGCCCGCAGCATAACATTGAGCCTACGAAGCGATGCGCTGTTGAAGGGCTTTAGTGAACAGCTTGCGGAGGTGCTCGAGTCGTATCGACTCGACTCCAGCGCTGAGTTACAGGTATCGCACTCGAGATTAGCAGCCACGGGATCTTATGCCGACGACAGGCAAGAAGGAACTTTGGGCTGCGGTATTGCGATCAGTTATCAACGTGAGGCCGTGAAGGGGTGTATAATGCTCTCTGATGAGTGGCGCGTCGCGCCGTCAAATGAATTGGTTCAGCGTCTGCGAAGCGAATACGGGCGTACGAACGTAGTCGTAGACTACTGATTATACAGAGTGAGTCGAATAGGATATGGACCCCAACTACCTAGATTTCGAACAGCCTATCGCTGAATTGGAAACCAAGATAAGCGAATTACGTTTAGTCGGCAGCGATAACGATTTAAACATCGGCGAGGAGATTCAGAATCTTCGCGCGAAAAGTACCAAGCTCACCGAAAAAATCTACGCTAATTTGAGTTCATGGCAGGTGTCTCAGGTTGCACGCCATCCCCAAAGACCCTACACGCTCGATTATATCGAGCATATTTTTACCGATTTCGACGAGCTCCATGGTGATCGCTATTTCGCCGACGATCAGGCGCTTATTGGCGGGCTCGCTAAAATCGATGGGCGCCCCTGCGTTGTGATGGGGCATCAGAAAGGCCGGGGCACGAAAGCGAAGGTCAAACACAATTTCGGCATGCCGCGCCCTGAGGGTTATCGCAAGGCGCGTCGACTCGTCGAACTTGGCGAAAGATACAATCTTCCTGTATTGAGCTTCATAGATACCCCTGGTGCCTATCCTGGAATCGATGCTGAGGAGCGGGGCATTAACGAAGCCATTGCGGTGAATATGGCGATGATGTCGAGGGTCAGGACACCGTTGATAGCGACGGTAACAGGCGAAGCTAACTCTGGTGGAGCGATTGCGATCGGCGTTTCGGATCAGCTGAACATGCTGCAGTATTCGACCTATACAGTCATCACGCCCGAAGGTTGCGCAACGATTCTCTGGAAGTCCTCCGAATATGCTTCAGCTGCGGCTGAGGCGATGGGGGTGACTTCGGCACGCCTCGAAGAACTTGGTATTGTCGATCAGACCATTGCAGAACCATTAGGGGGTGCGCATCGGGACGTCGCGGCGACCGCCGAAAACATAAAAATCTCGCTCTTAGAGCAAATGGATCGGCTAGGCGCCACCGATACTGATGCGCTCATTGAGCGACGCTATAAGCGTCTTATGAGCTATGGCCTCAGCGCCTAAAAACTCCTCTCGAGGCGCCGCAGCAGTGCAGGCTGAATCTGCGCTGCTCAGCGCCCTAAGGCACGCGTTCTGTGTCAATCCATTCTTCTCATCCGCCTTGTCGGAGAGCACCCGCGCTGCCTCGCCCCCGTCCGGTATTCTAGTTGGGCTTAGCGGCGGCCTAGATTCTTCGCTACTGCTGAGATTACTTTGTGACCTCAGGGATAGTGGCGACCTCGATGTGACTCTGAGAGCTATACATGTCAACCATGGATTGCAAGCCGCTGCAGGGGAATGGCAGTCGCACTGCGAATCTATTTGCGCGGAGTGGGGCGTCGCTCTGCAGGTCTGCAATGTCGATTGCTCGGTCAGAGGCGCGAGTGCAACGTCTGGGGTGACTGAGTTACCGCAGGTCAGCGAGGATGCCGCTCGGCGCGCGCGTTACTTGGCCTTTGAGGAGGCGCTGGGCGCCCGAGAATGGCTGATCCTTGGCCATCATCAGGACGACCAACTAGAGACATTGCTTCTGCGGCTTGCTCGTGGGGCGGGCGCTGACGGTCTTGCAGGAATGCCTGCGGCACGCGTGTTGGGTGTTGGGGTACTGATCCGCCCCTGGCTAGAGTTTCCTAGGCTCGTCCTTGAGCAGGTGGCACGAGAGCGAAAGCTCGTCTCTATCGAAGATCCTTCAAATCGGAATACTCAGTATGACCGCAACTTTCTTAGGAAGCAGGTATTGCCGTTAGTGGAAAGCCGGTGGCCACAGTACCGCCAGAGTTGGGGGAAATCTCAGGCGCTGCTACACGAGTCATTTGAGCTCAACGCAGAGCTAGCGGAAATAGACTTACAGGCGTGCCAGATAAAGGGAATGGGGCGATTGCGTATCTCTGAGCTTGCAGTGCTCTCAAGTCGGAGGCGACGCAATTTGCTGCGGCACTGGCTTCTGCGCCTAGGCTGTTCCCTACCGAGTTGGAAGTTGCTGAGCAGGCTGGACGTTGAGACCTGTGCAGTGGTCGACCAGAGTGCGCTATGGCACTGCGGCACCTACAGTCTTTATCGTTACAAAGGGCAGCTCGTTGCAGTTCTCGAAGACAAGTTTAAACCGCAGTCTGTTTCCGGCGCCTGCCTGACCGCAGCTGAAGCAGGATTCATCGAGTTACCTAATAACGGCAAGCTTGTGCTGTCTTCAGAAGGGGATATGTCGGGTATGATTGCCTCGCTGCATGTGCGTTACCGCCAAGGGGGGGAGCGTCTGTCTCTGCCCGGGCGACCTTCGAAATCGCTCAAGAAACTCTTCAACGAAGAGGGTGTTTCGCCCTGGCTACGCGATCGTTTGCCGTTAGTGTTTTTCAGAGGTGAATTGATTTGGGTCGCAGGCTTCGGCGCTTCTGAAAGCGCGGTGGCAAAGACCGCTGCTAGTAGCGATTGCGGCCTTGCATGCGTGACGTTCAGTTGGGAGTCTCCGGCCCTAGAGTTGGGCCTGTAGACCATTTCTCGATTGTGAGTCAAAGACGTTTCTGGTAGGCTATAACTCCATCTGCTTGGGTTAGTCCAACATCTAATCCAACTCTCTTTGATGGGGCTCCAATGACAAAATATATCTTCATTACCGGTGGTGTGGTCTCATCACTGGGCAAAGGCATTACCGCCGCTTCGCTCGCCGCTGTACTTGAGGCACGCGGCCTCAATATCACAATGCTAAAGCTCGACCCCTACATCAACGTGGACCCGGGGACTATGAGTCCGTTTCAGCACGGGGAAGTTTTTGTTACCGAAGACGGAGCAGAGACGGATTTAGATTTAGGTCACTACGAGCGTTTTATTCGTACGACCATGCTCAAGAAAAACAATTTCACTACGGGCAAAGTCTACGAAGAAGTACTGAAAAGAGAGCGGCGAGGAGACTATCTTGGCGCTACGATTCAGGTGATACCGCACATTACTGATGAAATTAAGCGCCGCGTTGTGCTCGGCGCGGGTGACGCCGATGTAGCGCTGGTCGAAATAGGTGGCACCGTCGGCGATATAGAGTCCCAACCTTTCCTCGAAGCCGTGCGTCAGATGCGTGTTGAGCTCGGATCGGAACGCGCGCTGTTCATGCACTTGACCCTCGTGCCTTACATTAGTACGGCGGGCGAGACCAAAACTAAGCCAACACAGCATTCGGTGAAAGAGCTAAGGTCCATCGGTATACAGCCCGATATTCTTATTTGCCGCTCTGATCTCGAGATAGATGAGTCGGCGCGTAAGAAGATAGCACTGTTTACCAACGTAGAGCTGCCGGCAGTTGTCTCTTTGCCCGATTCGGATTCCATCTATCGAATTCCTTCAATCCTAGGCGCCGCGGGTCTCGATGATATCGTTGTTAAAAAATTCCATCTCGACTGCCCGCCTGCGGATCTGTCGGAGTGGGACGAGGTGGTTGATGCAGATTTACATCCTGAGGGCGAAGTTAACCTCGCGATGGTCGGCAAATATATGGAGCTACTCGACGCCTATAAGTCGCTTAACGAGGCGATTACGCATGCTGGCATCAAGACGCGCACTAAAGTAAACGTCACCTATATTGATTCTGCCGATGTCCTCGATAAGGGCACAGAGATACTCAAGGGCATGGATGCAATTTTGGTTCCGGGTGGATTCGGAGAGCGCGGTGTCGAAGGTAAGATAATGACCGTGCAGTATGCGCGCGAGAATAAAATCCCATACCTTGGCATATGCTTAGGCCTGCAGGTGGCAGTAATCGAGTATGCGCGCAATGTTGCAGGGCTTAAAGATGCACACAGCACGGAATTTGCACCAAGCTGTGATAATCCTGTTATTGCCCTAATCAGTGAATGGACTACCTCACAGGGCAATGTTGAGTTTCGCGACGAAGATTCCGATCTGGGCGGCACCATGCGGCTAGGAGCACAGGTATGTCAGGTCGAAAAAGACTCTATTACCTTCAAGTGTTATGGCTCTGCCAGCATTAAAGAGCGTCACCGCCACCGCTATGAGTTCAATAATGATTACCTTGAAGTACTGCAAAAAGCGGGTCTAAAACTGACCGGTAAGTCTGAAGACGGAATGTTAGTTGAGGTGGTTGAGGTGCCTGATCACCCTTGGTTTGTTGGCTGCCAGTTCCATCCCGAATTCACCTCGACACCTCGTGATGGTCATCCGCTGTTCACAGGGTTTATCAAAGCCGCGATCGCGCAAAGCGAGCTGCACAAAGAAGCAGTACAAGCCTAATGGATGCTAAAACCGTTAGCATAGCGGGCTTGCAGGTTTCGAATGAGAAGCCCTTTACACTCTTTGCCGGAATGAACGTTCTTGAGTCGAGAGACCTTGCATTAAGGGTTGCTGAAGAGTTTAAGTGTGTCACTGACAAGCTCGGGATTCCGTTTGTTTTTAAGGCGTCTTTCGATAAAGCTAACCGCTCTTCCATAAGCTCTTTTAGAGGTCCGGGGTTAGAGACAGGTCTCATGTGGCTTGCGGAAATTAAAGAAACATTCGCCGTTCCAATTATTACCGATGTTCACACTGAGGATCAGGCTGCTGCTGCCGCCGAAGTCGCGGATGTGATTCAGTTACCTGCATTTCTATCAAGGCAAACTGACCTCGTAATGGCGATGGCGAGAACCGATGCCGCGATCAATATTAAAAAGGCACAGTTTTTAGCGCCACAAGAGATGCGTCATATACTCGCTAAATTCGAGGAGGCGGGTAACGACCGACTGATGCTGTGCGAGCGAGGTAGTAGCTTTGGTTACAATAATCTCGTGGTCGACATGCTGGGTTTTTCGGTGATGAAAAAATTTGGTTACCCGCTTCTATTCGATGCAACCCATGCTCTGCAGCAACCAGGTGGATTACCTAATGCTGCAGGTGGCCGTCGTGCTGACGTGACATCATTGTCTCTCGCAGGCCTATCGCAGGGTATCGCTGGACTTTTTATCGAGGCGCACCCCGACCCCTCTAGCGCGCTTTGCGATGGCCCCTGCGCTTTGCGATTAGATCGTATTGAACCGTTCCTTGAGCGGATGAAGGCGCTCGATACGTTGGTAAAAGGATTTGTGCAACTCGATACCGCTTAATATTTCGCCGCGGGCTACGCGCAATACAATTAGTATAAAGATTACAAAGTAAGGGATTGTTATGTCAGTCATTAAATCTATTCGAGCGCGCGAGGTTATGGATTCTCGCGGTAACCCAACTATTGAGGCAGATGTCGAGCTTCAGGGAGGAATCGTTGGCACAGCCTGCGCACCGTCGGGTGCCTCGACAGGCTCACGCGAGGCTCTCGAGCTACGCGACAAAGACCCCTCTCGTTACCTCGGAAAAGGCGTGCTCGGAGCCGTTGCTAACGTGAATGGCGCGATCAAAGACGCCCTAATCGGAAAAGACGCAATGGATCAAGCGGAACTTGACCGCGTGATGATCGAACTCGACGGGACTGAAAACAAGGCTAAACTTGGGGCCAACGCAATACTAGCCGTTTCTCTCGCCGCGGCTAAAGCAGCTGCACAGTCAGCCGAATTGCCTCTTTATGCGCATATTGCTCGTTTAAATGGTACTGAAGGGCAGTACAGTCTGCCCGTGCCGATGATGAATATCGTTAACGGCGGCGAACACGCGGATAATAATGTCGATATTCAAGAATTTATGGTCCAGCCAACCGGCGCCCCAAATTTTTCCGAAGCGCTGAGATACGGTGCTGAAATTTTCCATGCGCTCAAATCAGTGCTCGCAAAACAGGGTTTGAGCACAGCTGTGGGTGATGAAGGCGGCTTCGCGCCAAACCTGCCGTCGAATGCCGCTGCGCTTGATGCGATTCTTACAGCTATTGATCTTACAGGCCTCAAAACTGGCAAAGACATCCATCTGGCGCTCGATTGCGCCGCGTCTGAGTTTTATAACAACGGCGTTTACGATCTCAAAGGTGAGGGCAAGGCGTTTAATCCTGCTGAGTTTGCGGACTACCTTGCGGGACTAAGTGCTACTTACCCGATTTTGTCCATTGAAGATGGTATGGACGAGAGTGACTGGGAAGGTTGGGCTAAATTATCTGCGCAACTTGGCGATAAAGTTCAGTTAGTAGGCGATGATTTATTCGTGACTAACACCAAGATTTTGCAGCGTGGGATTGATGAGAGTATTGCAAATTCTATTCTTATTAAATTCAATCAGATAGGCTCGTTAACTGAGACGCTTGCTGCTATAAACATGGCCAAGGAAGCGGGCTATACGGTCGTCATCTCACATCGGTCGGGCGAGACAGAAGATACAACGATAGCTGATTTAGCGGTTGCAACAGCAGCAGGACAAATAAAAACAGGATCGCTGTGTCGATCGGATCGCGTTGCCAAATATAATCGGCTATTGCGCATCGAAGAGCAGTTGGGTTCTGCATCGATATATCGTGGTCTAGCGGAGTTCGCTCGATTTGGCCGTTAAGGGCTGAAGGAGTAAGACGTGAAATTACTGATTGCCTTCCTGACAGTATGCCTAGGCGTTCTCCAGTACAAGCTATGGTTTGGCGACGACAGTCGCAGCGAGCTCAAAGAAGTCGAAAGGAATGTCGCGTTGCAACTCAGCACAAACGCCGCGTTGTCGGAACGCAATGAGGCACTGGAGGTCGAGGTTCTTGATCTAAAAAACGGCCTTGAGGCAGTAGAAGAGAGAGCGAGATCTGAGCTTGGGATGATTGAGGAGGGGGAAACTTTTTACCTGATTGTCCCCAATCGCTAAATTTTAGCCTAAGCAACTCGCGCACCTCCCTTTAGGTTTTCTGCCTTTCTCAGCATGTATCGAAGGACCCACGAATGGCGATATGGGCAATTGTCCCAGCAGCAGGAGTCGGCAGTCGCCTTGGCGGCCCCGTTCCTAAACAATACCTGCCACTGCTTGGTCGAACAGTAGTCGAGCGATCGATTGACTGCCTGCTCGCCTTAGCTGGAGTGACGCGCGTCGTGGTTGCGATTGGCGCTGACGATGTCTATTGGCAAAAATTACCGATTGCTCAGCATCCTCGTGTCACCGTCGTTACCGGCGGGAGCGAACGGCAGACTTCTGTGCTCAATGCCCTGCGGTCGATACTCGCCGAGGCGAATAGCGATGACTGGGTGCTAGTGCACGACGCGGTTCGCCCCTGTGTAAAAAGCGATGACATTGACAACCTAATACACCGAGTGAAAGACGATGAGGTTGGCGGGTTGTTAGCAGCCACAATGGACAATACGGTCAAACGCGCGACAAAGAGCGAATTATCCATCCGCGTTGCAGAGACGCTTGATCGTTCGCAGCTCTACAATGCGTTAACGCCACAGATGTTTCGTATTGAAAAGCTATTCAACGCGCTAAGTGAAGCCGCCGAGCAGAGTGCGCCTATCACCGACGAAGCCTCGGCCATGGAGCGTATGGGTTGGGCGCCTTTATTAGTTGAAGGGTGCAAAACGAATATCAAAATTACTCATAGCAGCGATCTACTGCTCGCAGAGGCGATCCTCAACAATATTCAGCAACCAAAAAGCTGAAACTAAGCGGCAGAGATGAGAGAGTATATGAAGAGCAAAATTAGAGTGGGGCATGGATTCGATGTTCATCGTTTCGCGCCAGAAGCGAGCGAGAATAAGCCGCTCATTCTGGGCGGGGTGACCCTTCCAGACGCGTTAAGCCTAGAGGCGCACTCGGACGGCGATGTCGTGTTACATGCCCTGTGCGATGCGTTGCTAGGTGCCATCGGCGAAGGAGATATTGGTCGACATTTTCCTGATACAGATAAAAAGTTTGCGGGTGTCTCCAGTCTCATCCTTCTAGAACACGTTTATGCGCTGGTTACGGCGCGCAACTTGGCCCTATCGAATGCCGATATCACCGTTGTTGCGCAATTACCCAAGCTCGCTCCCCACAGTGAAGCTATGTGTGTACGCATTGCTTCTTCACTTAATGCGCCTCGCGATTGCATTAATGTCAAAGCAACGACAACAGAACAACTCGGCGCAATTGGTCGTGGAGAGGGGATTGCGTGCCATGCCGTTGTTTTACTCGAGGGACGCGAGTGACTGAGCGGCGTCTGGGGAATGACCTCTTGCCGCTCGACTCGCTCGCCTATGCGCTCGGCAAGCCGGATGGTAGCGCTAGAATTAAGCAAAAATTTAGCGATTTTCGCGTCGATGAGGAACTGGCATTCGCACCCACCGGAGAGGGTGATCATGTCTTCGTCCAAATCAGGAAGACCGATGCATCGACCATTGAGGTTGCAAAGCGCTTAAGTCAGGTCGCGTGCGTACGGCAAACAGACGTCAGCTACTCAGGAATGAAAGACAGGCGGGGTGAGACCAGTCAGTGGTTTAGTGTCAAGCTGCCATCAGAAAAAGAGTCTCGACTGTCTGAGCTCGAAGATGACAAGCTCTCTATACTTGCGTTACAGCGCAATAGCCGCAAACTCAAGATTGGTAGTCATGCTCGCAATCGCTTCCACCTAAAATTACGCGACTGCGAGGGCTCAAAAGAAGAATTCGAAAGGCGGCTGAGTGCGTTGCGCGACAACGGCGTACCAAATTATTTTGGTGCGCAGCGTTTTGGCGCCCAATTGAGTAATCTGCAACAGGTTTCAGTGCTGATGCGAGAGGTTCTGGCTGGCACGATAGCTGCCGAGCGCGGTCCCCGCTTTCGACGAGGGATGCTTTATTCTGCAGCGAGATCCTATTTATTCAATCAAGTGTTGTCAGAGCGAGTGCGTGCAGGGAATTGGCAAAATTATGTCTCAGGCGACGTTTTAAGTCTTGATGGCAGTGGTCGCTTTTTTACGGTTGGATTCGAAGACGAGGACGGCGCAACGTTTGCCGACGAGCTTCAGCGGCGAATGGATATATTGGATATTCATGCAACGGGCCCGCTGCCTGGAATTATTTCGACAAAAGATAAATATGTAAGCTTGGGCAAAGCGGCCGATATTGAAGAGACAGTGTTAAAAGATCTCGACTGGATGGTGGCCGGCCTCGCGGCATTCGGTCTGCAGGCAGCGCGCAGAGCGCTGCGGTTTGTAGCCTCAGAACTGACTTGGCAATGGGAAAACGAAGGGCCGGAAAGTAGTGCCTCGGGTGCTGCCTCAACCTGCGGTAACCTTAATTTAACGTTTACCTTGCCCCGCGGAGCTTATGCAACCAGCCTGCTGCGCGAACTATGCCAACTAAGAGAGAGTTAACTGCCTAGCTTCTACCAATGAGCGGCTGGCTCGAGACGATTAAAATGAGTTTTAGAACAGAGTCCACCCCTAATTTAAGCGGGATCGGGATGACCTCGCAGCGAACGCGTGAGCGTTTACTAGGCAGACTGATGGATCAGGGTATTACCAGTATGGAAGTGCTCGATGTGATCCGCTCGACCCCCAGGCATATTTTCCTGGACGAGGCTTTGTCGCATAGGGCTTATGAAGATGTCGCGCTCCCCATAGGATTCAATCAAACTATTTCACAGCCCTATATTGTCGCCCGAATGACGGAGATCGCTTTTCTCTCGGGACCTCTGACTAACGTCCTTGAGATTGGCACCGGCTGTGGCTATCAAACGTCCATTCTTGCGCGCCTGGCTAAGCGGGTGACTACCGTCGAACGGATTAAACCACTGCTCGATAAAGCGCGTAAAAATTTACGTCTTTTAGGGCTTCGAAACATCGATTTTCGTCACGGCGACGGGAGTCTAGGGTTTAAGCGCAGCGGACCCTTCGATGCGATCATAACAACGGCAGCGCCTCAGCAGATTCCTCACGAATTACTCTTTCAGCTCAACGACGGTGGTCGATTAATTATTCCCGTCGGCGGCGATGTTCAGCAGCTGCAGTTAATCACCCGTCGCGGTGAGGATTTTCAATGTGACAAACTGGAAGACGTCAAATTCGTCCCATTGCTTGTGGGTCAGGTTCAAAACTGATGGATAAGTCTCCGGCTCAGGGGAGTCTCAGTAACCTCCAGCGAGCGACGGTGTTCGCTAAAGGGCTAGTGATGGGGGTTAGTGACTCTGTTCCCGGCGTTTCGGGAGGCACTATTGCGCTTATTGCTGGTATTTACGAACGACTTATCCGAGCGATAAGTGCGTTCGATTTGATCGCGCTGCGGCTGCTGATAAGGAGAGAGTTGCTGCAGGTATGGCGTCATATCGACGGCGCGTTCCTGTTACCACTCGCGCTCGGCATGGGATGCGGTCTTTTACTTTCTGCCAACACGGTTCTTTATGCACTCGAGCATGCGCCAATTTTTGTAGGCAGTTTTTTTATAGGCTTGGTTTTAGCTGCGGTGCTTCTGTTGCGCGGCGAATTCACGCTCAGGCATTCTCCATATCTATTGCTCGGGGCAGGGTTGGTCGCGGCACTGGGGTGGTTGCAACCAAACGCAGAGCCGGTGACCAGCTTTGGTTTGTTCGTCGCCGGTGCAGTCGCAATCAGTGCGATGTTACTGCCTGGCCTATCGGGCGCGTTTATACTAATCCTATTGGGTGCCTATGAGACCATGCTCACCGCGCTGGTGACTCTCGACATTGGCACAATTGCTGTGTTCTCAGCAGGCTGCATAGTCGGTCTGATGGTGTTCTCTCGGGTGTTGAGAGGCTTGCTCAGTCGTTTCCATAGTGAAGCCTACAGCGTTATCGGTGGATTGCTGTTAGGTTCTTTAGCATCGATATGGCCTTGGCGAGTGCCGGTTACATTGGCAAGCATTGAAAGCGATGATTCTATGATGCGCTTGGCGCTGCCGTCTGAGTATGCGACGAGCCTCGGTGTTGAAGCACACGCATGGACTGCGCTCGTTTTTGTCGGTGTCGGTTTGGCTTGTGTCTTTGGTCTCAACTGGCTATTTAACTCAAGAAACGCTGCGAAAGCGAGTTCATCGGCGCAGCAAGAATGATGACCGGAAAAAGCTTTATGGGAGGGTTCAGTTTCATGCGAATTTACCAAGCTGCGATTCTCACGCTAGTTGCAACGTTAGGTGGGTGCAGGAGCTATGAGGCACCGATTGCCGATCAAGGTGATCGCCAGGTTATAACGCCGCCGCTCGTCGTTACGACATCGACACCGGAGAGTCAGTTGCGTGTTCCTGCGAATGCGCCCGTTATTGTGAATTCTGACGGTTCTGCTTCCGTGGCTCGTCAATCTAGGCAGCCAGCGGCGGTCACTGTGAGCGAGCCAGTTCGACGAGTGGGTGGGCTTTCTGAGACACGGACAGCTCCCTTACCCTCGCGCACTCATCGAGTACGCGAGGGTGATTCGCTCTACTCGATAGCGTTTCAATACGACCTCGATGTCAGGGCATTGGCACTCGCCAATAGCCTGCGCGCACCCTACACGATTTTCGTAGGACAAGAATTGACCCTAGACTTGAATGCGCCTGCGGCAAGAGCCGCGTCCCCCTCGATTGCAATAGGCACGCCCGTTCGTAACAACGGTGTGGCCCAAGCGCAGGCAGGTACGCCGGCTCGTGGTGGCGTGCTACGTCGTTCAATCGGGGGTGGGTCGCAAGCGGTCACGTGGCGATGGCCAGCTGAGAGCACACGCCTGCTGCGAAGCTTTGGCTCCGGCGATGCGCGTGGGATAGATATCGCAGTTCGCCGCGGCGACCCAGTGCTTGCGGCCGCGGACGGCGAAGTTGTTTACTCGGGACGCGGAGTTCAGGGAAGTGGCGATCTAATTATTTTACGGCACAACGATCGCTACCTGAGCGCCTATGCTCACAACAGCGTCATGCTAGTGACCGAAGGTGAGCGAGTGAAAGCTGGGGATAAAATTGCCGAGGCTGGTACGAATCTATCGGGAGACCCGCTGCTGCATTTTGAAATTCGTGAAGATGGAAAGTCAATCGACCCAGTTGGCTTGTTGCCGCGGCGTTAATGCCGCGGGCTTTTAGCGCTCGATGCTAGCGTTCGAGATACTGGAGTTTGTTTTCTACGTCAGTGAACTCTTCGGCCTCTGGTAACGCGTCTTTCTTCTCAGTGATATTTGGCCATATCTCCGCGAGTTCCGCATTTAGGGCTAAAAATTGCTGCTGATTTTCAGGAAGTTCGTCTTCGGCGAAAATCGCGTCTACTGGGCATTCGGGTTCGCAAAGCGCGCAATCGATGCACTCGTCTGGGTGAATTACCAAAAAGTTAGGGCCTTCGTAGAAGCAATCTACAGGGCACACCTCAACACAATCTGTATGCTTACAACGAATACAATTGTCGCCAACTACGAATGTCATGTTATCTCCGCACTTTTCCCGGTGGCACGCAGTTTAACCTTGCGCGGCACTCTTTGATCTAAATTTTAACGCCGAGGCTCTCGTCTGTCGCCTAAATCAGAATGTCTGTCGACATCGTTATTGGATTCTCTAGCTCTCACGCCCATAGGCGCGGAGCAGGCGGCGAATTCTAGCAGTTTTTTTCGATTCTGACTCGGCTTTTCCCTCACGTACCTAGGCGTTGAGTCTAGCCAAGCTTGGCTTTCAATGCATAAAGCAACTCCAGTGCTTCTTTGGCAGTGATTTCATCTGGGTTTATGCGCTCGAGCATCTCGATGACAGGATGTGGTTCCTCGACAAAAAGTTCGCTTTGATAGGGCGCGCTGCCCGATGTTTTTTGCACGCTGTTGAGTGTCGCGCTCGCCACCGCTTGACTCGTCGATTCTGTCGCAAGGCTTTCGGCTTCGAGCTGAGCCAACTTATCGCGTGCACTGTCGATAACCGCGGCAGGAATGCCCGCGAGTTGTGCAACCTGCAAGCCGTAACTCTGATTGGCGGGCCCGGGTTTGACAGAGTGCATAAATACAATGCCGCTCTCGTGCTCGACTGCGTCGAGATGCACGTTGACTATGCTGTCGAAATCATCGGGCAGGCTTGTGAGTTCGAAGTAGTGTGTCGCGAAAAGCGTGTAGGCATTAAGTCGCTGTGCGATATAGACCGCGGCAGACCAGGCGAGGGAGAGGCCATCGAAAGTGCTGGTACCGCGTCCAACCTCGTCCATGAGTACGAGGCTGTCTTTGGTTGCATTGTGCAAAATGTTCGCTGTTTCGGTCATCTCAACCATGAAAGTCGAGCGACCGCCGGCGAGATCGTCTGCCGAACCAATGCGCGTGAAGATGCGATCGATAGGTCCAAGCTTGACTTGTCTGGCGGGAACGAAGCTGCCGCACAGCGCGAGTAGAACAATTAGCGCAGTTTGGCGCATATAGGTCGATTTACCGCCCATGTTTGGTCCGGTAATAATGAGCATTTTGCGCTCGCGATTAAGGCTTAAGTCATTGGCTACGAAGCTGCTTTCACTTACGCTTTCGACGACAGGGTGGCGTCCTGCTTCTATCTCAATGCCTGGTTCTGAAGCCAGCTCAGGCTTGCAAAAACCGAGGTTCGTGGCTCGCTCGGCGAAACAGGTGAGAACATCTAATTGTGCAAGAGCTTCGGCGCTTGTTTGCAATGCTGCAAGGTCAACCGCGAGCGTATCGAGGAGGTCATCGTACAGTGCTTTTTCGCGGCTTAGGGATTTGCTGCGAGCGCTCAACACCTTGTCTTCAAATTCTTTTAACTCGGGAGTGATGAATCGCTCCGCGTTTTTTAGCGTTTGTCGGCGAATATAGTCAGCCGGCATCGCCACGCCTGCCTGCCCTTTACTGATTTCAATATAGTAGCCATGCACACGGTTATAGCCGACCTTGAGCGTTGAGATGCCGGTGCGCGCTTTTTCTTTTGTTTCTAAATCGATTAAAAACTGACCGGCGTTGCTGCTTAAGTTGCGCAACTCATCCAACTCAGAATCGAAGCCGGTTTTGATTACACCGCCCTCGCGTATTACCACCGGTGGATCTTCCTCAAGCGCGCGAGATAACAGCGCATATTGGCCTGGAAACTCTGCGATGTTTGCTGCAAGTTCGGCAAGCGTTTCACTCTCTATAGCTGCGAGTTTGCTTTGCAGTGCTGGTAATTGGCCCAGACCGTCGCGAAGCTTTGCAAGGTCGCGAGGACGCGCTGACCGCAGACCAAGACGCGCGAGTATTCTTTCGAGGTCACCAATACTGCTTAGTAGTTCCGCTATGCTCTCGAAGTGGTAATTGCGCATCAGCGCTGCGACACGGTTCTGCCTGGTCTTAAGGCGCGTAAGATCTCTCAGGGGACGATTGATCCAGCGCGATAGCAACCGTCGCCCCATTGCAGTCGAGGTCGTATCGATTACTGAGAGCAGCGTGTTGTCGCGTCCGCCCGAAAGATTGATATCGAGCTCTAGATTGCGTCTGCTTGCGGCATCGAGAATAACGCTGTCCTCAAGCTGTTCGACGCTTAGCCCCTGAATGTGTGGCAACTCTGTGCGCTGTGTGTCCCTCGCGTACTGCAAGAGGCAACCAGCAGCTTGCAGCGCTATGTGCAGATGTTCGCAACCGAAGGCGCTTAGATCTCGGGTTTTAAAATGGTTGGTGAGCGTTCGACGCGCATTGTCGAGTTCGAATTCCCATACGGGACGCTTACGCTTTGCGGGATGTCGGACAGACTCCATCACCGGCTCTAGCTCTTCTTGGAAAAGAATTTCGGCAGGCCGGATGCGTTCGATTTCTGCCAGCAGTGCCTCGATGCCGAATACCTCGCTTAACACGAATCGACCGCTACTTATGTTCATCGACGCGATACCGAATGCTGTGCTGGCATCAATTTCGTTCACGTTTGCCTTGACCGAGAGACAGAGCAGCGAGTTGTCTGTGCTCTCGTCGAGAAGCGCTTCATCGCTTACGGTGCCTGGGGTAATTACCCGCACTACTTTGCGTTCAACGGGGCCCTTACTGGTTGCCGGGTCGCCTATCTGCTCGCCGATGGCTACCGAGACACCTGCGGCAACGAGCTTCGCTAAATAGCGATCGGCGGCGTGAAATGGGATGCCGCACATGGGTATTGGCTGGCCACCGGATTTGCCCCGAGCTGTGAGGGTAATGTCGAGAATTCGCGATGCTATTTTTGCGTCTTCGTAGAAGAGTTCATAAAAATCCCCCATGCGGTAAAACAAGAGGCCCTCGGGGTGCTGCGCCTTGATGCCGAGGTATTGCTGCATCATCGGTGTGTGTGTGCTTGAGTGGTTGGCTGTGGTCAAGTGAATAGGGCTCTGCAGATGTTTTGTGTTTAATTCGTATTCTTAGCTTTCGTCGATCTGATTCACTTGTCAGGTAGACTGGCTAGCGAGGTGTGACTCGTTTTGCGATAGCGATTTAGTTAGAAGACTAGCAGATTGTCGTAGTTGGAAACAGCACTCGAGACGCAGCGCAAGCTAGAGTAAACTGCGACGATGCAGACAAATAACTCGGTACATAACTCGATCACCTCCCTTGTCGAAGCGCTTGCCAAAAAGCTCGTTGCAAAACGATGGATCATGGCGACAGCGGAGTCCTGTACCGGCGGCGGAATCGCCGCTGCACTGACTGACTTGGCGGGAAGTTCGGCGTGGTTCGATGCGGGATATGTGACTTATTCGAATGCCGCGAAGCAGAAAATGCTAGGTGTCAATTCTGCGCACTTTTCCACAGATGGGCCTGGCGCGGTAAGCGAGGAAGTTGTTCGTGAGATGAGCGCTGGTGCGGTTGCTCGGAGCGAGGCGAATGTCGCCGTGGCGGTGAGTGGCGTGGCGGGGCCCGGTGGCGGGAGTGTGGAGAAACCGGTCGGCATGGTTTGGATCGGATGGTGTGTAGAGGGCGAGTCGAGTGCGCAATGTTACTCGTTTGAGGGGGACCGGGAGCGTATTCGCCAAGAGACTGTCGCTGCAGCTCTGCAAGGATTACTCATTAGGATCTAAAGGAATTGGATTGCTGGCCAATATACTGGTTGTTCATACAGTAATTATCTGATTTAATATCCACTGTTTGGATATCCAGTTATTTTAGAATTAAGTACTTCTTTGAAGAGCTTACATGACATCTTGATTAGCTATCATGACTAGAATGACGGCAATGAGCGGTATTTAGCGCTCTAAAAAATAGCGAATAGCCCAGGACAGGCTATTCTATGAGCGAGACAGTGAGTAAAGGCACTCTCGCACGGCACACGGATACTCAGGGAACAAGGCTTCGGTTGTGTGTTTTAACCATAAGGAATAGATAATGGTCGATGAAACTAGCAAGGATAAAGCATTAGCGGCGGCGCTTTCGCAGATTGAGCGTCAATTCGGAAAAGGATCGATGATGCGCTTGGGCGACAGTGAGAGGGAGGCGATTCCCTCTATTTCGACTGGCTCGCTTGGGCTCGATGTCGCGCTAGGCATAGGTGGTTTGCCCAGAGGGCGTATCGTAGAAATCTACGGACCCGAGTCATCAGGTAAGACGACGCTCACCCTGCAAGTTATCGCCGAGGCTCAAAAAGCTGGCGGCAGCTGTGCATTTATCGACGCCGAGCATGCGCTAGACCCTATTTATGCCGAGGCACTCGGAGTTGATGTCGATAATCTATTGGTCAGTCAGCCAGACACCGGTGAACAGGCGTTAGAAATTTGTGACATGGTCGTTCGGTCGGGTGCGCTCGACGTAGTCGTCATTGACTCAGTCGCCGCGCTTACGCCAAAGGCAGAGATCGAAGGGGATATGGGTGATAGTCATATGGGGTTGCAGGCACGCCTTATGTCGCAAGCGCTTCGAAAAATGACGGGAAATATCAAAAATTCCAATACCTTAGTTATCTTTATTAATCAAATTCGTATGAAGATCGGTGTAATGTTTGGTTCACCTGAAACTACCACCGGGGGCAATGCACTTAAGTTCTACTCGTCTGTTCGTCTCGATATTCGTCGCATAGGTTCGATCAAAGAGGGCGATGAAGTAGTCGGCAACGAGACGCGAGTAAAGGTTGTGAAGAATAAAGTTGCGCCTCCCTTCCGTCAGACCGAATTCCAGATAATGTATGGTAAAGGCATCCACCGATTGGGTGAGGTGATCGATCTCGGTGTTAAGCTGGACCTGATCGACAAGTCCGGCGCTTGGTATGCCTACAAAGGTGACAAGATAGGGCAGGGAAAGAAAAATGCGTCTATTTACCTCGAAGAAAATCCTGAGGTAGCCGCCGAAATTGAGGCATTGCTGCGGCAAAAGCTGCTCGCTGATCCGAAGGCCCAGGCGGCTGCAGAAGCAGCAGCACGTGCAGAGGCACGTGCCTCAGCGAATGATGGCAGTGTTGAAGCGGATGTTTCCGCCATCTAGCTGCGTTAACGACGCTGCTGAGTCAGCAGAGCGCACCGAGGGCGGCGCAAGGGCACAGCCTGCGCCGCCTCTTAGGCGCTTCGCAATGGATTCGCTTGCGCGACGGGAACATTCTTTCGTTGAGTTGCAGCGTAAGCTGCGTACCAAATACCCTGACGCTTCTTTCGAAGAAATTGATGCCCAACTAGGGAGACTTCGTGACCAAGGGCTGCAGTCTGATGCTCGGTTTGCGGAATCCTACGTTCGCTATCGAAAGTCACGAGGCTTCGCCTATCATCACATCCGATCAGATTTGCTAGGTCGAGGTGTGTCGGAATCGCTCATCGAAGCGAATCTGTTCGAAGATGATGAAGATTGGCTGCCCATGGCGGAAGCCCTTGTGGAGAAGAAGCTGCTGAGCGAGTCCGATCTTTCTTTCGGCAGTAAATCCCATCTCAGACTTCAGCGTTTTCTTGATGCTCGCGGCTTTCCTCCGAGGGTGACCCGTAGAGCGTTGGATGCGCGATTCACCCGATAGTCCGGACGCCTTTCACCCGAAAGATGCTCTATCCTCACGTGAAGTCGTTTAAGCCTGGGAAGGATAATGCGATAATAGTTTACGCCTGTTAAACAAGGCGCAGTAAAGAAAATTCTGTTTTCACATTTCTTCGGGATCCCCTATGAAACTCATTAGATCATTTCGCGGTATTCGCCCGCTTGCGCAGCACGCCGCAAAAGTCGCCTCGCATCCTTACGATGTGCTAAACAGAGAAGAGGCCTATGAGCTTGCTAAGGACAATGCTTATAGCTTTTTGCATATCAACAAGCCTGAAGTCGACATGCCAACAGAGGTTGATGTTTACGATGCGAGTGTCTATGCCAAAGGCCGCGAGAATCTAGATCGGTTTATTCGCGAAGGTACGCTCAAGCAAGATGATAAGGCTACGCTCTACGTTTACAAACAAGTCATGGGCGATCATCAACAGATTGGTCTTGTAGCAGTCGCCTCGGTGGATGCCTATGATCATGATCTCATTAAGAAACATGAGTTTACTCGACCCGTTAAAGAAGACGATCGGGTGAATCATATGGATGCGCTCGACGCGCAAGTGGGTCCTGTGTTTCTTACCTACAAAGCGCAAGCTTCGATAGATTCCCTCATAGAGCAAGTCATAAGCGACGAACCAGAATATGATTTCGAAGCGGACGATGCCACGAGGCATGTCTTTTGGGTTATTCGTGATGAAGACCTTGTCTCTGCTATTGAAGGTGAGGTCAATGCGTTGGAGTGTCTTTATGTCGCTGATGGGCATCACCGCTCAGCCGCTGCATCGCGTGTAAAGAAAATGCGGCACCAGACAAATCCAAATCATACAGGAGAGGAGCCTTACAACTATTTTCTCACTGTGTTGTTTCCGCACAATCAGATGCAAATCCTCGACTACAACCGCTTGGTTGCAAATTTAAATGGTCACAGTGTGAACGAATTTCTTGGGGCGCTTGCCGAAAATTTTGACATAGAGTTGGTCGAGGGTCAGGCGAAACCTAGCAAGGCTCGTGAATTTGGTTTCTACGCTGGGCAGCAGTGGTATCTATTGAGTGCAAATTCGAATCTGCTCGAGAAAATAGATGCCAACGATCCGGTTGCAAGTCTCGATGTGAGCATTTTGCAGGACTTTGTATTCGCGCCTCTCCTTAACATTGTCGATCAGCGCACGGATAAGAATGTCGATTTTGTTGGAGGCATCCGCGGCCTGGCAGAACTCGAGCGCCGCACAGCCGGCGATGTATGGCAGGCGGCATTCGCGCTTTATCCAACTTCAATCGAGAGTCTTATGGATATAGCCGACGCCGGTGAGGTCATGCCGCCAAAATCGACGTGGTTTGAACCGAAGCTTAAAAGCGGGCTGGTTATCCATTCATTAAAGTAGCAGCCCTGGCATAAGAAAATGACGCTGCATCACTGCAGCGTCATTTTTGAGCATTTATTTAGTCTGCCGAAAGAAAATCAATCGGGCTTGTCGAGTATTTGCTTTTAAGCCGCAGACTGTTTGCCGAGGTCGACAAGCTTAGGCTTTTCGGCATTAATAGGTATCTGCTTAGGCCGCATCGCTTCGGGAATTACCCGTACAAGGTCGATGTGGAGCAATCCATTAGCCAAGGTTGCGCCCACTACCTCAACATGGTCTGCGAGTTGAAAGCGGCGCTCGAAGTTACGCGCGGCAATGCCTTGGTGTAGGAAGTTTCGAGTTTCCTCGTTAGCCTCTTTCTTGCCCTTAACTGTAAGGGTCTGTTTCTCCGACTGAATCTCTAACTCGTCCTCGACGAAGCCGGCAATAGCCATAGTGATTTGGTATTTATCCTTGTCTATCAACTCGATGTTGTAAGGCGGATAGCTAGGTTGGCTCGCGTCGTTGCGGTTTACTGCATCGAGTAGAGACGACAGGTGGTCGAAGCCAATGGTAGAACGGTAAAGGGGTGAAAAATCAAAATTACGCATGTCATATCCTCGCAATAAAGCAATATGTTTTAAGGTTATGCCTACCCTTGCATAGGGCTAGGCGATTGGGCGGTCTCCTATGAGCACCGCCTAATCCCTATATGCTGCGTAACTTATTTATTTCAAGTCTTGTCGACTATTTTTTAGATGACAAGCATATCCATAAACTCGTTTACCGGCGTCGCCTCGAGCTTCGCCTGGTCTTTGCAAAGTGCGAAAATCTCTTTGCATCGCTTAGCTGGGAAGCGGGTTGCAAGGTTGGCTTTAAATTTGTCTTCGAGCAAAGGAATGCCTTCTTCGCGGCGGCGACGATGACCGACAGGGTAGTTAATTTCGATTTTGTCGGAACAGCCGCCATCTTTGAAATACACCTGCAACGCGTTCGCAATGGAGCGTTTTTCAGGTTCTAGGTATTCCTTGGTGTAAGTTGGGTTTTCGTGTATCTCCATTTTTTCGCGTAGCTCATCGATTATCGGATTGGCTTCATGGAAACTGTCTTCATAGTGTTCGGCGACGAGATTGCCAAATGCCAGCGGTACTGCTGTCATGTATTGCAAACAGTGATCACGGTCGGCCGGATTATTTAGCGGTCCTGATTTGCTAATAATTCGAATCGCCGACTCATGGGTATGAATAACGATTTTCTCGATATCGTGTAAACGATCTTTAACCTGGGGATGCAAACGCACGGCTGCTTCGGCTGCTGTTTGTGAATGGAATTCCGCAGGGAAAGAAATTTTGAACAGAATATTTTCCATCACGTAGTTGCCGTAAGGGCGAGTGAATTCGAATTCTTTGCCCTTGAACGACACATCATAGAAGCCCCAAGTTGGCGCGGAAAGGACGCTCGGGTAGCCTATCTCACCTCGCATTGTAAAGTCGGCAAGCCGAACTGCGCGTGAAGTAGCATCGCCTGCCGCCCATGACTTACGAGGACCCGCGTTGGGTGAATGACGGTAGGTACGCAGGCTCGAGCCGTCAAGCCAGGCCTGAGAAAGTGCGTCGATGATCTGCTCGCGCGAACCGCCCATCATCTTTGTTGCGACGGCGGTCGATGCCACTCGAACGAGCAGAACGTGGCATAGACCAACTCGATTGAAACTGTTTTCGAGCGCGATTACGCCCTGTATCTCGTGGGCCTTAATCATCGCAGTTAAGACGTCACGCATGGTGAGAGGAGCTTTGCCCGCTGCAATATTCTGCTGTGACAGGTAGTCAGCGATAGCGAGAATGGCACCAAGGTTATCCGAGGGGTGGCCCCATTCTGCGGCTAGCCATGTGTCGTTGTAGTCGAGCCAACGGACGATACAACCTATGTCCCACGCAGCTTTTACCGGATCTAGACGGAACTGCGTACCGGGAACTCGAGCACCGTTAGGTACAATAGTGCCTTCGGCGAGTGGGCCTAGGAGTTTGGTGCACTCCGGAAAACGCAGCGCGAGAAGTCCGCAACCGAGCGTATCCATAAGACAATTGCGGGCGGTGTCATACGCTTCGGTTGAGTCGATTTCGTAGTCGCAGACATAGTTGGCGATGTCGACGAGTACCTGATCGGGATCTGGGCGGTTATTGAGTTCTACATTTGCTGACACAGTTAATTCCTTTTGTGATTTTGATTGGTTTGGTTATGGCCTTATGCGGTTGGGACGCTGGTCTCATTAGAGCCTCACAGGGTGGGGCTGCTAACGGTCAGCAATATCCACCCAAGTCGAGATCTCGGGGCCGATATAATCAGCACTCGGCCGGATGATTCTGTTATTCGCTCGCTGCTCTTTGACGTGTGCTGCCCAGCCTGTGAGGCGTGACATAACGAATATCGGCGTGAACAGCTTGGTGGGTATCCCCATAAAATGGTAAGCAGACGCATGGAAAAAATCCGCGTTGCAAAAGAGCTTTTTCTCGCGCCACATGACTTCTTCGCAGCGCACCGAAACTGGATAGAGTGTGTCATCGCCGACTTCAGCAGCAAGTTTTTCGCTCCACTTTTTGATAATCGTATTGCGCGGATCGGACTCGCTGTAGATCGCATGGCCGAAGCCCATGATCTTATCCTTGCGGGCGAGCATGCCCAGAATCTCCGACTCAGCCTGCTCGGGACTCGTCCAGTCTTCGATCATTTCCATAGCAGCTTCATTTGCGCCGCCGTGCAAAGGTCCGCGCAATGAGCCAATGGCTGCTGTGATGCAGGAGTGTATGTCCGAGAGCGTCGAGGCGCAGACGCGCGCTGTGAAGGTTGAAGCGTTAAATTCGTGTTCAGCATAGAGGATTAACGAGACATTCATAACTCGTTCGAAAAGCTCGCTCGGTGCCTCGCCGCTGAGCATATGGAGGAAATGTCCACCGATGGAAGAATCGTCAAGCGCGGTGTCGATGCGCACGCCGTCATGGGAGAAGCGATACCAGTAGCAAATAATAGCGGGGAGTAGGGCGAGCAACCTGTCGATCGCATCGTCCTGTTGCGCGAAGTCAGTCTCTGTCTCCAGATTGCCGAGCATCGAACAGCCTGTGCGCATGACGTCCATCGGGTGTGCAGAGGCTGGAATGCGTTCCAATACTTCTTTAAGTGCGTCAGGGAGTGAGCGCAGTGATAGCAATTTTGTGGTGTAAGCAGTCAGCTCCGCTTGGTTTGGCAAGTGTCCTTTCAAGAGTAGGAACGCCACTTCTTCGAACTTCGCTTTCTCGGCGAGTTCACTTATGTCATAGCCTCGGTAGGTGAGGCCTGTGCCAGTTTTGCCGACGGTGCAAAGTGCCGTTTCGCCTGCAACTTGGCCGCGAAGGCCTGCGCCGCTTAGTTTCTTTTCTGCCATTGTGTTTTCCTCTCACGTATCTGTGATTTTTTGCGAGCGAAGTGGTTTCTCGCCTAGTATTCTTGGGTTCAGCTACTTGTCTTATTGCCTCGTCTGCGATCTCGCTCGAGGTCCCCGCCAAGCGGAGCGTGACTAGGACGTTTCTGAGTCGAAGAGCGCGTCAAGTTTCTTTTCATACGCGTGGTAGCCGAGAACTTCATAGAGCTCCATTCGGGTCTGCATTTTGTCGACGACTGCTTTCTGATCCCCGTCGATCGCAATAGCTTGATAGACCTCTAACGCTGCTTTGCTCATGGCTCTAAACGCGCTAAGCGGATAAAGCACCATGCCAACGCCTTGCACTGCAAGCTCTTCGCAGTTAAACAGGGGAGTTTGGCCGAATTCAGTGATATTGGCGAGAATAGGCACGTTCACCGCGTCGGCAAATTGTCTGTACTGTTCGAGGTCATTTATCGCTTCGGGGAAGATAGCATCGGCGCCTGCCTCCACGCAGGCAATGGCGCGTTCGATAGCCGAGTCCATGCCCTCGACCGCGAGGGCGTCGGTGCGCGCCATAATGAAGAAATCATCATCAGAGCGAGCATCGACAGCGGCCTTCACTCGGTCAACCATCTCTGATTGCGACACGATTGCTTTATTAGGGCGATGACCGCAGCGCTTTTGGGCAACCTGGTCTTCCAAATGAACCGCTGCCGCACCGGCTTTTTCCATCGCTTTAATCGTGCGTGCGATGTTGAAAGCGCCACCCCAGCCGGTGTCGATATCGACAAGAAGAGGGATCTCGCTTGCATTGCTAATGCGCTCAACATCGGCGATCACATCGTTGAGGCTTGTGATACCCAGATCAGGAAGTCCGTAGGAGGCATTCGCGACACCGCCACCCGACAGGTAAATCGCCTTATGACCTGCGTCTTGGGCAAGCATTGCGCAGTAGGCATTGATTGCGCCAACTATTTGAAGGGGATTGTTGTCTTTTAAGGCTTGGCGAAATTTAGCGCCCTGTGAAATTTTCATGCGTGCTCCTTAACATAATTAAAACTGGGATACTCATCTTAAAGTCTGCCTGGCTCAGACCAGCTTTGGCGGGCTTACGAGCCAACGTCAATGGGGTTTAGCTCGGAATCATGATCTAACTGCGCCAATAAGGTCGCTTTGGCGCTAGCAATGTGGCGGCGCATCAATAGCTCTGCCAACATTGCGTCGCGCTCTTCGATCGCATCGACGATACGGTGATGTTCTTTGAACGCCTGCGCCGGGCGCGATGGCTGACTACTTGTCTGCACGCGATAGAGCCTCAATAAGTGATAGAGCTCGTCGCAGAGGAGATTGAACAGGCGCGTATTGCCGCTAAGAGAGACAATAAGGTAATGGAAATCGAGATCGCCTTCCTTCTGATAGTAGCGCTTGCCATCTTCAGACTCTATCTGAGCTTCATGGCGCGCGAGAAGGGCGCGCAGTCGGTCACAGTCGGCAGAGGTAGCGCGTTCGGCTGCGAGTCCGCAAGCTAGTCCTTCGAGTGCTTCGCGAATCTCATAGATCTCGATAGCTTTTTGAATGTCTAGCTCAACAACGCGGGCACCAACATTAGCTTTGATCTCGACAAGTTTGCAGCCCTCTAAGCGGCGTATTGCTTCTCTCAGTGGGCCTCGGCTAATACCATAGAGTTTGCTGAGCTGAGGTTCGTTTATTTTGGAGCCGGGGGACAGCTCCCCCCGCACTATCGCGGTGCGAAGCGAATCGAAGACCGAATCGGCGCGTGTGCTGGCTGTCGCTGTGGGGAGGAGCGCCTCGGTCGGCGTGGCCTTGCCTTTAATATTGTCAACAATTGCGCTCATAGAAAGCGATTATGAGCGATAAATAGCCTTTATTCAATATTATTGTCTACAATTTTTGGTTTTGGCCGCAAAAAAAGCGCTGCCCGCGTAAGCGAGCAGCGCGATATCGTTTCTAAAGCTGTGAGCTAGAGGCCGTTCGGCTCCATGATGGCCTGATAGAGTAGTCGGCGAGACGTTCCTCGCACATCCGGGATTCCGTTGCCGAACTGTTGAATCATACCGACAAACACAATGTTCTCGACCGGGTCGACCCAGAACCAAGTGCCTGCAGCACCCCCCCAGTAGTATTCCCCCTTCGAATAGCCCTCTGCTTCGACCGGGTCCTCAATGATTGCAAAGTCAAGCCCAAAAGTAGTGCCATTGGCGCCGAGAATGCTGTCGCTCAGCCCCTTGGGGAGCTGGTTTCTGTGCATGAGCTCGACTGTGAGTGGCGCTAAGATGCGTGCGCCGTCAAGTTCTCCACCATTGAGCAGCATCTGACTAAAGCGAAGGTAATCCATTGTCGAGCCAACGAGCCCGCCGCCCCCGCCTTCGAAATTGTGCTCGACGAGATAACTCGGGCCATTGGTAAAGCCTTCGCTTGGGAAGAGCGAGCCATCGGGACCATAGGCATAAACTTCGGCTAAACGATCTGCCTTTTCGGCAGGTACAAAGAAGTCAGTATCGATCATACCGAGTGGTTGAAAAATGTTTTCTTCGAGGAAGTCAGAGAAGCGCTGCCCAGACAATTTTTCGACCATGTAACCTTGAACGTCTACCGAGACACTGTAATGCCAGAGCGAGCCAGGCTGCTGACGTAACGGTATTTTCGCCAGTTTGTCGATCATGTCTTGAAGATTAGATGCTGGGTCCAACACGGCGGCCGCGTTATACATGTCATCGACGGGAGATTGAGAGAAAAGACCGTAGGTAAGGCCGCCCGTGTGGTTCATAAGTTCTCGCACAGTCATCGGGTGATCGGGTGCTTCGGTAATTATGTTGCCATTGTCATCCATGCCTGCGTAAACCTGCAGGTCTGCAAATTCAGGTATATGAAGAGAGACCGGGTCCGAAAGCTTAAAGAGTCCACGCTCGTAGAGAATCATCATGGCCACGCCAGTTATCGGCTTGGTCATTGAGTAGATGCGGAAAAGTGCGTCATCTGTCATGGGTGAGCCGGCAGCAATGTCGCGCTGCCCTACTGATTCGAAATGGAATATTTTGCCGTCGCGGGCGGCTGCAGTAACGACACCGGCTAGTTTTCCTTCGTCGACGAAGCTCTGCATAGCCTGGGTTAAACGCTCAAGTCGTTCCGAATCCACGCCAACAGATTCAGGAGTCGCGAATGTAAGGCCGGCCGTTGAGCGGCTTGACTGAATAGGTTGTGCTGCGCATCCGGTGAGAAAGATGAGGCTGAGTGCCAGCGCAAACACTCCGCGCCAGGTTAAATAAAGGGGGGTACTTTTCTTCTTCATAAGGCAGTGGGCTCTTTAATTACTGAGTATGTTAACGGATTGAATGTACGGTCGGAGGATAGGCTCGACAGCAACTGTTTGTCTAGGGGATGTCGACTCGCCTAAAGCCTAGGAGATGAAGGCGCCTAAATAAAACCATGGTAATAATATTAATACCATGGTTTAATATGACGGTAAACAACAGGCCGGATTGCTGGCATCAACGAGAGGTAGGGGAGATCAATGAGATCAACAGACTGGGAAAACCGATTTATCGCATTCGAGGGCGAGTCGCTAATCGCCGACGGAAACCAGCTCGAGGTTGCGCTTAGATTGAAAAAGCAGGGCGTGGAGCCAGCGCTGCGGCGCGGGGAGGTGCTAATTTTCGCTGGGGTCGATGGTCGTCAGATAGATTTACACCTCTCGGGTAGTGAAGCCGATATCGAGCGCCGCTATGGCGTTGCTGCGGCGACAGAGTCTGCAGCACCGATTGTGGGAGCCGGAGGAATGCCGACAATAGCGGTCACCGAGAAGAAATCGCGTGGTCGCCCGAAGCTGGGTGTTATAGGTCGCGAGGTAACGCTACTGCCAAGACATTGGGCATGGCTAGACACTCAGCGGGGTGGTGCGTCTGCAACGCTGCGTAGATTGGTCGATGCAGAGCGCAAAGCAAGCGTCGACTCTGATCAGCGGCGGGCGAGCCAAGATCGAGCGAATCGGTTTATGTCTGCTATGGCGGGTGACCTAGTAGGCTTCGAAGAGGCGACGAGGGCATTGTATGCAGGCAATCGAGAGGGATTCGAAACGGCGACTGCATCATGGGCGCATGACATTAGGCGCATTGCTGTGAGTATGGCAGTTGATGCGTTTTCAGTCAGTGACGAGCAAAGTTAGCGCCTAAGTCAGCGGGAATGCCAGTAAGGTGAGTGCTATACTGGTGTTCCTAGCGCTCAAGCCGAATTGTCGACCCTATGCACAGCACGAAAAATAACCAAAAGAGCAGGATTACTTCAAACCGCGAAACCCTCCGCGGCACTGAATTTGGCGTGCGCAAAGTCGAGTCGCAAGGCCACCCTCGGCCAGCACTTGAGGTTCTAAAAGGTCGCGAGCTTGAGACCCTTGTAGAACGTATTATCAAAAGCGGCGCGCTTGGACGCTCGCAAACTTACCGAAAACTTTTGAGCTTTCTCGTCGACGCAGCGCTCGCAGATCGGGTACCACGCGAGCTCGATATCGCGATTGGCGCGCTAGGTCGGGATGAAAGTTTTGATGTTTCGTCAGATTCTGCGGTGCGCGTCGCTGTTCACCAGCTTCGCAAAAAACTAGCCAGTTACTACGCGGAATTTGAACCAGATGCGGAGGTTCGCCTTATGTTGCCAAAAGGAAGGCACTCTCTTAGCGTCCTTGTCACCGAGAATAATCTGGCTACTGTGCAAACAGAGTCTACTGTTGCTGTACGGCAAGCAGGAGGCTTTATCAAAAGCGCGTTCTCTGTAGTTCATGCCAGTTACGTGCCAGTATTATTACTGCTCGTGTTTATCGCGCTTTCCGCCAATCTCGCCTTGTTTTCCAGATTTATAAACGACGGTGACACTTTGGCAACTGCAGCTACTAATCATCCGCTCTGGGCGGGCGTACTGGTTGATGACAAACCGTTACTTATAGTGATGGGGGACTACTACATTTTCGGGGAGCTCAATTCAACCGGCAACGTTGCGAGAATGGTCCGGGAGTTCAACGTAAATTCGCGCAGTGATCTCGAAGAATTTCGCTTTGGTGATATCGAGTATTCAGAAAAATTCGTTGATCTGGATCTCAGCTACATGCCTGAGGGGAGTGCCTTTGCACTGGCGAGGGTCGCGTCACTTCTCGCGCAAAGCGGCAAATCGATCAATGTGACCATGATGTCTGACCTCTCGTCGGCCGATATCCGCGCGAATCATATTATTTACATCGGCTATATAAGCGCACTCGATCGTCTTGCGTCTATGGCCTTTGCAGGCTCGGGTTTAGCGGTGGGGCGCAGTTTCGATGAGCTAATAGACCTGGATAATCTGACCTACTTTACCAGTGATGCCGGGCTCCCCGAAGAGGGGCAGCAGTTCCGCGACTACGGCTTTCTTTCTAGCTTCGCAGCAAGCCGAGACACTCGGGTTATCCTCATTGCGGGTATGCGTGATGCAGGCTTGATGCATACAGCACAAGCGTTGACCGACATCGACTCGCTCGATGAGTTGTTGTTAGCATTCGGTACACAGGCTGACGAGGCGCTGGGTAATGTCGAGGCGCTCTACGAGGTCTACGGGATCGATCGAATGAACTTCGAGGCTAAACTGGTTTACAGTAAGCTGCTAGAGAGCGGGAATTTTTGGGGTTTTGTCGATGGGGTAACGTCTAACTAGGCGTGTGAAGCCATGTGCTGTATGACGCCGGGTTTGCGGCTTTCTACCTTTGAGATTTTGTATTCGTAGCGGGAAGCAGTTGGGTCTATGTCTAGGGCTTCATCGATTGCAGCGCGGAGGTCAGCTTGGGCCGCCTGTCGGGTGAGGTAGGGGCCCGAAATACGGACTTGCAGAGTTTCGTCTTGCGGTTCCGAAGCGACAATATAGAAATTCTTTGCGTTCACGCGTTACTCTCTACTCTCTCACGACTCATGCCAGTTGATATTCATGTTGGTTGCACTAGCACTTCGGGGCGGATTTTAGCGCGCCTGAAAAGCTAAGCGCTAGTCATTTTATCGGTATTTGAACTAATTTTGTTAGCAACTTTGAACAATAAAAATTGGTACTTTTGCCGAGGGATCGAGGGGTTGAATTGAGAGGTAATAATCGGATGAATGTGAGTCTTTCAATAGTCATCCCTGTGCTCGATGAGGCGCATGCGCTGCCGCGAATCCTCGCTGCTGTTGAGCAGTGTCAACAAGGGTTTGAAACAGAGGTTATTGTGGTCGACGGCGGCAGCACTGACGGCACACTCGAGGTTGCACATCGCTATCAGTGCAGAGTGCTCAGTGCAGCGAAAGGTAGGGCTTCGCAAATGAATGCGGGGGCAGCTCTCGCGACAGGTGAGGTATTACTTTTTCTACATGGGGACACGACGCTGCCTTCGTCCGCCTGTGCCCTAATAGATGCCGCTTTAGGGGGGGGTGCGACTGGCTCTAAGGCCCATCGAAGAGCACAATGGGGTTGGTTTGATGTCAGAATCGACAGCAGCAAGTGGGCTTTTCGGGTAATCGAATTTTGCATGAATCTGAGGGCGAGGCTTACTCGCGTTTGTACCGGTGACCAAGCGCTATTCGTTCGTAGGGAGATGTTCAATTCTGTTGGAGGATATCCAGATCTCGCGCTGATGGAAGACGTTGCGCTGAGTAAAATTTTACGCAAAGCAGCGCCAGCAAATCCTATCGAGGCGCGTGCCATTACGTCTGGCAGACGTTGGCTTAAACAGGGCATTGTACGGACAGTGCTGCTGATGTGGGAGTTGCGACTGCGCTATTTTTTTGGCGAATCGCCTAGAGCGCTTCACAGACGCTATTACCCTGATCAGTCAGAGAAGACAAAGATAGATTGAGCATAGGTGGCAGTAATATTAGTAAAAAAGCGATGAAATACCCTCATGTGCAGGTGCTGATCTTTGCGAAGCAGGCAATTCCGGGCGAGGTCAAGACTCGCCTTATTCCCGCCATAGGCGTAGAAGCGGCCACAAGGCTTCACTGTGCCATGACCAGGCGAGTGGCTTCGATGGTGAGCGCCTCGGCACTGGCAGCATATAGGTTCGCCGTGGCGGGCGATGCGAGAGACTCACTGTTTACCGAATTTCGAGAGGGCCTCACGCCGATCTGTCAGGTTGGGGACGATTTAGGTGAGCGTATGCGCAATGCAGCAAAACAGGCATTTGACGACAAGCTTGTGCACACAGAGCGAGTAATACTTATTGGTGCCGACTGCCCGACTATGGACGCAAGTCACCTCGAAGGGGCGTTGAAGGTGTTAGAGTCAGGCGTCGAGGTTGTATTCGTGCCTGCGGAGGATGGGGGATACGTTTTGGTTGGAATGAATAGGGTTGTCGATGAGTTGTTTCAGAATATTGCCTGGGGGACGTCTGAGGTCTTATCGATGAGTCTCAAAAAGCTATCTGAGGCAGGGGTGAGCACACAATGTCTTGAGCCGCTCTGGGATGTAGACACTGTAGAGGATCTCCCTAAACTCGCCTTGCTGGAGCCGCCGCTAAACTGGTGACGTTACCTTTTAGGCGGTTCTCGACGATCGAAATCAAGCATCTTTTCAGCTAATTTGGCGCTGTCGATTTCGAACTTGCCTTTCTCGAGTCGATTGTGAAGATCAACGACTTTTGCCATATCCATGCTAGGGAGCCCTTCGATGGCGGTGCGCAATTCTGCGGTCAGCCGCGCGAGTTTCTGCAGCCCCGTTGCCAGATCCTCAGCCGTTCGCGCGGAATGTTCACGACTCGCTCGTGCATCTTGCACTTTAGCAAGAACGGCCAACAGCTCATCGCTGGGTGCGCCGGGTGTATTCTCGGATTTCTTCACTTGAGCTAGTCTCACTCGCATTGGGTCGTCTTCGGGATATCGCAGGACGTAACTATGCGAAACCACCTCTGCTGCGCACCTCACATTGACGCTGCGAGCAAAGTTTATAGCGTCTTCTCGTCGGATATCTTTAAGAAATAGACGTGTGCCTTGTTAGCAAGACTAGACATTGACTCATTGAGTGGGGCAATGTCTAATCACTCAGGCAGATGATCAAACACCCACTACACGCGCGCGGCCCATGTCTTCAGTAGCCTCCACAGAAATCTCCTCATCTCTCCCGCAGACCTCAAGCGCTGAGACAGCGATCCTGTTGATCGAGGATTGTGATGAGTCGCGCCGAGATCTTACGACTATTCTTCACTTTTTAGGAGAAGCTGTGGTTTGTGCGACAAGCGCTGCGTACCGTTCGGTTCTCGAGAATCAGACGATGGCTGACAGTAAAGTGGCGCTAGCGATTATAGGCCAGTGCAGCAGCGTATCACTGCCACAGGTGTTGGCAGATCTCGCTGCACACAACGAGGCGCTGCCGTACGTTTTGATGGCGGATGCAGGGATGAGTGGGATTGAAGAAATTGACCCGGCTGCTCGCCTCAGAATTATGGCACGCCTACCTCGTCACTGTGGTTTTCAGCCCCTTCTCGATGCTATTCATAAATCTAAATTGTTTAACACACACTCTAATCGCCTCCAGGGATCCAACCAGGTCCGTGATTTCAACATGTTTCGCAGCTTGGTCGGGGAGAGCGCTCAGATCGAGCGCGTGCGCAAAATGATGGGGCAGGTTGCAAACACAGAAGTGAGCGTGCTCATTACCGGTGAATCAGGTACGGGGAAAGAGGTCGTCGCCAGAAATTTGCATAATAATTCAGCGCGTGCCGATAAAGCGTTTATACCGATCAACTGCGGCGCAATTCCTCGAGAACTGCTTGAAAGTGAATTGTTCGGTCATGAAAAGGGTGCGTTTACTGGCGCCATTGCGACCCGCAGTGGCCGCTTTGAACTTGCTGATGGAGGTACGCTGTTTCTAGATGAGATCGGCGATATGCCGCTCTCTATGCAGGTAAAGCTTCTGAGAGTGCTCCAAGAGCGCAGCTTTGAGCGTGTCGGAGGTGCGGAGACCCTACAGGCTGATGTGCGAATTGTCGCCGCTACCCACCGCGATCTTGAAGAGATGATTGCGTCGGGGGAGTTCAGGCAGGATCTCTATTATCGTCTTAACGTATTTCCTATAGAAATGCCTGCTCTGAGAGAAAGACCAGAGGACATCCCCGTGCTCTTGAATGAACTAATAGCAACGCTCGAACGCGAAGGGAGAGGGTCAGTAAGGTTTAATTCCCACGCCATTGCAGTCCTGGCAAAGCACAGCTGGCCAGGCAATGTGCGTGAGCTTGCCAATCTCGTCGAACGCATGGCCATACTCTACCCGCACGGCATTGTTGGGGTCAGCGATTTACCGGAGAAGTTAGTGGCAGCAGCAGAGAGACGGGAGGCGCCGAAAAGCGCGAACTTGCCCGATAGCAATGCTAATGCGCAGGCAAGTGACGCTAGTACGAAGCCGTTTGTACCCGAAGGGCTTCCCTTGGCAGGTCTTGATCTTAAAGAGTATTTGGCGCGTTTAGAGCGCGACCTGATCGAAAAAGCGCTCGATGACAGCAGTGGCGTCGTGACTCGAGCGGCCGATCGATTGAGCATCGGTAGGACGACCCTCGTCGAGAAGATGCGTAAGTACAAGTTGTCTAGATTGCAAGAGGATACGCTTGAGGCGGGTTCGAACAACGACCTAGATAATACTTCTGATTCTACTGCTGCTCCAAAAGCCCCGCACAGGCTGCAGTAGCCTTCAGTCAAAGTCCTGCGTGTCGGGTAGTTTGATACGCGTGTGATGGGCTCCGTTATCCGTCATTCTCAACTCACCTGCCGCGAACCAAGTTACTACCTTGGGGTAAAGCGCGTGTTCTTGTTGCAACACGCGGGCGGCAAGTGATTCTGCCGTATCGGTCTCCGCGACGGGGATACTGTGCCGTGCGATAACGGGCCCGCCATCAAGTTCCTCGGTAACAAAATGCACGCTAGCACCGTGCCGTGTCACCTTCGCATCTAGTGCGCGCTGATGCGTGTTTACTCCGGCAAAATCGGGTAGCAGAGAGGGGTGTATATTAAGTAAGCGCCCAGCGTAATGTGTAACAAACGCAGCTGACAGTATGCGCATGAAGCCGGCAAGCACGACGAGGTCGGGCTCGTATTGATCGATTATGTCCATTAGAGCCAAATCGAAATCTTCGCGTGTAGCAAATGCCAAGTGGGACAGGAGCGCGGTCGGGATTCCCGCCTTTTTGGCTCGGGTTAGCCCCAATGCGTCGGCTTTGTTGGAGACCACGGCGCAAATAGAATAGCCGCCCTCTTCGGCGGAATCGATAAGCGATTGAAGGTTACTGCCGCTTCCAGAGATAAGGACAGCAACTGAGCAGCGGCCACTCGTTTTTGGGTCTGTAGAAGTAGTCACGATTACACGTAGACGACCGACTCGGCGGTTGCATCCGCCTTCTGGCGGATGGTGCCAACTTTAAAGGCGGCGATGTTGCCCTCGTTGAGAAGAGTAAGCGCCTGATCAGCCTGGCTCTCCTCTACACACAGAATCATGCCAATGCCGCAATTAAATGTGCGGAGCATTTCGCTCTCGCTGATATTGCCCTCGGTCTGCAGCCAATCGAATATCGCGGGGCGTTGCCACGCATTCAGGTTGATTACAGCCTGTGCGTCGTCAGGCAGCACGCGAGGTATGTTTTCGGTAAAGCCGCCACCGGTGATATGAGCGAGTGCGTTTAACTCTATGCTTTGCGCGAGTGCAGCTAGTGTCTTTACGTAAATAGTCGTTGGCTCGAGTAAGGTTTCACCAAGGCTCGATTTTTCAAAGCGCGCGCTAAGATCTACTTCGCTGCGCTCGATGATCTTACGAATGAGCGAGTAGCCGTTGGAGTGAGGGCCAGAGGAAGCAAGGCCTATCAGCACGTTTCCCACTTTGACTTTCGACGGATCGATAATCTTGGACTTCTCGACTACGCCGACGGCAAAGCCAGCGAGGTCATAGTCCTCGCCCTCGTACATGCCCGGCATTTCCGCGGTTTCGCCGCCGATAAGTGCACAGCCGGCGAGCTCGCAGCCTTTGCCGATACCTGTCACAACATCGGTCGCGGTAGCGATGTTTAGACCACCGGTCGCATAGTAATCAAGGAAGAAAAGAGGCTCGGCTCCGCAGACGATGAGGTCGTTGACGCACATTGCGACGAGGTCAATTCCGATGGTGTCATGTTTACCCATTTGCATCGCCAGCCGGAGCTTTGTGCCAACGCCGTCTGTGGCGGAGACTAGAACCGGTTGTGTATAACCTGCAGGTATTTCACACAGGGCGCCGAATCCACCGATCTGAGACATTACCTCCGGGCGATGAGTTCGTTTGGTTACCGCTTTGATATTTTCGACGAGCGCGTTGCCAGCATCGATATCGACTCCTGCATCTCGGTAGCTGAGCGCGGTGCGTTCGGGCTTTGTTGCCGTGTTGCTGTTGCTGCCGTCTTTGGCGGTTGTCATGCGTTTTCCTCGGTTAGTGGCGGCGCGTCCGGTTTTTCTATTTCTGTCTAACTTTGCAGAGAGAGCGTGTTGACCCTCTCTTTGAATTTTAGCAAGAAGTGTTCACACAGTCAGTCTTAAATGCGTCGCATTGCAGTTATTGATCGAGATGGCTCTGGTGCTCGGAACTAGGTTAAGGCTCGTGATTGCAGTATGATTCTCTTGTATGAATATCCTCGTTAACTTCGCGTCACTCTACAGGCTGCTAACGCCTTGTCTTGCTGCCGCTTTAATCTCTGTAGCCTTGTTTACTTCGAGCGTGCAGGCGGTGCAAGTAGAAGGTCTTTATAGCCATCAGACGGAAGTGTCGGGTGATGACGAAACAGAGCGCGCGCAGGCCTTTGCGACCGCGCTAGCCGCGGTCATCGTAAAGTTGACCGGTGGGGAAGACGCGCTGCTGGTGTCTGGCGTTGAGCGCGCCATATCCCGCGCACGCGATTTCGTTGAAGGCATTAGCTACTCGAGCATTAGCGATACTGCGTCCGGTCAAACACAGAGAATGATTACCGTAGATCTATCCAAGGCGTTAGTTGATGCATTATTAAGTGATCTCGGTATTCCGATTTGGAATATCAACAGGCCGAGTATTTTGGTTTGGGTCGCTATTCAATCTCCAGAAGGCAGTCGGCGCTTGATGAATCCCGAGACCGATCAGTCTATGGTCGAAGCGCTTGTCGATTTCGCGGATTCGCGCGGCCTCCCCTTGCTTTTTCCTGTGCTTGATTTTGAGGATCGAAGAAATCTTACGATTGATAACCTCTGGGATCTCCGCAGCGAAGCGATCAATCAAGCCAGCGCTCGTTATGGCGCTGACGGCATTTTGGCAGGGCGTATTCACTTTACTCCAACGGGTGAGCTCGTCGGGCTTTGGCAATTCCAGTTTCAGGGGGAAGCGCAGATTTTTGATGGGCTGGATTCGGATTTGAATGCGTATCTTGAAGCGCCGCTTATGAAGGTAACAGATCAGTTATCAGATTATTTTGCACTTCCTTCGGTCAGCAGCTTCGAGCGGAGTATCACTCTACGAGTCGATGGCATTCGCACGCTTGCCGATTATGCAGCGCTACTGGCTTATGTCAGCCAGTTAGGCATTGTTCCCGAGTCCTCGCTTGCCTCACTCGATGCCGAACGAGTGGAGCTCAACCTCGCCGTGTTGGGCGATGCCATTCGACTTCGTGAGTTAATAGCACTAGACAGAGATCTTTTACCAATCGATTCAACGCGAAGCGAAACTGAACTGCTTCACTACCGATGGACCCGATAGGTATGAGTGATTCTAAAGATGTGTCTCGCCAGGCTAGCGAGCCTTACGACCAACTCGCGCTCGGGCTGTCGTTGGATGATTCTGCCGTATTTGAGAATTTCTTTACCTGCGAGGGTAATGCACTAGCGCTCGCGAAGCTCAGAGATCTAGGGGCTAGCAGCGAGGAGGGGGATTTCATCTTTCTGTGGGGTGAGGGCTCTCCTGGGTTGACTCATTTACTGCAGTCGGCCTGCCATCATGGGGCGCGCTCGGGACTGTCCGCGTTCTACTTATCCCTGAAAGAGCGCGATCATTTGGCACCCGATATTATTGAGGGGCTTGAGAGCCTCGATATTATCTGCCTCGATGACGTTGATGCTGTTGCTGGGCTTGCTGATTGGGAGGCCTCATTATTCACACTCTTTAATAGAATAAAGGACGCGCGTCGGACCCTTATTTTGTCCTCGCGACTGACGCCAGCGAATCTTCCGATTGCTCTACCAGATTTGAAATCGCGCCTACAATCCGGCCTCACTCTCCAAGTGCATGAATTAGACGACAAGCAGAAACGCGACGCACTGATTATGCGCGCTGGTTTGAGGGGAATCGACATGAGTACAGGCGTTGCGGATTATGTGCTGTCGCGCGCTGAACGCGGACTTCCTGCGCTCCTCAACGTGCTTGACCGTCTCGATGAGAGCACTATTAAGCAGAAGCGCCTCCTTACTATTCCTTTAGTCAAAGCAACGCTCGGCTGGTAGTCAGAGCGTAATTCTCTGCAACATTGCGCGCTTTTCGTTGCAACACCCATCGTTACAACGCTGTTCGTTATGGCACCTCTACAGAGGTGTTTTGAAATGTTCCCGATAGCTTCGAATAAACAGCACAAGGGTGACGAACAAGCCCACGCATAGGCTAACCTCAATAACGCCCTGAACGAGTTGTTCCGCCCTAAATGCAACAAGAATGCCATGGATAAAGTAGAGGAGAACGACGAAGCTCATCCAGCCGTAGGTCCGTGCGCGAGTAGTCTGCAAGCCGCGCGTGAAGAGCAAAAGCGGTAGCACCTGAATTAAGCTGATTACGGTGCTCCCTAGACTCACTTTGCCGAGCATCAGCGGAGTGCTGATGATAAAGAATGCGATAAGGCTATAGTAAAAAGCCAGCACAGCGAGGCGATTAAGCGCAACGCTGCGTGGGAGTTTCGTTGCAGGATTCATGCTAGTTCCGTAAGTCGAGATTGGTTGCCAGTCGTGCGATGCGTTTGCCAAGCGCGAGACACAGAGCCGCTTCTTCTTCACTGAGAGGGGCAGTGCCATCTGGGCCAGTCACATGGCTAGCTCCGTAGGGGGTACCGCCAGTAGTCGTCGTGCTAAGCGCGGCCTCGGAGTAGGGAATGCCGCAATAGATCATGCCATGGTGGAGTAACGGGAGAGCCATGCTTAGCTGTGTGCTCTCTTGCCCACCGTGGAGCGAGGAGGTTGAGGTGAAGGTAGCAAAGGGTTTGTCGATAAGCGCACCAGAACTCCAAAGGGAGCCGGTACCGTCGATGAAATGTTTAAGAGCGGCTGCCATATTACCAAACCGGGTAGGGCTGCCCATAATGAGTCCAGCGCAGTGGCGCAAATCTTCCTCCGAGCAGTAGACTGCGCCGGTTTCGGGTACTTTCGGCTCACTCGCCTCGGTATTGGGCGAGACCGAAGGCACTGTCCGCAGACGAGCTTCAACTCGCTGGCCGTTACTCTCGATCTGCTCTACTCCTCGAGCAATTGTCTGCGCCATTTTCTCCGTTGCGCCATAGCGACTATAGAAGAGAACAAGTACATAGGGTGTATTCAAGAGTCTACTCCCGAGGCTAGAGTTGTTATAAATGCGTGAATCGTTTCTGTCGCTAGTAGCTGTTTATCGCCTTCGCCGCGGCGCTTGTATTCGATGACACCATCGGCGAGTGAGCGCGGAGAAATAACGAGTCGATGGGGAATGCCGATAAGTTCAGAATCCGCGAACTTGACGCCTGGGCTTGTTTTTTTGTCTCTGTCATCAAGCAACACTTCAATGCCGAGTCTCTGGGCTAGTTGATAGATATCCTCGGACACTGTGCAGACGAGTTCGGACTTGTGTGCGTCAACCTGGACGATAACGAGCTGAAACGGAGCGATATTTTCTGGCCAAATGATGCCGTGTTGGTCATGATTTTGTTCGATGCAGGCGGCGACGACTCTGGTGACTCCAATGCCGTAACAACCCATCGACATAACCACGCTTTTGCCGTTTTCATCTAGTGCAGTTGCTTTGAGCGCTGCGCTGTATTTGTCACCAAGTTGGAAAATATGGCCGACCTCGATGCCGCGCTTGATTGCGAGAGTCCCCTTGCCGTCGGGGCTGATGTCACCTTCCTGCACACAGCGGATATCTGCAACCTCATCAAAGTGTATAGTGTCGTCCCAGTTGGCATCTACCACGTGGGTGTCATCTTTATTTGCCCCACAAACAAAGTTTTTAAGGTCGGTTACGCTATGATCTGCATAGCTATAAGCGAATTTTGTACTTGGTCCCAGCGCGCCAGGCTTGCATCCAAGCGCTTTTTGGATAAGTTCATCATCAGCGAATTCGAGCGGGCTTAAGACGCGAGTGAGTTTGGCGGCTTTGGTCTCATTCAATGTCTGATCGCCGCGCAGAAAAAGTGCTACTAGCTCACCGTTCTTCTCTCCCTCGGAGTCGCAGCCCAGTACAACGAGCGTTTTGACGCAGCTTCTCGCATCGACCGAAAGGAAGGCAGAGAGCTCTTCAATCGTGTGCGCCTCAGCGGTTTCAACTTCCTGCCGTGCCCGGAGCGTGGAGTCTTGTGGCAACGGGGGAAGCCCGCCGGTTGCCATCTCCATGTTAGCCGCATAGCTGCCATCGCTGTTGAAGACTATTTCATCTTCGCCCGAATCAGCAAGCACGTGAAACTCATGCGAGGTATTGCCGCCGATATTGCCTGAGTCAGCTGCAACAGGCCTAAAATCTAGCCCGAGTCGCGAGAATATGGCGCTGTAAGTTGCGTGCATCTGTTGGTAGGTCTGATCGAGAGAGGCCTGATCCATATGGAAAGAGTAGGCGTCTTTCATCGTGAATTCACGTGCCCGCATAACACCAAATCGCGGGCGACGTTCATCGCGGAACTTGGTCTGTATTTGATAAAGATTAGCAGGCAGTTGACGGTAGCTATTTATTTCGTTGCGCACTAAATCGGTTATCACCTCCTCGTGCGTCGGTCCAAGGCAGAAATCGCGCTCGTGCCGGTCTGTAAAACGAAGCAGTTCGGGACCCATTGTCTGCCAACGTCCAGTTTCGAGCCAAAGCTCAGCGGGTTGGACAACAGGCATAGACACTTCCATCGCGCCTGCTTTGTCCATCTCATCTCGAACGATGTCGGTGACTTTGCGCAGCACTCTTAGGCCCAAAGGCAGCCATGTGTAGAGTCCGGTTGCCAGTTTACGGATAAGTCCTGCCCGAATCATAAGTTGATGACTGGCAGTTTCGGCGTCCGAAGGGGTCTCTTTGACGGTCGCAAGGAGGTATTGGCTAGCGCGCATTGAAGGGTGTTCCTTGTAAATTTTGTGATAATGCTTAAAGGGAATCATAAAGTAAAAAGGCAGCCCGTGGGCTGCCTTTTTTTGCGATTGACTCGCCGTCTCTGCGTCGATGATATTACACCGGCGACGGCGCTACGCGAATCACTAGACCGCGAAGTCTTTGAGCTTCTTAAGAGGAAGCACTTTAACGCGTGTTGTCGCAGGCTTCTTAGGGATATCCATTAATTCGCCAGGCTTGAAGGGGTTGGGAACATTCTTGCGCGCAGGGCGAGCAGGACGAACCACAGATTTGATTTTCAGAAGGCCTGGGAGAGTGAACTCGCCGACTGCGCGCTTCTTAACATGACGCTCGATCAGGACTGTCAATTCTTCGATTACAGCAGCAACATCTTTCTTGCTTAATGCCGTATTGCTTGCAATTTCGTTGAGTATTTCAGTCTTTGTGTATTTCTTTTGGATTGCTGGAGCCTTGCGCGCGACAGGCGCCGCTTTAGCTTTAGCAGCAGCTTTTTTAGGAGATTTCTTAACAGCCATGCCCACTCTCTTCTGTATAGTCAGTTAATAGAGGTTGTTTTTTCTCTTGAGTAATTGCTTTTAAATACTAGTAACAACACTCAACGCGCTCTTTATAAAACATTCAACTTATGCCCGCAAGCGTTTGCACCCCTATTTTTCGGTATAAGTTGGTCGAAACGGATAGTTTCTTCATTTGTGCAAGTCACTGCGTTGCAATCGAGTAATTCGGTAACCCTCTATCGTCAGTTACCTTCGGTTGTGTGAGACCAAGATAATCAAGTTGAATTGGTTAAAAGGATTGTTGAACGAGGCGAATCGAGGGTGATGCTAAATTCCGAACTAGGTTATAATTAGCGGTTAATCGCCAGCGGCTTTAGGTGCTATACACAGATGCGGCGAGCCATTCGGGTTTTAGAGTAAGCAGGAATTATTTAAATGCCTATTTATGAATATCGCTGCGAAAGCTGCGAACAGACGTTAGAGGCACTCCAGCGAATGAGCGATGAGCCTCTTAAGCAATGCCCATCGTGCGGTAAGGAGACCCTCAGTAAAATGGTTTCCGCTGCGAGTTTTAGGTTGAAGGGCGGGGGATGGTATGAGACCGACTTTAAAACCGGCAAGAAGAAGCAACTCGCGGATTCTAGTTCTGGATCAGGCACAGAGGCAGGGTCAGCGACTTCGTCGCCGAAGGCCGCCAGCTAAGTTGTTAGCGATTAGAGCGACAATAGGCGTCTAGACAGTTAAACAAGCATTATGCCAGTGGTCTTCGAGGGCCCCTTGGCGACACAATAAGACTAATTCAGGGAAAAGTTATGCGCAGCAACTATTGCGGTGAGCTAAACGAAACATTCGTAGGACAACAGGTAGAACTCTGCGGTTGGGTTCACCGTCGTCGAGATCACGGTGGCGTAATCTTCCTTGATGTGCGTGATCGCGAAGGCTTGGCTCAGGTAGTCTTCGATCCTGACACCGTTGAGGCATTTGCTCTCGCGGAAACGGTCAGAAACGAATTTGTTGTTAAAATAACAGGTCTTGTTCGTCCGCGCCCAGAGGGTACTTCTAACAGCGGACTCGGGACAGGTGCAATCGAGGTCTTGGGAAAGCAGTTAGAAATACTCAATGCTGCTGCCACACCTCCCTTTCAACTCGATGAGCATGCCGCCGTGGGGGAAGATATTCGTCTGCGCTATCGCTATGTAGACCTGCGTCGCCCAGAAATGACCGAGCGTCTCCGCTTTCGATCCAAGGTGACGAACACTGTCCGCAATTTCTTCGACGATAATGGCTTTATAGACGTTGAAACGCCTCTTTTGACAAAAGCAACTCCAGAAGGCGCGCGAGACTATCTTGTTCCAAGCCGAACGCATCCAAGTCGTTTTTTTGCGCTGCCTCAGTCGCCTCAGCTATTTAAACAGATCCTTATGGCAGCGGGCATGGATCGCTATTACCAGATTGCGAAATGTTTCCGAGACGAAGACCTGCGCGCCGATCGCCAGCCAGAGTTCACTCAGATTGATGTCGAAACCTCTTTCATGGACGAAGAGCAAATAATGACGACCATGGAGGGTATGATAAGCGGTGTATTCAAGAAGCATCTCGGTGTCGAGCTTGGTGAATTTCCGCGCATGCCGTTCTCCGAGGCGATGAATCGATATGGCTCTGACAAGCCGGATCTGCGCATTGATCTCGAACTTGTCGATATCGCTGAACTCATGAAAGACGTTGATTTTAAGGTTTTCAGCGGACCGGCGAACGACGCAGACAGCCGTGTAGTTGCGCTTCGAGTGCCAGGTGGCGCTGAAATCAGCCGAAAGTCGATTGATGAATACACTAAATTTGTTTCTATCTACGGCGCGAGGGGGCTTGCGTGGGTGAAGGTAAACGACCGCGTTGCTGGGCTCGAAGGGTTACAGTCGCCCATTCTGAAGTTCATGCCTGACGAGGTTGTTGAGGCTCTGTTGCAAAAACTAGGCGCCGAAACGGGAGATATTATTTTCTTCGGTGCAGACAAGGCTAAGGTGGTCAATGAGGCGATCGGCGCGTTGCGGATTAAGGTTGCCGAGGATTTGGGTCTGGTAAAAGACAGCTGGGCGCCACTTTGGGTTGTTGATTTTCCTATGTTCGAAACGAATAGCGAAGGAAACCTCACGTCGCTTCATCACCCGTTCACCGCTCCAGCTTGTTCCGTTGAAGAGCTGAAGAATTCACCAGCGACTGCGCTCTCTCGTGCCTATGACATGGTACTCAACGGCACTGAATTGGGCGGTGGCTCAATACGTATTAATAAGCCGGAGATGCAACAATCCGTCTTCGAAGTCTTGGGTATTGGTGAGGAGGAGGCTCAGGAAAAGTTCGGGTTCCTGCTTGACGCGCTCAGTTACGGGTGTCCTCCCCATGGCGGCATCGCGTTTGGCCTTGATCGACTGATCATGTTGATGACAGGTGCTACGTCGATTCGCGACGTTATAGCGTTCCCTAAGACTCAGTCTGCGGCGTGTCCGCTGACCGAAGCGCCAGGTGAGGTGTCTACTAAGCAGCTGCGCGAGCTCAATATTCGCCTGCGCGAGCAGCCTAAGCCAGAGGGCGTTGAGTAGCAGATTTGTTGAGTGCGCGGTGATCTGATTGCCAAACGCATTGAAAGAATAGGGTGATAATGAAGGGGGGCTGCGCGGCGACCTCTGAGGATAGGGATACACAGGAGTGAAGAATGGCGGGTCATAGTAAATGGGCGAACATCAAGCATCGTAAGGCTGGACAGGACGCTAAACGAGGCAAGATCTTTACCAAGATAATCCGTGAGCTCACGGTTGCCGCAAAGTCGGGTGGAGGCAACGTCGCCGACAATCCACGCCTCCGCGCAATCATGGATAAAGCGCTTTCGGCAAACATGACCCGTGACACTATCGATCGCGCGATCGCTCGAGGAGCGGGCACTGCCGAAAACGAAAACCTCGAAGAGTTAGATTATGAAGGCTACGGCCCGGGTGGGGTAGCTATCTTGGTCGAAACGCTGACGGACAATAAAAACCGCACTGTTGCCGAGGTGAGGCATTGCTTTAGTAAATACGGTGGTAGCCTTGGAACGAACGGATCAGTCGCTTATCTATTCGAGCGCACGGGAATCATTAGCTTTCCAGCGGGCGCTGATGAAGAGCAGATCATGGAAATTGCGCTGGAAGCTGGCGCTCATGACATTACAACGAATGAAGATTCTAGCGTCGATGTGTTAACGACACTTGAGACCTTTGGTGCGGTGCAGGATGCGCTTAAAACAGCGGGGCTCGAATGGGCTAATGCCGAAATGACGATGCTGGCATCAACTCAGGCGGAGCTCGATCTTTCCGGCGCTGAATCATTGCTAAAGCTAATCGACCATATGGAAGACCTCGATGATGTTCAGAATGTCTACCATAACGGCAATATTTCGGATGAAATCGCCGCACAGCTCTGAGCGGCGACACCGGTGCTTAACGGTTTTCAATAGCCCCAATTTATAACCACGGTAACGAGACGATGGCGATTTTTTTGGGAATTGACCCCGGCTCAAGAGTCACCGGCTACGGTCTCGTGAATGCAGTCGGCAATCGACTCGAATTTGTGGGATGCGGACGCATAAAAACATCTTCCGACTCTCAACCCGAGAGACTTAAAACTATTTTTGACGGCATCTGCTCCGTGATTGAGGAGTTTTCACCTCAGTATGCGGCTGTCGAAGAGGTCTTCATGGGCAAGAACGCTGCTTCAGCACTCAAGCTTGGACAGGCGCGAGGAAGTGCGATGGTAGGTTGCTTGCATCACGATCTCGAGGTAAGCGAATATTCTGCGAGAATGGTAAAGCTTGCCGTCGTTGGTTCGGGGTCAGCAACCAAAGCGCAGGTTCAACATATGGTGAAGGCGATACTCGGGATCGATGATACACTCGCCGAAGACGCGAGCGATGGACTCGCCATCGCGATTTGTCATGCGAATACCCATGCAAGTTTAATAAAAATGTCGGGAGCTAACCGCTTCAGCAGGAAACGCTTTAAGTGATAGGACGCATTCGCGGGATCCTTATAGAAAAAGAACCAACCGATATTCAGGTGGAGGTTGGGGGTATTGCCTATGAGGTTCAGGTGCCCATGAGCACTCTTTTCAAGCTACCTGAAATTGGTGAAGTGGTGACGTTGCATACGCACTTTGTGGTGCGTGAAGATGCACAGCAGCTTTTCGGCTTCATCGGGGTCAAAGATAAGGCGTTGTTCAGGACGTTGATCAAAGTTAACGGTGTAGGCCCAAAGATGGCGCTTGGCATTCTTTCCAGCGTCGATTCTGACGCCCTTGTCGGTTTGGTGTTGAATAACGACATTGCCGCGCTTGTTGCAATGCCAGGTATCGGCAAAAAAACGGCTGAGAGATTGGTTATCGAACTTCGCGACAAGATTAAGGACTGGGAGGTCGCAGGTGGTTCGCATGCTAACGCAGGGGCAAAGGCAAGCTCGCCCAATGCGGCCTCGGCAGCGCGCGAGGCAGAAACTGCGCTCGTCAGCCTCGGTTACAAGCTCCCCCAAGCGGCGAGGGCAATAGCATCGGTTCAGAAGGACAGGCCTGAGCTTGCGAGTAGCGAAGAGCTCATTCGCTTCGCATTGAAAAGTATGGCGTAAATAAGAGAATCTTGGGGACTTAGGTGCAATGATAGAAGATCGTTTAATCTCTGCGGACAGTTCTCGCACCGAAGAGTCGCATGACCGCGCGATCCGCCCGCTCTCGCTTCAGGACTATGTTGGCCAGAGCGAAGTCAAACAGCAGATGGAGATTTTCATTCATGCCGCGCGCGGTCGCGGCGAGCCTCTAGATCACACGCTAGTCTTTGGCCCGCCGGGCTTAGGGAAAACCACGCTCGCAAACATTATCGCCAATGAGCTTAACGCCAATATCAAGGCGACTTCGGGGCCGGTGCTTGAGAAAGCAGGCGATTTGGCGGCTATGCTCACTAATCTTGAGGCCGGCGACGTGCTGTTCATCGACGAGATCCATCGTATGAGCCCAGCGATAGAGGAAATTCTCTACCCAGCGATGGAAGATTATCAACTCGACATTATGATTGGCGAGGGGCCCGCTGCACGTTCGATCAAGCTTGAGCTACCGCCATTTACCCTTGTCGGCGCGACAACGCGGGCAGGGTTGCTGACGTCGCCGCTGCGCGATCGTTTCGGCATTATTCAGCGGCTCGAATTTTATTCGCTTGAAGAGCTCACTACCATTGTTACTCGCTCTTCGAAAATACTCGGCACTCAGATTGATCAATCAGGAGCATCTGAAATCGCGCGCCGTTCGCGGGGCACGCCCAGAATCGCGAATCGGTTGCTTCGACGTGTGCGAGACTACTCGCAAGTCAAGTCAGATGGGGCGATTGGCGCCGACGAAGCGGCTGCCGCGCTCGATATGCTCAGTATCGATAACAATGGCTTCGATCATATGGATCGTAGGCTAATTATGACCATGATCGAAAAGTTCGATGGCGGGCCGGTAGGAGTCGATAGTTTGGCCGCGGCAATCAGCGAGGAGCGCGACACGATCGAAGATGTCCTGGAGCCCTACTTAATTCAGCAGGGATTTATTATGCGTACGCCTCGGGGTCGCGTGGTCACTCAGCACGGCTATCGTCATTTTGGTTTAGAACCCGTGAAAGAGCATGCAGACTTGTTTGACGATCCGGAACCGAGTAAGGCGCTTTAGACTTCTGGTTGCCTCAGTCTAGTCTGAGTGTTGCATGCTATTGCTAGACTGTCTCAGTAAAGTGTCATCTTTAAATCGTACACTCGACCCTAACCTTTCCAAAAGAGCAAAACTATTTCCTCCTTCTGCCGAAAGTAGTAAGTGAAGCAGCGGATAGGCGGCGGCTTGCGGCTGTCCAATAGTTAGCCCGCTCGTCGGCCTGATAATAAGGCTCACGCATAGCCTAACAGCGAAGCTAATCTTTAAAAGCATCACTGCTCATCAGATTCTGGAGAAGAAGAAGTGAATACAGAGATCAGTCCAATTCAACTAATACTTGAGGCAACGCTGCCAGTGCAACTGGTGATGCTGTCCTTGCTTGTACTCTCAATATTGTCTTGGGTAATGATTGTCCAGAGAGCGATGGTTCTCACCGCTGCGTCCAGAGGCGTACTGAGCTTTGAAGAACGTTTTTGGAGCGGCATGGATCTCAGTCAACTTTATAAAGAAGGCACTCAGATGCAGCGTGATGACGTGCCGATTGTAGGGATCGAGAACATTTTTAGAGCGGGTTTCAAAGAATTCATGCGGCTGCGGCAGCAGGCGTCAGTGGATAAGGAAGCGATAATGGAAGGCGCGCAGCGGGCGATGCGGGTCGCGTTTTCGCGAGAAGAGGAAAAGCTTGAACGGCATCTCGCTTTTTTGGCCTCGGTTGGCTCAGTCTCACCTTACGTCGGCTTATTTGGCACAGTGATTGGGATTATGAACTCGTTTATAGGTCTTGCGAGTCAGACACAGGCGACGCTGCAAGTGGTCGCGCCCGGAATTGCAGAGGCGCTGATCGCAACGGCCATGGGTCTGTTTGCTGCAATCCCTGCTGTTGTCGCCTACAACCGTTATTCTTCATCGGTGGACACCATCACGGGAAGCTACATAACGTTCACCGATGAGTTTTCCAGCATCCTCCACCGCCAAGTTCATAGCGAATAGCGGGGGGCTGTCGAGACTGCATTATGGATATTATCGCTCGTAAAAAACGGAAGCCGATGGGAGATATCAACGTCGTTCCTTACATAGATGTGATGCTCGTGCTTCTCATTGTCTTCATGGTTACCGCACCGCTGCTCAATCAGGGTATTGATGTAGAATTACCCCAAGCTAACAATGAGCCGCTAAGCATCGATGAAAACCAGGCAACTCTTGTTGTTTCGATTACCTCGGCAGGCGAATATTATCTAAGCATTGGCGCTACTGGTGAAGATCGAGAAGCGACAAGCCTCGAACGCGTGGGTGAGCAGGTTGGCAAAATTGTGTCTGCGAATCCAGAAATACAAGTGCTAGTGGAAGGAGACACGACGGCCGATTGGGGTGCGATGATTCAGCTCCTCACAACCTTGCAAGCGGCGGGTGTGGCTAACCCCAATTTCATCACCCAGCCACTCGACTCACAGTAGAGTCTAGGGAGAGATAAAAAGAATGCCCTCAGTGCGCGAATTGCTTGGCTTTGGCGAATCAGACGGAGTGAATAATCTGGTGATTCTCAATGGCTATCCGCTCGCCGTGGTGGTAGCCATTTCTCTTCATATTCTGCTTCTTGGTGGACTCGTTTATCTTCAAAGTAACAGTCAATCGCAAGCCTTGGAGCTCATTCAGCCAACAGTGATTAAGGCGCTACTGATCGAGGAGAACCCCCAGGTCGCTAATCAGCGGGCTCAAGAAAACCGTCGTCTTGAAGCAAAGCGTAGAGAAACGGAGCGTGCTAACGCGGCGGCGCAGAAAAAGAGAGAAGAGCAGGCCGCAGAAAAAAAGCGGCAGGAAGAGGCTGCGAAAAAGCGCGAAGAACAGCGGATTGCTCAACAGCGTGCCGATGCGCAGGCGCTGGTTGAGCGGGAGAAAGTGCAAGCCGAACGCGATAAAGCGCAAGCAGAGCGGGACAGAGAGCAGGCAGAGGCGCGGCAGGCCAAGCAGCGCGAAGAACAGGCCCAGCGAGACCGCGAGGCGCAGCAGCGCAAAGAGCGCGAAGAGGCGCAAAATGCCGCGGCAGCCGAGGCGGCAAGCAGCGAGTTCGAGCTTGTTCAAAGCGCAACCGGACTAATCCAGCAGCTAGTGACCGATAATTGGTCGAGGCCTCCGAGTGCGCGAAACGGTATGCGCGCAGTTATTCAGATTAAAATGTTGCCAACAGGCGAACTCGTTGACGTGAGAATCACACAGTCAAGTGGAGATCCGGCGTTCGATAGATCGGCCGAAAATGCGGTCTACAGAGCTGCGCCGTTCGCAGAATTAACCGCATTGCCGATCCGTGTCTTCAATCAGAATTTCCGTACGCTGTCACTCATCTTCCAGCCAGAGGACTTACTTAACTAATGAAACTTAATCGCGCGACTCCGTTATTGTTCGTTATCAGTGCACTGTTGAGTTTTTCAGCTAAGGCCGAGCTCAGTATTCAAATCACCCAAGGAATAGATAACCCAATTCCGATCGCGATTGTGCCTTTCTCATGGGAGGGGAGTGGGGTGCTGGATGAAGCTATCGGTGACATCGTTACCGCCGATCTTCAGCAGGTAGGTGAGTTCCGAGCGCTCTCGCCGTCGAATATGCTGGCTATGCCGCGCGAGGAGCGCGAAGTTTACTATCGTGATTGGAGTGTCCTGGCGCAGGATTATCTCCTCGTCGGCAAGGTGCAGAGAGCACCCGGGAGCGAGTTGATACAGGTGCAATACGAATTTTTCGATATAAATCGGGAGATTAAGCTCGCAGGAGAGGTGCTCACTGGCACTACGGCGCAGCTGCGCGATATAGGCCATGAAATAAGCAATGTTGTGTTCGAGCTTGTGACCGGGACGCGAGGCGCGTTTACAACGCAAATCCTCTACGTTGTCAGTGAATTCGTAAGCCCGGAAGAGTCGTATTTTCGCCTTGAAAAGGCCGATTACGATGGCCGTCGGGCGCAAGTTTTGCTGGAATCTCGTGAGCCGATTATGTCACCCAGTTGGTCACCTAATGGGCAAGATATTGCCTATGTGTCATTTGAGACTGATTTGCCACGAATTTATACGCAGAACATCGCGACGGGGCAGCGTCGCCAGATCACTAATTACCCGAACATAAACAGCTCACCCGTATGGTCGCCGGATGGGACAAAGCTGGCTATGGTTCTGTCTAAGGACGGTAGTCCAGATATTTACGTACAAGACCTGATTAGCAATGAGCTGATCCGGATAACTGACCATCCTGCTATCGACACGGAACCCGCTTGGTCGCGAGACGGGCGCTCTTTGGTATTCATGTCGGATAGGACGGGTCAGCCTCAGATTTATCAGATGGAAATAGGTGCAAGCACCTACGATGTGGAGCGTCTAACCTACGACTGTTTCCACTGCGCTAAAGGGCAGTTCTTACCCGATGGGGTCAACCTTGTTCACGTAAGACGGGAGACTCGACAAAGTCCGGAATACCAGATTTCTATAATGAATGTGGAGACCCTGAGGGTTATCACGCTCACCTCGACTAAATTCGACGAGTCACCTAGTGTCGCCCCCAATGGCAGCATGATTATGTACGCGACTAAATATAACGGCCGCGGGGTGCTCGATGCGGTATCGATTGATGGTCGCGTCAAATTTCGGTTGCCTTCGTCGCGGGGAGACGTGCGTGAACCGGCTTGGTCGCCATTCTTAAATTAGTCACTCCAGCGAGAGGTGAAAGCTCTCGAATAAGGAGAAAATATATCCAAGTTTTCTAAAATTCCGCCGATTTAACAAGACTAGACGCAACTTTTTAGGCTGCGGAGTATAACCTGAGAGGGATAATAACAATGGTGAACACAAAACAATTCATGCGCTCAGTTTTCGTTGCAATGGCTTTGATGAGCCTTGCAGCGTGTAAGTCATCAAGCGATGCGGAGAGCGATGCTAATGCTTCATCAGCAATGGGTAGCATGTCTAGCGAGTCGACGTCATCCGCTGCTCAGGCCAATGGCGCCGGGACGAGTGGCCGCCTGAGTGCGGAGCAGATTCAAGCTGAGAATGCGCTAAGGCAAACAGTCTTCTATTTTGACTTTGATATTGCTGAATTCCGCGCAGTCGACAGAGAAACGTTGATGTATCATGCGCGCGATCTGGCTGCCAATCCGAGCAAGCGGCTGCGCCTCGAGGGTCACGCAGACGAGCGCGGGACGCGCGAGTACAACTTGGCGTTGGGCGAGCGTAGAGCAAACAGTATCCTTAATTATCTTATCGTTAACGGAGCGTCACGCTCGCAGATCGAAGTGGTTAGCTACGGAGAAGAGAGACCTGCAATGACTGGTCAATCTGAGAACGCCTATAACCGCAATCGACGAGTCGAGGTGGTCGCGCGTTAGAACGCTTGCATGCGCGTTGCCCTCTGCGAATGGCTCGCCTAAACTATTCGGTATAGTCATTCTCTATGGAGCTTCGCGCAGCGATGAAATTACGCCAATTACAGACTGTCAAAACCTCTCAAGCATTCGGTGACAGAGCCTTACGCCTGGCTATTACTGCGACTGTGGCGCTACTCAGTACTCTTGCAATGGCGCAAAATGCAGGCGCTCAGTCGTCGAATGACGCCATGTCGTTACTCCTGGATCAGAACCGGCAACTTCAAGCCGAAATTCAAGCCCTGCGCGGACAACTCGACGAGCAGGGTTTTGAGATTAAAAAGCTTCAGAGAGATTCTCTCAATCGTTATACCGATGTCGATCAAAGACTGAGTGATCTCGAATCGTCGGCTCCGAGCTCACCTCAACCGACCGCCGTCCCAACCTTACCTAACAGCACGGCAGGACAGACTCAGGCGCCAGCTACGGAGAGCACATCACGTCCAACGCTGCAGCCCGCGACTCTCAGTGAACAACAGCTCTACCAGATGGCCTACGATTCGGTTATTAATAGCCACTTCGAACGCTCAATCGCCGAATTCGATCAGTATTTAAGCCTGTATCCCGACGGTCGCTTCGTGACCAATGCCCACTATTGGAAAGGCCAAGCCTATCTCTATCTCGAGCGTTTCGAAGAAGCACGTAGCGCCTACGAAATAATTCTCGAGCAGTATGCCGATTCGAACAAAGTTCCCGATGCCATGTACGGATTAGGCCTCGCGTATCAAGGCATGGGGAACCTCCAGCGCGCTAGGCAGATGCTTAACGACATCAAGCGCCGCTTTCCGAATACAGGAGTCGCTAACCTTGCTGATACACGACTGCTTTCGCTGTGAGCACTGATCTAAGTTTACGCCTTACGGAAATCTTTCACTCTCTGCAGGGTGAGGCTAGGACGGCAGGTCGGCCGACTGTGTTCATCAGGCTCACAGGATGTCCTCTGCGCTGTACCTATTGCGACACCGCATATGCTTTCGAAGGAGGTAAGCAGCACTCGCTGGATGAAATTCTTGCAAAGGTAGCTGAGCATTCAGCGGAGTATGTGACGGTGACAGGGGGGGAGCCTCTCGCTCAACCTTCAGTGATTAAACTCATGAAAGCGCTTTGCGATGCCGGATATCACGTTTCGCTTGAAACAGGCGGCGCGATGTCTATCGGTGAGGTCGATGAACGTGTCTCAATCGTGCTTGATCTAAAAACCCCAGCCTCTGGCGAATGTGACCGTAATTTGCTCGCAAATATCCCTTTGCTGCGAAGAAAAGACCAAGTCAAGTTCGTCATCTGTGATCGTAGCGATTACGAATGGTCGAAGGCCCAGCTGCAGATGTACGACCTTGGATCGCGTGTGGACGATGTATTATTTTCCCCTTCCTATGAGGAGCTAGTGCCCGCTCAATTAGCGCAGTGGATTCTCGAAGACAGGCTTAAGGTTCGAATGCAGCTCCAATTACACAAGCAAATCTGGGGCGACAAAAAGGGCGTTTAATGCTGAACTCAATTACCGATCCAGCTATCGACTCAAGGAAATCGAGACTATGAAAAAGGCAATCGTCCTAGTTTCAGGCGGGCTCGATTCTGCGACCTGTCTAGCGATCGCCCAGGCCGAGGGCTATGCTTGTTATGCATTGAGTTTCGACTATGGCCAGCGCTCTGTTAGCGAGCTCGCCGCCGCGGCTCGGCTAGCAGAGGCGGCCGGCGTCGTGGCCCATAAAACCTTGCCAATAGACATGGGCGCAATTGGCGGATCTGCGCTAACTGACCGCAGTATCGCCGTGCCCGAACAGGAGACACAGGGGATTCCTGTTACCTATGTGCCAGCCCGTAATACGGTGTTCTTGAGCTATGCACTAGCCTGGGCCGAAGTGGTTTCAGCCGAAGCTATTTTTATTGGCGTTAACGCGCTAGATTATTCTGGCTACCCAGATTGTCGGCCCGAGTATATTAACGCTTTTCAATCTCTTATTGATCTTGCTACGAAAGCTGGCGTTGAGGGCAAAAGTATTGCGCTCAGAACGCCACTAATCGACCTCACAAAAGCTGAAATTATTGACGTTGGGTTGCGGCTCGGCGTGGATTACGCGGCGACAGTTTCTTGCTATCAGGCGGATGAAGACGGGCGTGCCTGCGGCCGTTGCGACAGTTGTAGGTTGCGGATAAAAGGCTTCGTCGACGCGCAGTCCGAAGATCCGACCCGTTACCGTTAAATATTCGAAAAAAATGGCGATTCTGACTTGTCTTTTTTTGATTTGATAGTACTATGTCGCCCCTTCACGGGCCGTTAGCTCAGTCGGTAGAGCAGTTGGCTTTTAACCAATTGGTCGTGCGTTCGAGTCGCACACGGCCCACCATTTTTCCCGTGATCTCTCTATTGGCGCCCATCGCGCCATCCTCTCGCTGTCGTTTCTCCGCATAAGTAATGCCATGGTAAGATAGTGGCTTAAGAACTGAACGAGAGCGCAGCATGCAAGAAATAACCACTACATCATCGCTACCAGAGCGCCTTGCTGCAGACACACAGCTTGTAAAATCTTACCTCGATAAGATCGACGCGTTTCAGATTGACTCTCTTAGCGCCGCAGAGACGAGCGATTATAAGCGCCGTATTCTTGATGCGCTGGCTTCTAGCGGTGCAAAAATGGTTGCGCACTATTACACCGATCCTGTGCTGCAAGATCTAGCAGAGGAGAGTGGTGGTTTCGTCGGCGATAGCCTTGAAATGGCGCGTTTCGGGCGCGACTGTGACGCGTCTACGTTGATCGTAGCCGGCGTTCGGTTCATGGGCGAATCGGCAAAAATACTGAGTCCTGACAAGCGCGTCATTATGCCAACGCTCGAAGCGACGTGTTCGCTGGATATCGCCTGCCCAATTTTGGAATTTTCCGCATTTTGCGATGCTAACCCGGATCGGACAGTAGTTGTTTATGCGAATACTTCGGCCGCGGTTAAGGCGCGCGCCGATTGGGTGGTTACGTCGAGCGTTGCGTTGGATATTGTCGAACATTTAATGGAGCGCGGAGAAAAAATATTGTGGGCGCCTGATCGCCATCTCGGACGCTACATTCGCGACACAACAGGTGCTGACATGCTTCTCTGGGATTCAGCGTGCATTGTTCACGAAGAATTTAAAGCGCGTGGCCTTCGCGATATGCGTGCGCTATATCCTGATGCGGCGGTGCTTGCGCATCCAGAATCACCCGCTGAGGTCTTGGCGATTGCCGATGTGATTGGTTCCACTACGCAGATAATTAAAGCGTCGCAAGCGTTGCCAAACTCACAGTTCATAGTCGCGACTGACCGCGGGATTTTTCATAAATTACAACGGCTCTCGCCCGAGAAAGAGTTTATTGTCGCGCCTACCGCGGGCAATGAAGCAACCTGTAGGAGTTGCGCCAGTTGTCCTTGGATGGGTATGAACACGTTGCCAACCTTGCTCGCTGCGCTCGAGGAGCTTCAAGTTGAAGAGGCTAATGATGGGCTGACCAACGAGGTCTTTGTCGATGCGGCTGTGGGGGAGCGAGCAATGAAGCCGCTACAGCGCATGCTCGATTTCGCAGCTGCAAACGCGCTTAAGGTGAGAGGGAAAGCTTAACCTTGAAGTGCTCGCTGCTGATCTTCGAGAGTATTGATGCGCTCTCGCAATCGGGCCTCTACTGCCGCCCCCGCACCCTGATCGACTTCTATCCTGAGAGCAAACTGCAGTTGCTGACGCGCATTGCGAAAGTCTCCGAGCAACCTAAAGTACTCTGCGCGAGCCTGATGCACTTCGCTTATGTTGCCGGCTTGACCTTGTGTTTCCGCAAGCATGGCCCATAGATGATGGTCGTCCGGACGAAAAACCGCATGGCGCTGCAACACCTCTGCCGCCTCACTGTAATTTCGCGCGGCAATTAATGCCTCTGCATAAGCTGTAGTTAGGGCGTGATTATTCGGATTAATCTGCAGGTGACGCGTTAAATACTCACGCGCTTGCCCGGGCTCATTCTGTTTCGTCAATATTTCTGCCTGAGTAACCACATAGCTTATTCGATTGGGTTCTTTGGACAGCAAGGGAGACAGTGCTGCACTTGCACCTGCGTAGTTGCCCGCTTCGTAGAGCGCCACCGCCAAGCCATAGCGATTGGCATCGCGCGTGAAGGCGCTCGTGCTGTTGGTCAGTGCTCGGCGCATTTCGCTCACTAACGCGTCTTTATCTTCAGCGTAATGGCCAACGACACGCGCTCTGACGATTTGATATTCGAGATCCTCCTGATAGAGGCGGTCGGGATAGCGGAATTCTCGGCTCCTGGCATCCGAAATTCGTGATTCAGTGACGGGGTGTGAGAGCAGGAATTCTGGCGGTCGTCGGCCAAAGCGATTTATGGCGATAAGGCGTTCGAAGAGTGAGGACATGCCCTCTGGGTCGAATCCTGCGTTAAACATCGTATCTTGGCCGATTCGATCGGCCTCCGCTTCGTTGCTGCGACTAAAGCGCAGCTGATTCTCGAGTGAACGGCCCTGCGCGGCGGCAAGCGCAGCGGCACCGTGACCCGCGTCCGAAGTTGCCATCACTATCACACTAGCAAGCAGGCTGGCCATTTGCGGTACGCGCCCAGCCTGAGCCTCATCGATACCCCGGGCAAAGTGTCTTTGGCTTACATGAGAGATTTCGTGTGCCATGACAGAGGCGAACTCGGCTTCAGTGTGTGCGTTTAAAAATAATCCTGTATTTACTCCAATGATCCCGCCCGGCGCCGCGAATGCATTGAGCTCTTCGCTGTCTATAATGACAAACGAAAGGCGGTGGTCCTGAAGCTGGCTTCTCGAGGCGAGTTTGTAGGTAACATTTTCGAGATAGTTGTTTAGCAGTGGATCTGAGATAGTGGGTGCTCCGCGGCGGACGCTTGCTAAGAATTGCTGGCCGATAGCAAATTCTTGCTCGAGCGATACTGTGCCAGAGATTCGGTCCCCAAGAGAGGGAAGCGCATTCTGCGCAGAGGCTATCTGCAAGAATAAAGTGAGCACGGCCGTGCTCACGAGACCACAAACCGGGCGCGACGGCTGTAATTGGCAGGCAGGCTGGCGAGCGAGTCGTCGAGTAAAGCAGCGTCTCAATGCAACAGGGAGGCGATTATGGTGAGTCGAGTGGCTCATGGCTGTTAGCTTGTTTCTCCTTGCGGCAGTGGTAATTGACAGCTACCTGATCATATTACTGAAATACTACCGAAATTAAAGCCTTAGATCATAGGCATTACTAGCTAATGCTTGATAAAATAAAGACATGGAACCCAAAAGCGACATTCAGCTAGACCTTAGTGGTTTGCAGTGCCCGATGCCTTTACTTAAGGCCAAACTCGCATTGAATTCGATGGATTCTTCGCAGGTGCTCAAGGTAACAGCGACCGATCCGTCCTCAGAAAAAGACTTCAAGCTGTTCGCCTCGCAGAGTAACAACGAGATCCTAGCGTTTAAGAAAGACTCTGCCGCGTATTTCTACTGGATTCGCAAGGCCTAGCCTCTGCCCCATTGGAGGGCTAACGATGAAAAAGCTTGTTCATGACTTCTACGATCGCTACTTCCACGACGAAGAATCGATCATTTTGCTGTTATTGCTTACGGCTGGTTTGATGGTTCTGCTCACGCTGGGTGGAATCTTGGCGCCTTTGTTGACGGCGATTATCGTCGCCTACCTAATGCAAGGGCTGGTTAACACCTTTCTGAAATACGGCTTTTCGAATCGCCTCGCGTTTTTTCTGGTTTACGTCTTGTTCATCGGCGCATTCTTAGTGCTGCTTTTCATTCTCCTCCCGCAGGCATGGAATCAACTGAGACGTTTGATTGGTGAGTTGCCAAATTTGCTTAGTCAATGGCAAGCCTCGCTTATGTTATTACCTGATCGCTACCCCAGTCTGTTTTCAGAGTCGCAGATACAGGAGTTCATCTTAGGCGTGCGGGGTGAGTTAGGAGGGTATGGACAGGTCATTCTGGAGTATTCGCTCGCGAGTATTCCCGGCATTATAGATTTGGTTATTTTTCTCATATTGGTTCCGATTCTCGTGTTCTTCGTGATGAAAGATAAAGGTCAACTTATAGATTGGGCGGGTAATTTTCTTCCTCGCAACCGCCCTTTGATGAGTAAGATTTGGCATGAAATGGACCAACAGATATCGAATTACGTGCGAGGTAAAGGGCTTGAGATCATCATTGTCGGCGTTGCAAGTTTTTTGTTGTTCGAAGTCTTGGGGCTTAATTATGCGTTGCTGCTTTCGGTGCTCGTTGGTCTCTCAGTGATCGTGCCCTATATTGGTGCCACGGCGGTGACCGTTCCAGTCGCTGCGGTAGCGTTCGTCCAATGGGGTATCGGTGGCGAGTTCTACACTGCAATCATTGCTTATGGCATTTTGCAATTGATAGACGGTAACGTCTTGGTGCCAATTATTTTTTCTGAAGCGGTGAATCTTCATCCTGTGGCCATTATTTCGTCGGTCTTGATATTTGGAGGCATCTGGGGTCTGGCAGGTGTATTCTTCGCAATCCCTTTGGCGACGCTAGTGAAGGCTGTCATCAACTCGTGGCCTAGCAAAGTAGCGGCGGAGTCGGAGTTCACCCCAAACACGCCTGAGACAGAGGGCTAACGACGCACGAGAATCCGACGCATAGCAACGACACCTAAAGTGCAGTGCAGCCGCATCGGCAGTCTAAGGAAAACGAGTAATGTCAGAAGTGAGTAAAAACGTAAAGTGGACAGCTAGCGGCAGTCTGGTTGCGATAGTTACGCCCATGACGGAGGGGGGGAGTATTGATTTTCCCGCGTTCGATAAATTGGTCGAATGGCATATACAATGTGGTACTCATGGCATCGTTGTTGTTGGCACAACAGGCGAGTCGGCGACGCTGAGCTCGCATGAACACATCGACCTTATCGCGCATTGTGTCAAAACTGTTGCGGGTAGAATTCCCGTTATCGCAGGTACCGGTTCTAACAATACCGCGGAGGCTCTTTTATTTACCGCCGAGGCGAAAGAGCGGGGCGCAGATGCCTGCCTTTTAGTTACACCTTACTATACGAAACCCTCACAAAGAGGGCTCTATGAGCACTTTAAGCGAATAGCTGAAGGCGTAGACATTCCGCAAATACTCTACAACGTCCCCGGGCGCACGATGTGTGATTTGTCCCTCGAGACAGTGGATGCGCTCGCGGATATTCCCAATATCGTTGGGATAAAAGATGCGACAGGTGATAAAGATCGTGGCCTTGCATTAATTGACCGTTGCGGAGATCGGCTAGCGATCTATTGCGGCGAAGATGCGTTGAATTGCGAACTCATTCTAGCCGGTGCGAAAGGCGCTATCTCTGTGACAGCGAATGTTGCCCCCGCTGAAATGGCACGAGTGTGTGAGTTCGCGTTAGCAGGTGACGCAGAGAACGCTCGCGACGTAGACAGCGCATTAAAACTGCTACACCGAGAGCTGTTTATCGAAGCCAATCCAGTCCCTGTAAAGTGGGCGCTTTGGCAAATGGGCCGAATTAATAGGGGTATCCGTTTGCCTCTCGTGGAACTCGACGAAAAATTTCACGTCAAAGTACTCGATGCATTGTTAAATGCTGGTATCAACGTAGGATAGTCAAAAGAGTTATTCGTCTCGTGATTGCGGTGAAAGAATCGCATATTAAATAAAAGACTCCGCTGGGAATAGGCAATGCATTATAAATTTCATCACTCGCTCCGACTGGCCTCTATTGCACTTTTTTTAAGCGTTAGCGCTTGCAGTATTCCTGGTTTGGATAAAATAGGCTTAACCGGCGAAGACGGTCTGATACGCGATCGCGTAGGCGACTATAGAGATGCACCCATTTTGCCGCAGATGGACGTCCCAAGCGATCTCGACAGCTATACTATCGATCAGCTCTACGTTATCCCACAGGTCGTCGAAGTAGCAGCGAACGCCGAACCGTTCGACGATGTGCCAATGCCGAAGCCAATCGAGACGAGGCGGCGGGAGGGGGTCATCATCCAGAATTTGGGCGATAGCCGCTGGATACTCCTCGATGCGACACCCGCTCAGGTATGGCCTTTGGTACGTGACTTTTGGTCACGTCTAAATGTCGTTCTGGACTATGAAAATCCGAGTAGCGGGATCGCCGAAACGGCCTGGGTTGAAGTAAATTCGGAGCCTCTTTTAAGACACAAATACAGAATCAGTATCGAGCCCGGATTACATTCGGGCTATGCCGAAATCTATGTTATTCATATGTCGGATTTGCGCACCGATCCAATCCCTTTGGTGCTCAACTGGCCTGAAACATCGGACTCCGTGGACAGAGAGAGACAAATTCTTGATGCCCTTTCGCAGTATTTGGCGGACCGCAATGATGTTTATCAGGCATCGTCTTCGAGTCTGCTGGCCGGCAGTATTGAATCGGCACGCAAAGCGAATCTCATCGATATAGGGACTGAGAATGAAAAGTTAGCGCTCCGCATCAATTACGGCCGTGCTTGGGTGCAGGTGCGGCAGGCAATTGAGCGCGCAGAAATCGAAATCGTAGACGCTAATCGCGACCAGTCGGTGATCAGCGTTAAGTTCGCAGGGGTCAAAGACGACACAGACGAACCAGGCTTTTTCGGGCGTATGCTAGGCAGAGGTCGCGGGCAGGACACTGCGCTGCTGCAAGAATTTGCAGTCAGGCTTCTCGATACTAGCGATACGATCGATGTCGTTATTGAGAACTTAGCAGAGGAACAATCCTCCCAGAGTCGCCTGACCACAGAGCTTCTCCAAGAGATTAATGAGAACCTAATCTAGTCCCTGGTCTTAACTCATGGAAACACTTTTTCTGCTTATCTCTCTGGGCGCGACAGCCTGTTTAGTAATCGCTGTAATTTGGTTAGCGACAAAGCTGCAGAGACAAAGAGAAACCAATCTTGTCTTAGAGAAAACCCTTGAACTCGAAAAGTCACAGTTTGAAGAGAAGCTCGCGCTTCTCAAAGAGTCTAAAGAAGAGTTAAGTCTGCAGTTTAAAAACCTTGCGAATGAAATATTCGACGACAAAAGCAAGCGCTTCGAAGAGAAAAATCAGCAAAGCCTTTCAGCTCTGCTTAATCCCCTGCAGGATAGAATCAGAACGTTTGAGAAGCGAGTCGAAGAGACTTACAGCAATGAAGCTAGAGAGAGGCATACACTCGGCGCTGAGATCAAAAAGCTTTATGAACTCAACGATAAGCTGGGTGCAGAGGCGGCAAACCTTGTGCAAGCGCTCAAGGGCGACAACAAGTCGCAGGGCAACTGGGGAGAGCTAATTCTCACGAGTATTCTCGAGCGTTCCGGACTCACTAAGGGCGTCGAATATGAGGTACAAGTTAGTTTGAACGCTGAGGACGGTAGCCGCCTGCAGCCTGATGTCGTTGTCCATCTTCCTGAGTCGAGGGATATAATTATTGACTCGAAGGTCTCCCTTAAAGCATGGGAGGGCTTTACTAGCGCCGAAGACCCAGAATCGAAAGAAGGCTATCTAAAACAACACATCCAGTCCATTCGTGGTCACGTTCGTGGCTTAGCGGCAAAAAACTATCAGAATCTTATTGGTGTTAACTCGCTAGACTATGTTTTCTTGTTTATGCCTATCGAATCCGCCTACTCGGTCGCGATACAAGAAGCTCCCGATCTTAACCATGAAGCGTTCGAGAAGAACGTGATTTTCGTTGGTCCAACTACGCTTTTGACAACGCTCAAGACCGTGCAAAATTTGTGGCGTTTGGCGCAGCAGAATCAAAATGCCAAGCAAATTGCTGAAGCAGCAGGTCGGCTTTACGATAAATTTGTCGCCTTTAGCGAAGATATTGAAGAGTTAGGTAAAAGGTTGGAAGCGGCAAATGCGACTTATGACAAGGCGCATAATAAGCTAACAAGCGGTCGAGGGAATCTCATTTCCAGAGCCGAAAAACTTCGCGAATTAGGAGCAAAAACAGCTAAAAAGCATAAAACGCATGTGCTTGATAAGGCCTTAGGCATTGATGAGGACGATGTGTCTATTACTACTGCTCTGCCTAATGCTGCTGATTCTCAAGAGGCTCCGTTTGATGAATGACTCGCTCGCCGACTTATTGACGCCAATACAAAGTTTCTTGCACTGCAGGACACCCGATGCATGGATCGAAGCTGCCAGTAAAAATCAGTCACTGCTTCTTGTTGATCATGCCAACTGTGAGAAAAAAGCTGCGTCTACAGCAATGAACTTAATGTATAAGTACACTGATAGGCCTGAGCTATTGAAGAAAATGTCGCAGTTAGCACGAGAAGAGCTTTTGCATTTTCAACAAGTCGTTGAGCTCATGCAGGCAAGAGGCGTGCGTTACGAAGGAGTATCCGCGTCAAGGTATGCAGCGAGTCTTAGGGCGCTGTCCGAATCGAAGGGCGAGGTGCAACTCGTCGATACGCTGCTTATAGGTGCAATTATTGAAGCCCGCTCTTGCGAACGCTTCGCAGCGTTAGCACCGCATCTGGATGACGAATTAGCGAAATTTTATCGAAGTTTGCTTAAGTCTGAAGCGCGACACTATGAAGATTATTTGGAGCTTGCTTCAGCCTATGCGCCAGCCGCGGGAGTTGATGTCGAAGAAAGGCTTCAGACGTTTCTTGCGGCCGAAGCGCTGCTAGTGGAAAGCGAGGATTCGCAATTCCGATTTCACTCGGGCGCGCCCGTGTAAACTTTCTTGAGGTTAGGGTTTGCAGGCGTTAGGCGCGGTAAAATTAGCGCCCATCCGCCTGGTTAACTCCGCCACGTCTCTGCACGGGATCGAGTTATTGCCGGCAAGGTTCAACGATCTCAGCGTTTGAATCCTAAGCAGTGGCGAAATATCTTCGATAAGATTGTCGCTTAGATTTAGTCCGCTCAGTCTGTCAAGACGCTCCAACGGGGTGAGATTACTAATTCGATTTTTCCCCAGATCAATAAATCGCAAATTTTGAAGACGCGAGATATTCGCTAAATCGGTTACCTCGGAATTTGCGCAGGCGAGAACCTGCAGCTGATCTTCGCTTTCAATTTTTTGCTGCCGCAGCGCGAAATTGATGCAGCCCTGCAGGTCTGCGCTGCGTACCTCGCCGGTGTACAAGCGGTCTTGAGGATCGAATACTGCGGTGTTGTTTATCGATACGGTGTAGGGGCTTGAACATGCAGAAAGCATTAACGCAAACGTAAACGCTTTCGAGGCTAAGCCAGCAAGTCCATGCAAGAGCTGCTTTTTGATCGGTTCACCTAGACTGCTTGTAGGCATCTGATAGATCTCTTAATAACATTCCAATGGCTTCGCAACGGCGCGTATCAAAGTATTAATCAGTTCAGAAGAGGAGGTTGCTCTCTTGAACGGACAATGTAAAGCCACTTACATCGAGTGTAGCATCGTTGAACTGGAACCGTCCTCTGTGGCTGGCAATTGGTAGATTTCCTCGCTAGACTTCGTCTCAACTGCTGATGTCACGGTAGACACTATTTCTCTGCTGGCAGACTCGCTCTAAATCGGTTGGCGGTCGGAGACCCCTGCTGGGAATTTAATGGCACTGCGGCGTTTTTAACTTTCAAGAAGGAATACACATGTCGAATCACTCGATCACCTCACTGTCCCATTCGTTAACAACGAGCGTCGCGCGTGCCGCATCATCGTTGTCAGCGGTCGCGAGCCTCTCTTTTCTTCTAATGAGTCAGGCTTCTGCGCAGGAAGCAATCGATCTCACCGATGAAGATAATCGCATCGGCTATTCTATCGGTGTGAATATCGGCCAGAACCTTGTTGCACAGGGCATCATTGCCGGTATCGACATGAATAGTTTCGTGGCGGGTATGCGTGACGCAGCCGGCGATACTATCCAGTTAAGCAATGAGGAGTTGTTCGCCGCGATTCAGCTTTTCCAAGAGCGTATGACAGCGGCTGCGCAGGCGGAAATGGAAGCTAATCTCGCCTCTACGCAGGCCTTCCTCGAGTCTAACGGTGCCAGAGAGGGGGTGGTTAGCACCGCGTCGGGTTTGCAGTATGAGGTGATTACAAGTGGCCCAGCCGATGGCGGGTCGCCAACGGCAAATGACGCCGTGCTCGCTCACTATCATGGCACCCTCATTGATGGGACCGTATTTGACAGTTCGGTTGACCGTGGCGAACCCGCTGAGTTTGGACTTAACCAAGTGATTAGCGGTTGGACCGAGGCGCTACAGCTGATGAGTGTAGGTGATAAATGGCGTTTGTTTTTACCACCAAATCTAGCCTACGGCGAGCAGTCGCCTACGCCAGCGATTCCGCCAAACTCTGCGTTAATATTTGAAGTAGAGCTGCTCGAAATACGCTAGCGTATCGTTTTACCGCTAAGTGCGCCTTCTTTGGCGCGCTTAGCTTAGGCCCTAGTTTACTTGTGTTTGTGGATTCCCATGATCGCCGATTTTAATGCACGTTTGCTCGAGTTCCTCGATTCAAGTCCGACCCCTTTTCACGCGGTAGCATGTCTCAGTAAGAGACTAAAGGAAGCTGGCTTCAGCCAAGTTGTCGACGGCGATAGCTGGCATCTGCAACCCGGCGGTCGTTACTTCGTCGTGCGAAATGAATCGGCGATCGTGGCGTTTATTTACGGTACCGAGCCATTGGTTGAAAATGGGATCAGAGTCGCGGGCGCACACACCGATAGCCCCTGTCTCAAAGTAAAACCTGTTCCCGTGGTTAAAAAGCAAGGGTATGTTCAGCTTGGAGTCGAAGTTTACGGCGGCGCATTATTAAACCCTTGGTTTGACCGTGATTTATCACTTGCTGGGCGGGTGGATTATCTTACCGCGAACGGAAGCTTGCAGTCGACGCTGCTCGATTTGCATAGGCCCGTAGCATTTATCCCGAGCCTTGCGATTCATCTTGATCGCACTGCCAACGAGGGGAGAAAAATCAACCCTCAGACTGAAATGGCACCACTGATTACACAATTCTCTGGCGACGAGGATTTCTCCCTCGAGGCTTTTCTTCTCGATCAAATTCAGGCGCTACCTGAGAGCGAGACCGCAGCAGAAGTGCTATCGCATGAATTGATGTTTTATGACACACAGCCTGCCGAGTTTTTGGGGCTAAAGGATGAGTTTTTAGCCTCTGCGCGATTGGATAATCTATTGAGTTGCTTTCTCGCCTGTGAGGCTCTCTGTGATGCGCCTGAGACGCATACGTCTGTCGTGGTGTGCAATGATCACGAAGAAGTGGGTAGTGTCTCGACGTCGGGCGCTCAGGGGCCACTGCTTCGTTCTGTGATTGAGAGGCTACTCAGTTCGTCCGAAGCGCAAGCTGACGGTTTCGACCGCTTAATCAGTCAATCGGCGATGCTCTCGATCGACAATGCGCATGGCATTCACCCGAATTTCATCGATCGGCACGATGATAAGCACGGTCCGTTACTAAACAAAGGGCCGGTAATTAAGATTAATGCTAATCAGCGCTATGCTAGCAACTCTCACTCTGTGGCATTGTTCAAGTCTCTATGCGCCAGAGTGGGCGTTACACCTCAGCTGTTTGCAATGCGCGCGGACATGGCATGTGGCAGTACCATCGGACCAATCACCTCGGCCTCATTAGGAATCGAGACCGTAGACGTTGGTGTACCTACCTTTGGTATGCACTCTATCCGAGAACTCGCAGGTTCTGAAGATGCATGCGCACTCGCAAAGGTGGTTAACGCTTTTTTCTCGCGTTAGCGAACCTGTTTTTTGATATCGCGGATGATAAAGCGTGCGGGGCTAATCAACTCGGCTTCTGCTGCGGTCAAAGGTGGTGGTTCTCCACAGATGAGGCTGGCGAGGTGCTCTGCACTCAGTGGACATGTCGCAACGCCGTTCGAACCATGGCCAACATTCACAAAGAGACCCTCCTGAGAAGCCAGTTTGGCAGGCACGCCAGCTCTCGCATTTCTGCGTAGGGAAGACAGGCTTGCGATGAGGCTTTCCACCGCAGGCGCGCTCCCGACAACGGGGAGGAAGTCTTCGCCTGCACTGCGAATTGCGACCAGTGGCTGTCTCGATTTCTGCACGTTCTCTGAATTCTCCCTTGTCGGATATGCCGCAGCCCCCTTTGCAATCTCGTCGCCATTTTCGCGATTGACAAGCAGAGGCTTAATCATCTCCGCTATTCCAGCTAGATTCTCCTCATCATCAACCGCAGATCGCTCAAGTGTCGTAAGCGAGTGAGGATCTGATCGATAGCTTGCGGCAACCACGTGATAGCCGGTTAGCGTAGGAAATAGGCTGCGCTCGCCATTGACTACGCAGCGCAGCGCTGCTGTGTTGGCATCTGCTTTAAGTAGGCTTACCTGTCCGCGCGCGGCTTGCAGTCGAATGCCGAGATTCGGCAGTAGGGAGTCGATGGCATGGGAGTTACAAAGAACAACGGTCTTCGCCGTGAGTTTATTTCCCCTCGAATCGATCGCTACCCATCGGCAGCTGGCGGTGCCATGTGCGGTCTGGGTCAAGGCCACTATAGTGGTATCGAACTGGGACGAAATTCGTGTCTCCAGCGCAAAGAGTTTGTCAACAAAGGCCCGAGGATCGAGCCAGCCAGCCCCTTCGAAATGCCACCCCCCCTCTAATACTGGAAGCCCCGCAAGTGAGGAAGCAACATTTTTGCTCACGCCCTGAACGACACGAGGGTCATAAATCGAGGCTACCGCTTCCTGGCTCAGAGCCTTTTTTCTATTCAGTGCCCCCGACAATTGTACTACGCCTGTTGGGTGCCAAGCGGCGGTTTCAGAAGATGCCGTGAGCTCGTCAATTGTCGCGTACAGACGGCGCGCGGTGTGATACGAAGTAAGGAAAAAGCTCGCATTACTGTCTGCCGAGCGGAAAAGTCTGGGGCGGAGAGCTAATTGGGGAATTCCTGAGGCGCCGCACATCGCTTGTGGCGCCGAATCAATTATTTTCACCTTATGCCCGCGGCGCGCGAGTGCTAGTGCGGTACTGCAACCCGCAAGGCCAGCGCCGATAACAAGCACGTCTTGGTCGCTGTTTTTTTGATGGCTTGAGCGAGGATTATTTTGCGGCTGTGCAGTCTGCGATTGATTGTTTTGTTGCTCTTCTTCATTTGTTGACTGGAATGACTCGGTTTCATTTGCCATGATGGCGTAAAGACTGTGCCTCTTTTTCCCAAAGCCTGAGCGCTTGGTTACGCTGAAGCCGGCATCGATAAGCGCGCGTCGCGCGCTCCCTGCAACGCTATAGCTTGTCGCGGTTGTGCCGTTCTTACTGTGCGAAGCAATGGCGCGGGTTAGCGTAAGGTCCCAGAGGCTGGGATTTAGCGACGGACTAAATCCATCTAGATACCAAGCATCGACAGCAGTCGTTTGGCTCCTCATCATTGAGTTGAGACGCTCAACAGCGTCGCCATAGTGAAGGTCGAGTATTACCTCTTTGCCGAAGAAAAGTCGGTGGCAACCGGCGCTGTGGTCGGGGTATTGCGCGAGCAGTTCGGCTGCAGCCGGCGCCAATTCTGGCCACTGTTTCAGTGCACGAGCAAGATCTGCCTGCATTAGTGGATGCTTTTCGAAAGCAAGGTAGTGCAGTCGGCTAGGACGCTTTTGTGTGGCTTTCCAGAGTTGCAGTGTTTCGAGGAAATTGAGTCCGCAGCCAAAACCGAGCTCTGCAATGACAAAGCAGCCGCCAGCGTGATGAGGAGAACGATAGGCGGACTGCCACCTCTGAGCGAGCTGATTACCTTCTAAGAAGAGATAGCGGCTTTCCGCTTGCGCACCCTCGGTCGAATGATAGGTGTCTTGAAAATCCTCAGAATAGGGCAGTCCATTCTCTAACCACGATAATTTCGCGTTCGCAACGACGAGGGTTGTAGGCGAGCAGGTGTCCGCAGGGTAATTGTTGCTATCGGCTGCCATTTTTAATCTTGTCTATGTGAAACCTAGAAGCTTGAGTTTAGCATGCTAATCCCTGCTGCTCGCGTTCGTAACTACAGTAGATTTCAAGTAAAATGAACAGATCAACCACCGCAATCTCTTGAAATTTTGGATTCTCAACATGTTGGAAATAAACGCCCCTTTAACGCAGCTACGCGATCTACGCGCTCGAACTGAGACGCTTAGGGGGTATCTTTGACTATGACACCAAGCGAGAAAGGCTAACCGAGGTTGAGATGGAGCTCGGAGAGTCAGCAGTTTGGGATAAACCTGACTATGCACAAGCACTAGGCAAGGAGCGTTCCGCGCTCGAGGCTGTAGTGAAAACGATTGACAGTCTAGAAAACAGTCTAGGAGACATAGAAGATCTGCTGGTATTGGCCAGTGAGGAAAACGACACTGAATTATTTGAGGAGGCGAAAAGCGATCTCGCGCGTCGTGCTGCAAGTCTTGAAGCACTCGAATTTAGACGGATGTTTTCTGGTGCGATGGACCCGAGCAATGCCTTTTTGGAGATTCAAGCCGGGTCTGGCGGAACCGAAGCGCAGGACTGGGCGGAAATGATCCTGCGAATGTATCTGCGCTGGGCTGAAGCGAAGGGTTTCGAAGCTGAAGTGTTGGAGGTCTCGGGCGGCGAAGTAGCGGGAATTAAAAGCGCCACTCTGCACATCAAGGGTGAATTTGCTTTTGGCTGGTTACGCACCGAGACGGGTGTGCACCGATTGGTTCGTAAATCACCTTTCGACTCCGGTAGCCGTCGCCACACTTCCTTCGCCTCGGTCTTTATTTCACCAGAAATAGATGACGATATCGAAGTCGATCTCGATATGTCGAAAGTGCGCGTAGATACCTATCGGTCGAGTGGTGCAGGTGGGCAGCACGTTAATAAAACCGATTCTGCTGTAAGGCTAACCCATGAACCGAGTGGTATTGTTGTTCAGTGCCAGAGCCAACGTTCTCAGCACAAAAATAAAGACGCGGCCATTAAGCAGCTCAAGGCAAAGCTCTACGAAATGGAAGAACTCAAGCGCAAAGAAGCAGCGCAAGACGTAGAGGAATCCAAAGCCGATATCGGTTGGGGTAGTCAGATCCGTTCGTATGTTCTCGATCAGTCGCGTATCAAAGATCTGCGTACCAATGTCGAAGTCAGCAATACGGGAGCCGTACTCGATGGCGGGCTCGACAAGTTCATCGAAGCAAGTCTCAAGATGGGATTGTGAATCAATAAGCAGCACAGAATTTTCATTTCACCGGTTTAGACACCGGCCTTCAAAAGACAGATATAACTATGAGTAAAGACCAAATCGATAGCGTCAACGCAGACGCTCAAGACGAGAATAAGTTGATCGCGGCACGACGTGAAAAACTCGACGCGATTCGTGAGAGGCGAGTAGCGTTTCCCAATGATTTTACGCCTAGTGCGAGTTCAGAAAAGCTGATCGCGCAGCACGAAGCGAAAGACAAAGCAACGCTCGAAGGCGAGTCTGTTCAGGTGTCGGTTGCTGGACGTATTGTCCGCATGCGCGGCCCATTTACCGTTATTCAAGACGGCGCTGCTCAAATGCAGCTATATATGAACAATAAGTCATTACCTGAGGATTTGGTTGACGAATTTAAAGCATTAGATCTGGGTGACATTATTGGCGTCGAGGGAGAGCTTTTCAAAACAGGCAAAGACGAATTGACAGTCAGAGTAGTGACATTTCGACTTTTGACCAAGTCGTTGAGGCCGTTACCTGATAAATTTAAAGGACTAACCGATACGGAGATGCGCTATCGACAGCGCTATGTTGACTTAATCGTAAATGAAGAGTCGCGCCGTATTTTCTCGATTCGATCCAAGATAGTGCGCTGTATACGAGATTACTTTGAGGCGCACCGGTTCATGGAAGTGGAAACACCAATGATGCAAGTCATTCCAGGTGGTGCGACTGCCAGACCTTTTGTTACTCATCACAATGCGCTTGATCAAGACATGTATTTGCGTGTTGCCCCAGAACTCTATTTAAAGCGTTTGGTGGTCGGTGGGTTCGATCGAGTGTTCGAGCTGAATCGCAACTTCCGTAACGAAGGGCTTTCTACGCGCCACAATCCTGAGTTCACGATGCTCGAATTTTACCAGGCCTATGCGCGGTATACTGACCTTATCGATCTTACTGAAGACCTCTTCAAGACAATTGCTGAAACGGTTCTTGGAACGACGAAGGTTACCTACCAAGGTTCTGAATACGATTTCTCAAAGCCGTTCGCTCGCCTTTCGGTAGTTGATGCAATAAAGAAGTATTGCGATATCGACGATGATGCCGCATTTGCGACTAAAGAGTCGCTAATGGCACTTGCCGACCGTTTTGACGTGCATTACGACGAGGCGTGGGGGAAAGGTAAAATTTTGATGGAGATATTCGAGGAGAAAGTCGAAGCCGAACTCGATCAGCCGACTTTCATAACGGAATATCCAATAGAAGTGTCACCACTCGCGCGACGCAACGAGAAAAATCCTGAGATTACCGACCGTTTCGAACTAATTATCGGTCGGCGTGAACTCGCTAACGGGTTTTCGGAATTAAATGATGCCGAAGACCAAGCGGAGCGTTTTAGGGCTCAGGTCGCGCAGAAAGACTCTGGCGATAACGAGGCGATGCACTATGATGAAGATTATATTCGTGCCTTGGAATACGGTATGCCTCCGACTGCAGGTGAAGGGATAGGTATCGACAGATTAGTAATGTTATTCACCGACAGTGCCTCGATAAAAGACGTACTTCTGTTCCCACACATGCGTCCGCTATACGGTCAAGACTAGTATAGGGGCGCTGGATGAGTACTCTCTCCTTCTCAGGTGATTTAGTTGAGGCGATGCCGCGTGAGTGGCTTGCCAGAATCGCGGCATTACCTGGGCAGAGTAAAGCGAGCGTTACAGCGCTTCTGGGAGATATCGGACATAGATTAGGGGCCGAATTTGATGCGGGGTTGTCGATCTATCCACCAATGCACGAAGTCTTTTTGGCCTTATTGAAAACGTCGCCCGAGCAGGTGCGAGTCGTGCTGCTTGGTCAAGATCCTTACCATGGCGGTCAAGCACATGGGCTTTGTTTCTCTGTTCGTGACGGACATAGGTTTCCACCAACACTGAAAAATATTTTTCGTGAGCTTATCGAAGATGTCGGTGTGCCCGAACCGGCAAACGGCGATCTCACCTCCTGGGCGGATCAGGGTGTTCTGCTGTTGAATAGCTTCTTGACCGTGAGGGCTGGATCGGCTGGCTCGCACGAAAAACTCGGCTGGAGTCAGTTCACCGATCTAATCATGCAAGCAGTGTCGGAAGGAACCCAACCGACTGTTTTTATTCTCTGGGGTAATTTCGCTGCAAGCAAAAAGAAATTTATCAATGAAAAAAGACATCTGATTATCGAGAGCCCGCATCCATCGCCGCTTTCTTCCTATCGCGGTTTCATTGGTAGTAAACCCTTTTCTCGATGCAATCAATTCCTCTGCGAGCAAGGCAGGGGAGAGGTTAACTGGACGCTTTAAGCGTAGGTTACCCTCGATAAAGAATAAACTTTTGGAGTCAATGTATGAATGAGCAAACGTGTATCATTATTGGCGCGAGTCATGCCGGAACAACCTTGGCCTTCCAGCTACGCCGAGAGGGTTGGACTGGGAAAATACTGCTTGTCAGCGAAGAAAATGAATTGCCCTACCATCGTCCACCTTTGTCAAAAGAGCTTTTAGCAGGCAAAAAGACCCTGGATGAGATCCGCTTGCGCCCGGCGAAATTATTCGCCGACAATGAAGTTGAATTGATGCTGAATACACGGGTAGAAAAACTCGATAGAGAAGCGAAATGCGTTACGCTATCCGATGGCAGTCTCCGTCACTACGACAAGCTAGCCATTTGTACTGGGGCTACTGTAAGAAAGCTGCCGGGCAGTGAAAATTTCGACAATGTTTTCACCATTCGCAATGCGGCCGATATTGAGAAATTTCGTCCACTGGCGATTCCGGGTCGTAAAGTGGTTATTGTGGGCGGCGGTTATATAGGACTCGAGGCAGCGGCTGTCCTTCGCAGCATGGAACTTGAGGTAACGGTTATTGAGGCGGCGCAGCGGGTTCTTGAGCGTGTGACGAGCGAAGTGATGTCGGCTTATATGACGCAGCTCCATGCTAGCAGGGGTGTGACTATCGTGACCAATACGATGGTGAGTGAGCTGCGTGGCGAGGGCTCGGTGCAGACAGTTGTCTGCGCAGACGGCTCGGCCTTTGAAGCAGATTTTGTTATCGCGGGAATCGGTGTTGTTCCAAATGTTTCGTTATGTGAAGAAGCTGGGCTTGCTGCCGATCGGGGCGTGTTGGTCGATGAGAACGCACAAACAACAGATGCAAATATTTACGCGTCTGGTGATTGCGCGCGTCATCCAAGCGCGCTTTATCGCCGGCCTTTGCTCCTCGAATCGGTACAAAATGCGACCGACCAGTCACGCGTGGCTGCCGCAAATATTTGCGGCAAGGTGATAGCGTATGACGCGGTGCCGTGGTTTTGGTCAGACCAATATGAGATAAAATTGCAAATGGTAGGTCTTAGTGATGGGTTCGACGAGATCGCGATCAGGGGCAGACCCGAGGTGGATTCGGAAAGTGGTTTTGCGCTGTTCTATTTGAAAGAGGGTGTTGTAATCGCCGCCGATTGCGTTGGCAGACCGAAGGAGTTCATGCTGGCGAAAAAACTCGTGAAGGAACAGGCGATAGTGACAGCCGCGCGACTCGCTGATGAGTCGGTTGAGGTCGCGGCGCTTGCTACAGCTTAGTCGCCTCGGTAGATGCAGCCACTAGTGCAAGTTTCGCGAATTTCGATTTCGCTGAGCTGAGGTAGGGTGACGACGAGTTCCTTCCAGATCCAGCGGGCGAGATTCTCGCTCGTAGGATTCTCGAGACCCGGAATTTCATTGAGATAGTAATGATCGAGACGTTCAAGTATCGGTTTAAACGCTACTTTGATCTCTCCGAAGTCCATAACCCAGCCAGACTTTTCCCCGATATCGCCGTCTACGCTGATCCTCACCGCAAACGAATGGCCGTGTAGTCTCGAGCATTTGTGTTCGGCGGGCACGTTAGGGAGCCTGTGCGCGGCCTCGAAGGTGAATTCTTTAAACAATCGCATAATATCGGTCTTTGTTGATTCGATAAATGAAGCGCCTTTATGTAGGCATTTAGAACCGCGGTATTCTAGCCGCTTCAGAATTGCGTGTATATTCTAGTCCGCCTAGGCAGCTGGTGAGGCAAGCCGTTGAAACATCCTTGCAAGGCGGCTTAGAAGCCATGGTTTGGCGGTTATGGAATTTCTTAAGCCCGATGCACACATCTTATTGACATAACCCTGATAGTCGGTAAAATGCGCCTCTCTCTGTGACACGGGTGATTAGCTCAGTTGGGAGAGCGTCGCCCTTACAAGGCGAATGTCGGGGGTTCAAATCCCTCATCACCCACCACTTTTTTGGCTTTGCCTTCGGGTTAAAATCAAAAAGTAGTTCACGTAGAAGCCGAATGCGAGCTGAACACCTCGCTTTCTTTTGCAAGGCCTTTAAAGTCTTGTAATTTAAAAGGCGCTACGAGGACATGTAAGAATTGCGGACCGGTAGTTCAGCTGGTTAGAATACCGGCCTGTCACGCCGGGGGTCGCGGGTTCGAGTCCCGTCCGGTCCGCCATATTTTTGCTGTCATTTCGCTACTCTGCGACACTCTTCCTCTCTCAAATATCCAATCTAGGTTCCCAAGTGCCTAATTCCATGCCGTTTTTAAATAGCATCGAGAGCCCACCACTGGAACTTCTTTCTCACCCGTTGTTCTTAAGGCACGGTGTCTCGGTTGGCGTGCTAAGACTCGATCAGATTCACCCCACAATACACGGCAACAAATGGTTTAAGCTCAAGCGTAATTTGGCGGATCTTCGTGCGCGCGATAGACGCCGAGTCCTGAGTTTTGGTGGTGCCTATTCTAATCATTTGTACGCGCTTGCCGCAGCGGGCAAGGCGTTCGGATTTGAGACAATCGGCGTCATCCGCGGGGAAATTGTCGAGCCTTTAAATCCTATACTCGCGTTCGCCTCTGAGCAGGGGATGCAACTAATTCCTCTGTCGCGTGCAGATTACAGATTGAAAGAGTCTGCAGAAATAATCGCGCGGCTTCGTGCGCGTTTTGGTGACGTCGACATTATTCCCGAGGGCGGGAGTAATCTTCTCGCGGTGGAGGGTTGCGCGGAGATAGTCGACTCTCTGGACTGGTCGCTTTTTGATAAGTCAGCTGATCAAATGGGCATCGAGTCCCTCAACCGCGTTGTGGCGGTGAGCTGCGGGACTGCAACAACCCTGGCGGGCCTTGTTCATGGCCTGGAATCGTGTGGAGAAGCCTCAAGTTTGACGCCTCAGGTTTACGGCGTTGCAGTGCTTCGAGCGAGGGACTATCTGAAGTCCGAAGCTGCAAAGTGGCTGAGTCTTGCCGGCGCCGAGGCATGTTCAGGCGGGGCTTCACCGAAAGAGAGGGTTAGATGGATGATCGATGAGCGCTACCATTTCGGTGGCTATGCGAGGAAATCGGCGGAGCTCACTAAGTTTACTCACCAATTTGAATCAATCACCGGCTTGCCGCTTGAGCCGGTTTACACAGGCAAGCTATTTTTCGCCCTCTGCGATCGAATTGCTAACGGAGAGTTTGTGCCGGGCACTCAGATCATCGCTCTGCACACTGGTGGGGTGGTGAGATGAGTGCGTAACTCGCTGGTAATATTTCCCACGGCTCAGTTACACTAGGTCATGGTTACTCTTTTTTGCAACTCGAGTTACGCGTTTTGGCTGCGGCTTTCACGGTTAGGCCCCGTTCTTTCGAGTCGCCTATTTATTAGTCTTTTGCGCGTCTCTCTCATCGTCGCGACTGTGGCGGTGGGTTTTAATCCGCCGCTACTGCAGGCTGTCGAACCCCGCGCGCCGCAGTTATTATTCACACTCAGCCACACGGCTCCCTCTGCGGTTCTACCACCGAGCTATTCGTCCGATAAACAAGCTGTAAATCTCACCGTCGCGACTCTCGATTCACTCGTCGTTGGCGGTCGGATCGTTTTTGACCTTCAAGCCCAGGGTCGTATCGCGCTCGAAATCGAGCGCAGCAGCATGCTAATAAACGGCGATAGAGTCATCGAGGCGAGTACAAGCCTCGATGACACTGACGTGCAACTTATTCTGACATTCAGCGGCACGAGCCTTTTCGGGCGTTTAAAAGCGGGCGCAGACACTTTTCAGTTGCAGGCAGCATTAGGCGCTCTAGACTACGAGGGCTGGTTTTATCGACCGACAGCTCTGCAGGGCCAGCAGTTACAGAACGACTCGATACTCATCAGCCGCCTGACTGCCATGGTGCCAACAAGGCTACCTCCGCTATCACTGAGTGGGCTGAGTAGCGATATAAGCGCGCGTGAAAACGCTAGCCTGCGTGGATCTGATGAGGGCTCAGCACCTTCGCAGATGAGTGCCGAATCAAGCACCGCAGTGGGTGACCTAACCATAAGCCACGCATTTAGTCGACGTGCTGTTTATAGGGGTGGAAATGTCACTGCTACTGTCGAGGTGATCAACTCCTCTTTCGATGCAGCCAACGGCCACTATTTTGACGTCTACTTCTTACCCGAGTCGGCAGAGTTAAATTGGGGAAGCGCCGATTGTGCTATCACGCTCAGTTCGTCGGCGCAGCGCGTTCTTCGCTGCAATCTCGACACGCTGCCGGCGAGATCTACCAAAAAAATCAATTTGGATGTAAGCACGAGCGAGTTAACACCAAGTGTTCTTCAGAGCACAGTTTTACTCGATGAGACTTTGCGTGCAGATACGATGATCCGTGTCGTGGCCGATGTGCGACTCGATTCAGATCTTGATGGGATTAGCGACTTTAATGAGTCCTTACTAGAAACCGATTCCACTGATCCGGCCTCACTCGATCCGTCGCCCACGGTGATCGATGTCATTGCGCTTCATTCCAAGGGTGCGCGAGACCTTTACTCTTTTGGAGTAGAAACGCGTATTAATCAGCTGATTTCGGTAGCGAACCAAATATTTATTAACAGTGGTGTTGATGTCTTGCTGAGGGTGGTTTATCACGGGCAAGCCGATGCAGCAGACACTAGCGATATGGCGACCACGCTTGACGATCTGCTCGCGCGACGGGGAGATGCCTTCAATACGGTTGAAGCGCTGCGTAGCAATTTCGGTGGAGATATCATCCTTCACTTTCGACCGCTTGAGCACGCAGCATCGCGATGTGGTTTGGCTCCTGTGGGGGGATACGGGGCGGCGGGCGATTTTTCCGATCCTAGCGAGCGCTTTTATGCCGCAGCCGTAGTTGCCATCGATTGCCCACTGGATATTGTGGTTGCTCATGAGGTCGGTCATTTGATGGGGCTGACTCATTCTTTGCGTGAAGACGGAGAGGGCGGGACTTTCGACTTTGCGACAGGTCATGGGATAGATGATCAATTCGCTACTATCATGGCTTTGCCCGCTGCATTTGGAGACGCAGCGCAGGCAGGCGTTTTTTCTTCACCCCTCCTTCTCTGCGGCGATTCACGCTGCGGCATCGCCGAGGACGAGGCAGGAGCGGCAGACGCAGTAAGCGCGCTCAACCTGGTTCGCCATCAGATAGGGCGCTATTCAGACTCTCTGTTGGCGCGCCTACCTCCACGCGCAGTCAGGACGCTCAGCGGCAAAGCAACTAAAGCTTCGATCGCCATCGGCGCAAGCCGCGATGGCCTGCTGAGCATTAGCGATACGGTTTCGGCGGATGATCTCGTTAGTCTTCAGGCTGAAGTCCTAGTTGATCCCGAGCATATAGCCTCTCAGGGATCTGTGCATGTGCTGCTCGCTCTTGAGGGGAAAGATGCCATCTATCAGCTAAATTCTCAGGGTAAAGTGCAGCGCTGGGACGGAACCCTCGATGGACTTGTTCCATTCGGCGGCAGTGCGCTTCTTAACGCGGTTGAGCAGGTTACGATTATTAATCGATTACGGATGGGCAAGGCCTTTGCAGGTGAACGGTTGGCAATCTTCGTCGCCTACCAAGTTAAGACTATCGATAGGGGAAGTGGCCTTGAGGAGACCGAAATAGTCTATCCACAAGCACCTTATTGGCTTTCGATCGAACACGAATGAGCATGCAGGAGGTGGGAGCCGTAAACAGCGAGGCTCGAGAAAGGCACGCATGCTATAATTCTACTGAATTGTTAATCGTCAGTGCGGCATAGGGTTGCTCCTTTAATGATACCTTTTCAAAATATAGGTTTAGTCGGTCGTCCTGGGCATGATGGGGTTGTGGATTCGCTCGAGCGAATACTCGATTACTTAATGCGACGGGGAGTAAATTCCGTACTGGATTTTCAGACTGCAGGGCTTGTTGGGAATCGCGGTGACAGCCATTGCGAGAGCGATGAGCTTGCTAATAAATCCGATCTAGTTGTCGTCGTTGGCGGCGATGGCAGCATGCTTCACGTCGCTAAAACGATAGCTGAAGCACAAATACCTGTTATTGGTATCAATCGTGGCAAGCTCGGTTTCTTGACGGACATCCCTCCTAGCAAAATCGAGGATAGTCTCGAAGAGGTTCTTAACGGTAATTTTAGCGTAGACCGTCGTTTTATGCTGACCGCGTCTAAGTGCGAACATGAGCACTCAGAGCGTTCGCTCGGGATGGCACTTAACGATATCGTGTTACATCCAGGTAACGCAGCGCAGATGATTGAGTTCGAGTTATTCGTCGACGGCCGCTTTGTTTACAGCCTCGCATCCGATGGTCTCATTGTCGCAACGCCTACGGGATCGACAGCTTATTCGCTCTCGGCCGGCGGACCGATTATGCATCCTACGCTGAACGCAATTGTTCTGGTTCCGATGTATCCGCACAGCCTCAATAGTCGACCTATCGTGGTCGACGGTGATTGCGAGATAAAACTCGTCGTCGCTGCCACCGAAAATTTACGCCCGCAAATTAGTTGTGACGGACAGGAGGTCTTTGAGGCGCAAGCTGGCGACGAGATTTTAATTCGCAAAGCAGAACGCTCATTGAAGCTAATTCATCCGTTGGAGCATTCCTTCTACGGTGCATGCCGCTCCAAGCTTGGTTGGGGTAATCGCCTCGAAAAAGAAGAGTAGGGCTGTGGCGTACTTCGGCAGCAATGTCTTATGAAGCGTATCCGTGCGGCGTGTGTGTCGTTTGACTTTGATTTGCGCCCAGTGATTGCGGTGCTAAGACGCGCGGGGTGTCGATTGCAGGTTAGCGAAGAGTCCGGGGAACAGGTGGTTTGGGTCTGGGATGAGTCGCAGGTCGAGCCCGTGCAGCGACTTATCGAGGCGCAGAGACGCGGAGAGTTGGTCGGTCATGAAAACCTCACAGCCAATCAGAAGAGAGGGTATGCGCAGGCGGGTGTCGCACTGATTTGGCGTTTAAGCTTCTTTCTTAAAAGCTGCCCGCTTGCCTCAACGATCGCCGCACTCTGTCTGATTATTGCCTTAATGAGTCAACTGGGCAGAGACCTACGCGGACTCGAGGGATTGTTTTTCCCCCCGCTGCTCTTCAGTAGCTTTTTAGAGCTTGCACTCGAGTTAGTAGATCCCTCTTTATTTCTGCGCGCGCTGACACCTGCGCTGCTGCATTTCGGCGAAATCCATCTCGTGTTTAATCTTCTCTGGTTATTCTATTTTGGCAGACAAATTGAGCGCGTTCAGCCACTTTTATTAGTCGCAGTGGTCTATGGAGTAATTACCTTGGCCGGGAATGTTGCGCAGTATTATCTGACTGGCTCTAACGCGTTCGGAGGACTGTCGGGGCTCATTTATGGTTTGGTAGGCTATACTTGGCTACTCGGCGTTATGATTCCTAATAGCCGCATCGCACTAAAGTCTAGTACCTTCGTGGTGTTTGTCGTTGCTATGGTTGGCATGGCGCTTTTCGCCAGCGACAGTATTGCTTCAGAGGCGCATGCTGGTGGCCTTGTCGCAGGGCTTGTTGCCGGTTTTTGTGTGGTCCTCTGGCAGCGCTGCAAGTCTAATTTTCTGCGTTAAACCTGCGTGATGTATACAAGCCGAACGGCGTGTCGTAGAGAGTAATTTTTTTGTAATTCGAGAGTATGAGAGTGAGCAATGTCAGAGCAAATAACTGAAATTCCGTTCGATAAACCTGACAGTATTGACGCGTTAGTTGATGCGATGACGCCAACAATCTATGAGAATCTGAAAACGGCCGTAGAGCTGGGTAAGTGGGGCGATGGGACTAGACTGAGTCCCGAGCAGGTTGAATCCTGCCTTCAGGCGATTATTCTCTATGAATCAAAAAACCTCCCCGAAAGCGAGCGTATCGATTCGTCTATACCTACTGGTTGTTCTAACACCCTTCAGTAGCGTAAGCGTAGTTGGGAAAATCGCTTCAAAACATCACAAAAATTGAATAAGCAGAACACCAAGAAGGATCGTGAAATGCAAGAAAATGCCAAGGGCATAGTACGTAAAATGTCGGCAAGACTAGAAGACACTGTGGCCTACTCACTGCGTCTCGGTGACTGCGCTGTCTCAGCGAACGAATTAATCGAAAAACAAGTCAAGCTGGAATTTACCGGGGAGATTTTTTGTCTCAACTGCGCGCGCAAGACAAGCAAAAGTTTTAATCAAGGATTTTGTTATCCGTGTTTTCAAAAGTTAGCGGCCTGTGATGCATGCATTGTTCATCCCGAGCGCTGTCATTTCGATCAAGGTACCTGTCGTGAACCTGCGTGGGGAGAGCAGTTCTGTATGCAGGACCATATTGTTTATCTTGCAAACTCCTCTGGTCTCAAAGTTGGTATTACGCGAGCAACTCAGGTGCCGACTCGTTGGATCGATCAGGGTGCAACGCAGGCGCTCCCCGTTATGCGCGTGCGAACGAGGCTCCAATCCGGCGCACTTGAGGTGGCGTTTAAGCAACATGTTGCCGACAAAACTAATTGGCGCGACATGCTCAAAGGCACAGCAGAGCCGCTTGATATGCCTGCCGAGAGAGAGCGCCTTATCGCTAGCTGTCGAGATGAAATAGACGCAATAACTGAGAGCTTCGGTGAGTTTGCACTCAGTGCTATCAATGGCGTGGATACGGTTGAGATAAATTACCCAGTTGTGAAATACCCGGAGAAAATAGTGTCACAGAACTTCGACAAATCCCGCTGTGTAGAAGGGACACTTATGGGTATAAAAGGCCAGTATTTACTGTTCGATACCGGCGTGATTAACCTGCGTAAGTTCTCGGGTTACGAAGTGGCGCTTAGTTACTAGTGTTTCCATACTATGAACTTGTATGAGACACACCGGTAAAACTCAATACGAGCCCTGGCAAAACAAAGAAGCTCAAATAAAGCCGAAAATAGCCAAGAATGTCAAAGAGAGCGGAGTAAGTAGACCAGTATGAAAGATGCCCCAGCGACAACGATTTATTTAAAAGACTATGCGCCGCCTGCGTATGTGATTGACCGCACAGACCTTACCTTCGATCTGTTCGAAGACCACGCCGACGTTCGCTCTATTCTTCATTTCGCGGCGAATCCAGCAGCGGCACAAAGCGAGGGTCTTGTCCTTCATGGCCAAGATCTCGAGCTTATCGAATTGGTGTTGGTGAGCAATACGGGGGAGCGAGTGGTTGTAGATGAACATCAGTATGTCATTGCTGAAGAAACTCTCACCATTACTTCGCTGCCCACGCTATTGGGCTCCGACATTAGTAGTTTTGAGCTTCGCTGTCACACACGTATCGAACCCCAAAACAACACGGCGCTCGAGGGGCTCTACAAGTCGAAAAGGATGTTTTGTACGCAGTGCGAAGCTGAGGGGTTTCGCCGTATCACTTATTATCTCGACCGTCCCGATGTGATGTCGAGTTTCGTAACAACGATTAGCGCTGAAAAGGCGCGCTATCCGGTGCTTCTGTCCAATGGCAACAAAATGGCCGAGGGCGAGGTAGAGGGCAGCGCAGGCGAGCGTCATTGGGTGAAATGGGAAGACCCATTTAAAAAACCGAGCTATCTCTTCGCGCTTGTTGCCGGTGACCTAGCGAGTGTAGACGACTCGTTTGTTACCAGCAGTGGTCGCGAGGTGGTCCTGCGCATCTTTGTCGAGGACAAAGACCTTGATAAGTGTGACCATGCCATGGGGTCACTGAAAAGAGCCATGCGTTGGGATGAGGAAGTTTATGGCCGCGAATACGACCTCGATATATTTATGATCGTTGCCGTTGATGATTTTAATATGGGTGCAATGGAGAACAAGGGGCTTAATATTTTTAATACCTCTTGTGTGCTCGCGAACCCTAGGACGACCACAGATGCGTCCTTTCAGCGCGTCGAAGCAGTAGTCGCACATGAATATTTTCATAACTGGTCGGGAAACCGTGTGACCTGCCGCGACTGGTTTCAACTTAGTCTAAAAGAGGGCTTTACGGTTTACCGAGATGCCGAATTCTCTGCCGACATGGGGTCTCGCACGGTTAAGCGCGTTGAGGATGTCGCGTTCCTACAGACGGTGCAGTTCGCCGAAGACGCAGGGCCTATGGCTCACTCTATTCGGCCCGAATCCTTCATGGAGATCTCCAACTTTTACACGGTGACGATTTATGAGAAGGGCGCAGAGGTTGTGCGCATGATCAATCTCTTACTTGGTGATTCGGCATTCCGCGCAGGCTCCGATCTCTATTTCGAGCGCCACGATGGTCAGGCAGTGACAACCGAGGAATTTGTAAAGGCGATGGAAGATGCCAGCGGTGTTGACCTCGGCCAGTTCAGGCGCTGGTATTCGCAGGCAGGTACTCCTCAGCTTAGCGTGAGCGGTGCATACGATCCTGCGGCTAAAACCTACACCTTAACCGTTATACAGTCGTGTCCTGCAACCCCCGGACAGCCTGAGAAGTTGCCGTTCCATATTCCTTTATCGATTGGGTTACTATCCGCCGAGGGTACTGAATTTGAGTTAGTTCTGAGAGGCGAGACGGTTGGTGAGCAAGACGCAGGCAAAAAGTCACGCGTTCTCTCGCTAACTGAACAAACTCAGTCGTTTGTCTTCGAGGGAATCTGCGAAGCACCGATCCCCTCGCTGCTGCGCGGCTTCAGTGCGCCAGTGCGTCTGAGTTATGAGTATACCCCTGCTGAACTACAATTACTGATGATCAGCGACAGCGACGGATTTAATCGTTGGAATGCTGGCCAGCAGCTTGCAATTTCGATTATCGAGTCGCAGCTCGCTAAATGGCGCGAGTGCCAAGAGGCTGAGCTGCCTTTGGTGCTTAAGGACGCTTTTGTGGGTGTCTTAGACCGAGTGCTCAATGATAAATCCTTCGACAAGGCAATGGCGGCGCATCTCTTAGTGTTGCCCATCACGGCGTATTTGATCGAACGCGCCACCGTCGCGGATGTCGATGCTATCCATGGTGTGCGCGAATCGCTGGCCGATCAGTTGGCTGACGCACTCGAGTCGAAGTTTGCCGCAGTTTTCGCGGCTAATAAGGAGGAGGCGGGTACGGTGTTTAGCGCGAGTGCTGAAGCGATGGCACGCCGCGCGATTGCCAATCTCTCTTTGAGCTATTTGGTACGGACAGGCAAACAGCCTTGGTTGGATGCGTGTGCTTTACAATTTGAGAACGCAACTAACATGACTGACCAGGCCGCTGCCCTGCGCAATCTTATGAATAGTCAAGTCGAGGCTGCTGCTGGGCTGCGCGCCGCGGCGCTTGAGTCTTTCCATGCGCAATGGCAGCACGAAGCGCTTGTGGTCGATCAGTGGTTTGCGATACAGGCAACCAGCACCTTACCTGACGCGCTATCGCGGGTAGAGACGCTAATGCGGCATGCCGATTTCGATATCAAGAATCCTAACAAAGTGCGTTCACTTATCGGAGCATTCTGTGGGCAAAATCATGTCGGATTCCATGCCGTCGATGGCAGTGGCTACCGGTTCCTCGCCGATCGAGTCATCGAACTCGACAGGTTAAATCCTCAGATCGCTTCACGCCTTCTTACTCCTCTGACCCGATTCGGTAAATTTGACGCGATTAGACGTGAGCTTATGCAGAGAGAGCTTGCGCGAATTAAGGCAGTTGAGGGATTGTCACGTGATGTGTTCGAAGTCGTGGCTAAAAGCACGGTTTAACAATGAGCCCGATGCCTCTCCACTTTAGGCAACTGAGCGCGCCGAAAGCTTTCACTACCTGAATCAGAGTTGATGCAAAGTTGATGTAGAAAAAGCCCCGTAGAATTCAATTCGACGGGGCTTTTTCTTTATTAGCCGATAGCGACTTCGCGAATATTAGTCAGTGGAATCGACTTCGCGCGCTCTGCTGCCTTCATGTATGACTCAATCTCGTTAAAGTTCAGATAGCGGTAGATGTTGTCAGACATTGTGTTGATATTGCCCATATAAGACATGTATTCATCCATCGTTGGTATCTTGCCGAGCGCAGCACTTACTGCAGCGAGCTCGGAAGAGGCGAGATACACATTCGCGCCTTGGCCTAGGCGATTAGGGAAGTTTCGCGTCGATGTTGAGACTACGGTTGAATTGGGTGCGACCCGTGCCTGGTTACCCATACATAACGAGCAACCTGGCATTTCTGTGCGAGCGCCAGATACTCCGAAGACATTATAAATGCCTTCTTCGGTGAGTTGGTGCTCGTCCATCTTCGTTGGTGGCGCAATCCAAAGCTTGGTGGGTAAGGCACCGTCTACCTGCTTTAAAACTTCACTTGCAGCACGGAAGTGCCCGATGTTTGTCATACAGGAGCCAATGAACACTTCGTCGATCTTAGTGTTTTGTACCTCGGACAGTGGCTTCACGTCGTCTGGGTCATTAGGACAGGCAAGGAGGGGCTCTTTAATCTCATTGAGATCGATTTCGATGATTTTATAGTATTCAGCATCGGCGTCAGGCTCCATCAGCTCAGGATTCGCAAGCCAAGCTTCCATTGCTTGCGCGCGGCGCTCGAGCGTGCGGGCATCTTGGTAGCCTTGCTCAATCATCCAGCGCAGCAGAGTGATGTTCGACTTGAAATACTCTTCTATCGGCTCACGGCCAAGTCGGATGGTACAGCCGCCAGCCGAGCGCTCTGCTGAGGCGTCCGAGATTTCGAAAGCCTGTTCAACCTTCAGGTTTGGCAGTCCTTCGATCTCGAGGATGCGGCCAGAAAAGATGTTCTTCTTTCCTTTTTTCTCGAGGGTTAGGTCACCGCTCTGAAGCGCTGCATAGGGGATCGCGTTAACGAGGTCGCGCAGAGTGATGCCTGGCTGCATCTCACCTTTAAAGCGGACTAATACCGACTCTGGCATATCGAGAGGCATTACGCCTGTCGCGGCGGCGAAGGCTACAAGACCCGATCCTGCCGGGAAGGAAATGCCAATAGGGAAACGCGTATGGGAGTCGCCGCCGGTGCCGACTGTGTCGGGTAGCAACATCCTGTTTAGCCACGAGTGAATGATACCGTCGCCTGGGCGCAGCGAAACGCCGCCGCGCGTGTGTATAAAGTCGGGCAGCGTGTGCTGAGTCTCGATATCGACTGGCTTAGGGTAGGCAGCCGTGTGACAGAAAGACTGCATAACCAGGTCGGCAGAGAAGCCAAGACAGGCAAGGTCTTTGAGTTCGTCACGCGTCATAGGCCCGGTTGTGTCTTGGCTGCCGACTGTCGTCATGCGTGGCTCGCAGTAGTCGCCAGGACGCACGCCTGGAACGTTACATGCCTTGCCCACCATTTTCTGCGCAAGCGTGAAGCCTTTGTCGGATGCAGCTGCAGTCACCATCGAGCGGAACACGGTTGAGGCTTCGAGACCGAGTTCTTCGCGTGCGCGCTGTGTCAGACCGCGACCGATAATGAGTGGAATGCGGCCGCCCGCGCGGACTTCATCAAGCAAAACGTCGGTTTTGAGTTCGAACTCTGTGATGACTTCCTCTGTGCCATGTCGCGTAATTTTGCCAGCGTAGACGTCGATATCGATGATGTCGCCTGTATTGAGATTGTCGACGTCACATTCGAAGGGTAGGGCGCCGGCATCTTCCATAGTGTTGAAGAAGATAGGTGCAATCTTACCGCCAATGCACACCCCACCATCTCGTTTGTTAGGGATGTAGGGGATATCGTCGCCGATATACCACAGTACGGAATTCGTCGCAGACTTACGCGATGAGCCTGTGCCCATTACATCGCCAACAAGCGCCACAGGGTGGCCGGTTTTTTCAAGCTCTTTGATCTGCGCCGCGGCGTCGGTGACGCCTTCGCGTGGATTTTTGTACATGGCTTTCGCATGCAGGGGGATATCGGGGCGCGACCAGGCGTCTTGTGCTGGCGAGAGATCGTCGGTATTCGTCTCACCGGGAACTTTAAAGACAGCGACAGTTAGCTTCTGCGGCAACTCAGGCTTGTTCGTGAACCATTCGGCGTCTGCCCATGATTGCATTACGCGTTTCGCGTTGGCATTACCGGCCTTTGCTTTGCCTGCGACGTCATGGAACGCGTCAAACATGAGTAGCGTATGACACAGCTCATCGGCTGCATTGCTGCCGAGTTCTGCATCCTCAAGCAATTCAACCAGTGTTGCGATGTTATAGCCGCCTAGCATCGTGCCGAGTAGTTTCACCGCCAGCGCTCGGTCGATAAGAGGCGAGCTAACTTCGCCCTTTGCTACGGCGGACAGAAAGCCTGCCTTTACGTAAGCAGCCTCGTCTACGCCAGCGGGCACTCGGTTCGAAATGAGATCTACGATGAATTCGCCTTCACCCGCAGGTGGGTTTTTGAGCAGTTCGATTAGCTCGGCGACTTGTGCGGCAGAGAGTGGCTTAGGGACAATGCCCTCGGCTGCGCGTTCCGCGACATGGGCTCTGTAGGCTTCTAACATAAAATTTCCTTGGGGCTTCGATGCCAGATGTGATCAAAAAGAATGGCGGAGGGGAGTCGAGTCGCACGGGTCACGAAATCGTCGAATTTCCCTTAATTTTGAGCGCCCAAGTCTACTGGTTTTGTCGCTTAAAATCCAGATGAAGGCGCGGAGCGTATGCTCGAACAACTCGCCGATTGATGTCAGTCGTACGCTTCAAGCATAAGTGGCGGACTTTGCTTCGAAGACGTGGAGGTTTAGACTCGCTCGCTTAGTTTATGAGATACCCTTGAGAGTTTCCTATGAAAACCCCGCAAGCTCCCGTTAAAACACCCTGCATCGGCATTTGCTCTACCACTTCTGTTGGGGATTGGGTATGCCGTGGGTGTAAACGCTATTCGACGGAAGTTATTGGCTGGATATCTTTTGGAGAAGAGGAGAAAGCTGCGGTAATGCGGCGAATCGAGAAGCTCAATACGCAGATCCTCGAGGAAAAATTCGCCATCGATTCTGAGGATGACCTTCGCGCCGGTCTGCGGCGACTGAGTGTGCCCTATGACCCTGCGCTTTCTCCCTATTGCTGGCTGCACAATCTGCTCAAAAAAGCGCATCACCGAATCTCGACGCTCGAGGGGTTTGGCGTGAGTGTCAGACCCGACTACGCAGGTCTTAGTTTGGGGCAGCTAGAGCAGCAGGTCGAGCAGGAGATATTGGCGCTCACGCAGGCGCATGCAGAGCGTTACCGCGTCACTTAGTTTTTATCGTAACCCCTTGGCTGTCTAGAATTGTACGCTCTTAAAGAGTGTTATAGTAAGCTTTATTTTAGATTAATTTTTACCTATAACTTATTGAAATTTATATTCAATAAGGGATATTTTCCCTTCCTCTAGACTCGCGACCCATGCGCTGGAGCCCCAATCCCCTAGCACGGTACGGTGCGCTATGCCGGCGTCTTGGTTTCGATCGGCAAGTCCGATTTCATGCACCGCGGGTCTGTGCGTGTGCCCGTGCAGCAAGTCTTTAACGCCATAGTTGTTGAGCGCCTGATTCACTGCTGACTGGTTGACGTCCATAATGTCATTTGCTTTCGTGGCGGTAGCCTCGCGGCTTTGTGCGCGCGCCTGAGAGGCAAAGGCGAGACGTTCCTCTAGCGGTTGGGCTAAGAATGTCGCCTGCCAAGCCGGTTGTCTGACCAGACTGCGAAACGCCTGATAGTCAGTATCATCGGTGCAGAGCGAATCTCCGTGCATTAACAGGATTTCGCGCGAGCCGCTTGTGATGATCTCGGGCTCGGTCATGAGCCTTGCGCTGCAGCGCGCAGCGTAAGCGTTGCCAATTAGGAAATCTCGATTGCCGTGCATTATCGCAATCTCTGCTCCTGCCTTGGCAAAATCTGTGAGGGCCACAGCGACCGAATCGGCCAGCTCGGACGGCGCGTCGTCTCCGATCCACATCTCGAAAAGGTCGCCGAGGATGAACAGCTGCGAGCACTTATTCCTATAATGGTCCAGAAAGCCCAAGAAAGCCTGAGTCAAATCAGGACGCGAGTCCTGAAGGTGCAAATCCGAGATTAAGAGTATCGGTCTGCTCAACGCTGCCTACTCTTCGCTGACAGTCACTGATTCGATTATTACGTCCTCAGTTGGCACGTCTTGATGACCTCCCATAGACCCTGTTTTGCAGCTTTTAATTTTGTTCACGACATCCATACCGTCGATCACCTTACCGAATACCGCATATCCCCAACCCTGCGGGCTTGGGCTTGTATGATTGAGAAATCCGTTGTCGCCAACGTTAATGAAAAATTGCGAGGTTGCTGAATGCGGGTCGGAGGTGCGGGCCATCGCGATTGAGCCGATGACATTGGGAAGGCCGTTGTCTGCTTCGTTTTTGATTGGTTCGCCATTGGCTTTCTGTTTTAGCCCAGGCTCAAAGCCGCCACCTTGTATCATGAAGTTGTCGATAACCCGATGAAAGATCGTGCCGTCGTAGAATCCGCTCTTGGCGTAATCGAGGAAATTGGCAGCAGAAATAGGCGCTTTGTCGAAATTCAGTTCAAGGGTGATCGCGCCGTGGTTTGTGTTTAAGACAATCATTTGGGCTTCCTGAGGTCAAAATAGATAGTGAGTGAAAGTTGGCGTTTTCGCCGCATCGGGTTCGCGCGACGCTTTCGTAATCGGCTATAATACGCGCTTTGTCAGACCCTTTATAGGGTTCGCGTAGCGTCAGGAAGCAAAACAGAATGACTAATTCCAGTATCTCAAAAGAATCCGAAGGTTCGGACGCGCCGAGTTCGAATTTTATTCGGCACATTGTTGCTGAAGATCTCGCGAACAATCGGCATGCAGGCAGGGTACATACTCGTTTCCCGCCAGAACCAAATGGCTATTTACATATTGGTCATGCGAAGTCGATCTGCCTTAACTTCGGCATTGCCGCTGAGAATAACGGTCAGTGCAATCTACGCTTCGATGATACAAACCCTGAAAAAGAGAGCCAAGAATTTGTCGATGCGATCAAAGAGAATATCACTTGGCTCGGCTTTAATTGGTCGGGTGACGTGCGTTATTCCTCTTCGTATTTCGAACAACTCTATCAGTTTGGCGTCCAGCTTATCGAAAAAGGGCTTGCTTATGTTTGTGATCTTAGCGCCGACGAAGCTCGCGAATTCCGTGGTACGCTGACCGATGCTGGTCGTAACAGTCCTTATAGAGAGCGTTCAATAGCCGAAAATCTGAACTTATTCGCGCGCATGCGAGAAGGGGAGTTTGCGGATGGCGCCTGCAGCCTGCGAGCTAAAATTGACATGGCGTCTCCCAATATCAATATGCGTGATCCGGTGCTCTATCGCATTAGGCATATTCGACATCATCAGACAGGGGATGCATGGTGTATTTATCCAACATACGATTATACACACTGCATCAGCGATGCTATCGAAGGCATTACGCACTCGTTGTGCACTCTCGAGTTTGAAGACCATCGGCCACTCTACGACTGGATATTAACTAGCTTAGATCTAGATTCGGTTAAGCAGGCGAGTGATCTTGCTGAGTCAGACATTCCCTACGTGCTGCCAAAACAGACAGAATTTGCCAAGCTCAAGATTAATTACACAGTAGTAGGTAAGCGTAAACTCAAACAGCTTGTCGATGAAGGACTGGTTCAAGGCTGGGATGATCCGCGTATGCCTACTCTTGCGGGTATGCGCAGGCGCGGCTACACGGCAGCATCGCTACGCAATTTCTGTGAGAGCGTTGGGGTCGCACGGAGCGAAAGTCAGGTTGATATAAGCATGCTCGAACATGCACTGCGCGAAGATCTCGACAGTAACGCGCCTCGCGCTATGTGTGTGTTGCGTCCTTTAAAGGTAACGCTGACCAATTTGCCCGGTCCGATTGAGTTATCGCTGCAGAACCATCCTAAAAAAGAAGAGATGGGACGTAGGACTGTTCCGCTTACCTCCGAAATCGTTATTGATCGTGACGACTTCCGCGAAGAGTTGGAGCCCGGCTTTAAGCGTCTCGTGAATGGAGGTGAGGTGCGTCTACGCGGCGCCTACGTTATCCGGTGCGACGAGGTTGAGCGCGACGCTCAGGGAGAAATTGCGCATCTCAAGTGCAGTGTAGATTTGGCTACTCTGGGTAAAAATCCCGAGGGGCGCAAAGTGAAAGGGGTGATCCACTGGGTATCCGCCACGCAGGGTGTGCCTGCCTCAGTGCGTTTGTATGACAGGTTGTTTACCGTTGAAAACCCTGAAAGCAAGGAAATTGACGATTTTAGGACCTTGCTCAATCCTGATTCACTTACCGTTCTTGAAGGTTGTTTGGTTGAACCCGCGGCGGCGTCACCTAGTTCAGCATTGAGCTTTCAATTCGAGCGTGAGGGGTATTTTACCCGCGACACCTTGGACTCTACCGACGACAAGCTCGTGTTTAATCAAACCATAGGTCTTCGCGCATCCCATTGAACGTGCCAACCGCGCGGTACTCAATAGCCGCACACGAGAGCCATAGGTAGTTAGTACCAAGAAATCATTTATGAAAATTTACAACAGCTTTACTCAGACCAAAGAAGAATTTGTCCCGCGGGAGGCCGGCAAGGTCGGCATCTACGTATGCGGCATTACGACCTATGACTATCTTCACCTCGGGCATGCTCGAATGCTCGTCGCATTTGATGTCGTGACCCGCTACCTGCGTTCTAAGGGATTCTCGGTAGAATATGTGCGTAACATCACCGACATAGACGACAAGATTATCAATCGGGCAAATGAGAACGGTGAGCATTTTACCGATCTCACGTCGCGCTTTATTGATGCTATGCACGAAGACGAGTCGGCACTTGGTGTTTTACCGCCGGATCAAGAGCCCCGCGCAACAGCCCACATTGGTGAAATAGTGTCTTTAATTCAGACGCTAATCGAGAAGGATCATGCTTATCCAGCCGCCAATGGCGATGTCTATTTCTCGGTGAGTAGTTTCGATGACTACGGTAAGCTTTCTAAAAAGAAGATGGATGAATTGTTGGACGGCGCGCGCATCGAAATTGGGGAGTTGAAACGCGACCCGCGCGATTTTGTCCTGTGGAAGCGAGCAGAGGAGGGCGGGGTTGGTTGGGATTCTCCGTGGGGCTATGGGCGCCCAGGATGGCATATCGAATGCTCTGCGATGTCTTCGTGCTGCTTGGGAGACACATTCGATATTCATGGAGGAGGATCTGACCTGCTATTCCCTCACCACGAAAATGAGATCGCACAGAGTGAGGCGGCAACCGGCGTTAAATTCGCTAATTTATGGATGCATAACGGACCACTTCGCGTTGATAACGAAAAAATGTCTAAGTCGCTAGGCAACTTTTTTACTGTTCGCGAAGTGCTCAAGGTTTACGATGCCGAGGTGCTCCGTCACCTGCTTATTGCGAGTCATTACAGGAGCGCCATCAATTATAGTGAACAAAGTCTGCAGCAGTCCGAAAGTACGCTCGAGCGCTTCTACAATGCGCTGAAGGGTCTTGACACTGCGGGTGCGAAGACGCTGACCAACAGTCGCTTCGAAAAAGCGTTTGTCGCGGCCATGGATGATGATTTTAACACTGCCGAGGCATTCGCTGTGCTGATGGACGTAGTGAAGGAAATTAATCGGCTTAAGGCCGAAAGCGAAAGCGACTTAGGTACCGTCAATCAGCTAGGGGCATTGCTTGTTCGCCTAGGCTCAGTGTTGGGGATTCTGCAGCGCACCCCCGAAGCGTTTCTGCGCCGAGGAATGGACGAGTCAGTCGATGCGAATCATATCGAGGCATTAATTGCCGCGAGAAAGCAGGCGCGTGCCGACAAGAATTGGGCTGAGGCTGATAGGATTAGAGATGAATTAGCGGCGCTCCACGTTGTTGTGGAAGATGGAGCAAGCGGCGGGAGTGGCTGGCGTATCGACGCGCCGTAGTGTCAATATGCTGCTTAAATCGTTGACGAAGAGTGCCGACATCAGTATGATGCCGCTCTCTCGAATCGGGCTCGCAATCAGCGGGGGCGAAGAGAGTACAGGTTTGCTTGCCTGCTTTGTCTCGACATAGAATTCAAGGTAAGCTAAACCTAGTGAGGAGAATCCTCACTAAATCCTTATCGGGGTATAGCGCAGTCTGGTAGCGCGCTTGCTTTGGGAGCAAGATGTCGGGAGTTCAAATCTCTCTACCCCGACCAATTCGGCATTACGCCATCGACGCAGTCGTGGCGTGTTCGCTTTTCGAAGGAACGCATTCCTCCGATTGGCGCCAGAGTCTCAGGCTTTCTCGAGGTTGCTCGAATGTCATTAGAGGACTCATTTGGCGCCAGACCACGATCAGTGGTGACTGTAGCTCAGCTGGTAGAGCCCTGGACTGTGACTCCGGTGGTCGCGGGTTCGAACCCCGTCAGTCACCCCACTATTTTCTCCTAACTTCCCCTCCTTTTATCTCTCATTCTCTGCGTCTGCGCCTATTCTCTGTGGCTACTTTTTCGGCGCCGGAGGGTTCTGTGCAGGGCATGTAGGTCCTCATCCTCAGAATTTATTGCGTAAATCTCAGCAAACATTTAGTTCGCCTCAGTTATTAGTGTAGACTTATGCCCGCACAGCAGGCGCCCGTAGCTCAATCGGATAGAGCACCGGCCTTCTAAGCCGGGGGTTGCAGGTTCGATTCCTGCCGGGCGCGCCAATCGCGTGATTAATCTTTTTTTATATTTGTCGGCTTATCAATAGGTTTTTTCTAATCCTATGATAAGACTAGCCCAACACGCATCAATTGCCCAAACTAGTCGATCCACTGGCGTTATCATAGCGTTTCCCTCGATAGGAATTAAGGCCTGACCGGATCGAGGTCCAGCGAATAGCACTATGTCGTAGCCAAAGGATTGCTCGAAGATGGCGCACCATTTTCCTGATCGGGAAGAATTTAAAGAACAGTTCTTTACGCTGTTAAAACCCGAAGCTGGATTTTATAAAGTTGTTCTAGTCTATAGCCTCGCGATTAGCTTGCTGACGCTTGCAGTGCCTCTATCGGTGCAGCTACTCGTCGATACCGTTGCAAACATCGCGCTTCCAAGAGCGGTTTTTCTCATAGCTTCCCTCCTTTTTGCGCTGCTTTTTTTCTCGGGCGTGATGTATGCCTTGCGAACCTACGCAATGGAATTGTTTTCGCGGAAGATTTATTCGCGAATAGCAAGCGAGATGGCGATGACTGCTATGCTCGCGGAGTCGGACTACTTTGAAGAGAACCAACAGGC
>JAFMKB010000094.1 GCA_017853205.1 Gammaproteobacteria bacterium
CTTCGAGGCGTTGGCGCTGCGTCGCCAACTCTTTAAGTTCACGACTCGAATTGCTGAGTGCGATCGCCGCGTCTTGAAGGCGCTTCTCCTCTGCGCTCTGTTGGGTGTTGGCGCGCTCAAGCCAGGCCTGCACCTCGTCGATTGCTCTCTGCGCTGCTGCCAACTGCTCTCTTGCTTGTTCCGGCGTTTGCGCCTTCTGTTCAGCGCCAATCAGTACTGCGCAGTGAAACAACGAGACTATGACGAGCACGAGTGTTCGCATCAGGCGAGCAGGTCTCTTCCTGTCATCTCTACAGGTATGGTTAAGTCGAGCAGAGACAGCAGGGTGGGCGCGAGGTCGCATAGGCTTCCCTCACCAGAGAACCGTTTGCCAGAACTGCCCACATAAACAAGCGGAACCGGCCCGTTGGTGTGCGAGGTAAGAGGTTGCTGTGTCTCCGCGTCGAGCATCTGCTCTACATTCCCGTGGTCGGCCGTGATAAGGAGCTCTCCGTCAGCCTCTTCAATCGCGGCAACAATGCGGGCTAAACACAAATCGAGTGCCTCGACAGCTTTCACCGCGGCGTCAAAGTTGCCTGTGTGCCCGACCATATCTCCATTGGCATAGTTGCAGATGATGGCGTCATATTGGCGCGAAAGTATCGCGTCCACTAAATTGTCGGTGACCTCGAATGCCGACATTTCAGGTTTGAGGTCATAGGTTTTTACATCCGGTGACGGGATAAGTTTGCGGTCCTCGGAGTTAAACGGCTCTTCGCGACCTCCGTTGAAGAAAAAAGTTACGTGCGCATATTTCTCAGTCTCGGCGATGCGTAACTGTGTTTTCCCCTGTGCAGCGAGGGTTTCGCCGAGCACATTGACGAGCAGCTCGGGCGGATAGGCGCAGGGGGTGTCGATGTCATCGGCATAGTGTGTAAGCGTAACGAAGCTTGCGAGAGAGGGGATTGTTTTGCGCGCGAAGCCATCGAAGTCATGCTCAACAAAAGCCCGGGTAAGCTCGCGAGCACGGTCAGAGCGGAAATTCATGAATACGACGACATCATCGTCCTTCACGGCCGCTGCGGTTTCGCCAACAATCGTAGGCTTAACAAACTCATCGTCCTCGCCGCGAGCGTAGGCCGCCGCTAAGGCGGTTTCGGCATTAGCGAAGGTAAATTCGGCCTCGCCTCGTGTGAGCAGATCATAGGCGGGTTCGACTCTTTCCCAGCGATTGTCGCGATCCATTGAGAAGAATCGCCCGCAGAGTGACGCGATTCTGCCGCAGCCGCTTTGGGTGAGAAGAGTCTCAACGCGAAGCAGCGATGCGAGGGCGCTGCGTGGAGGCGTGTCGCGCCCGTCAAGAAAAGCATGAAAGAAAACCTGATTTGCTCCTCGCGCGAGAGCGAGTTCGAGCATCGCTACTATTTGGTCTTCGTGGCTATGGATACCGCCAGGCGAAAGCAAGCCGAAAACGTGCAGCGCCGAGTTCCTTTCGATGCTCGTATCGACGGCTCGAGTTAGAATAGAGTTGTGCGCAAACGAGCCATCTGCAATGTCTTTATCGATGCGAGTCAGGTTCTGGTAGACCACTCGACCCGCGCCAAGATTCATATGCCCAACTTCCGAGTTTCCCATTTGCCCCTCGGGCAGACCGACTGCGAGGCCGGATGTTCGGATCAGCGTGTGGGGCTTGTCGCGCCATAGCGCATCCCAAGTGGGACTATGGGCAGCGGAGATTGCATTGCTGTCGATCGCTTCGCGATGTCCCCAGCCATCTAAAATGAGTAATAACGCTGTTTTTCTCGCTGTCATCGGATACCCGTTTATCGTTGGTTTGAGAGAGAACGGTATTATCCTCGAAACCGACAGGCATCTCTACATACCGATGTGCCGCTCGGCTTCTTATGAACCGCCACCGCGTGTATACTTGCGTACTTTATTTGCCGCTACACATCGGATCCAGCATGGCGCAGTTCATAGAATTTTTAGGTAATCATCCTATTTTAGCAGGCTGTTGGTTAGTAGCCTTCGCGGGCATATTGGTCTATCACCAACGCACTGGCAGCAAGGGGGCTACTGTCACTCAGGCGATAGCCTTGATCAATCGAAATGACGCTTTAGTGGTCGATATTCGAGATAAAAAGGACTTTGACGAAGGGCACATTGTCGATGCTCTGCATATTCCTGCTGCAAAGCTCGAGCAGCGAGTGACTGAGCTTGCTAAGCATAAGGGGAAGCCGATTGTCGTGGTCTGCAAACACGGCCAGCAGGCGGGCGAATCGGTTAAAAAACTCGAGGCAGCTGGGCATGATCCAGTTTTTAAACTAAACGGCGGCATGGCTGAGTGGAAGGGGCAGTCCCTTCCCGTTGTGACGAAGTAAATACACTCAAACATCAAAAAACTTATTAAACGTGACCGTATAGGACCCAACATGGCAGATAACGAAGAGAACCAACAACCCAACGAACAGGGAGCAGCTGACCAGCAGAATACTGCCCCGCAGTTCGCCCTGCAACGCATCTACCTCAAGGATGCATCTTTCGAATCGCCGCGCAGCCCGCTTGTGTTCCAGAGCCAGTGGCAGCCTAAGATCAATTTCGACATCAAGACGAAAAGCGAAAAAGTGCAAGATGGCGTCTATGAGGTTGTACTCGTTCTCACAGTTGAAGCTGAGCTCGAAGAGAAGCCCGCTTTTGTCGTAGAAGTTCAACAAGCGGGCGTTTTCACCGCAAAAGACTTCGGAGAGGAGCAGCTTGCGCAGCTGCTTGCGACAGTCTGTCCGAACATCTTGTTCCCTTACGCGCGCGAAGCAGTAGACAATCTTGTGGTTAAGGGTAGTTTCCCGGCGCTTATGCTGTCTCCGATTAACTTTGATGCACTCTATGCCCAGCAAATGCAGGCTCAAGCGGAGAAGGCTTCATCTACTGAGCCCGCGAACTAGGCTCATAAATTTCCCGGTCGCCGCCTCTGGCGATGACCGCGGTCCAATTTCTTGCGTCGTATTAGTGAGGGACGCAGAAAACTATGATCTACAGAAGGGCGGAGTGCTAAAGTGCTCCGCCCTTTTTCTTTTTCCTAGTCGTGCTTAATTTTTTCATGGCGGCGCATCAGAGGTGCTGGCGTCGAGTTCTCGGTCGTTATCATTTGGATTCAGGTTCAGGTAGAGGCGCCGTAGAAATTTAGCTGTCGCCATGCCTCATAGGTCACCAGCGCCGCCGCATTGGATAGATTAAGACTGCGGCTATCTGCGCGCATTGGTATCCTCAATAGCCGATCTACGCCTAACTCCGAGCGAATAGCCTCGGGCAACCCGCGCGTCTCAGGACCAAAAACCAAGAAATCTCCCGAGGCAAAATTAACCTCGTGATAGTGGCGTGACCCTTTGGTGCTTAGCCCATATATCGTCGCTCCCCCAGCCGCAGAGACGAATGCGGACCAGTCTTTGTGAATATGGATCCCTGCAAATTCGTGATAATCGAGGCCTGCGCGACGGAGTTTTTTATCGTCTAGTGCGAATCCGAGGGGCTCGATTAGGTGAAGCTGGCAGCCCGTGTTGGCCGCTAAGCGAATAATGTTTCCTGTATTAGGCGGTATTTCTGGCTCGAATAGTGCTATGTTAATCATGGTTTTTATTAATGCTCCAAACTTATCCAAGCTCGTTGCTAATATATTCGTAATGAAGAAAACATCGAATAACTTTTAACTAGGGATAATCTAATAAAGACCCATTGCACTTAGGGTAGGCATCATTATGACTAAAGTAAAAATGTCAAAAACATCATCAAAACGGGACGGTTTTACTGTTATAGAATTGATAGTTGTAGTTGTGCTACTCGGCATTCTCACGGCAATAGCTTTGCCACGATTATTAGATATAACAGATGAGGGACAAGCTACGACTGAGCGACGAACGTTCTAGTTCCCATTTGGTTGTTCGAACTCCTTAAGCTTTCGTGTCAACGTGTTTCTCCCCCATCCAAGCAGATCTGCCGCATCGCGTTTGCGGCCTGCTGTATGTTTCAGCGCGATATCAATCATCGTGCGTTCGAACAACGGAGTCGCATTATTTAAAATGCCCTTGTTGCCTAGGCTTAGTTGATGATCAGCCCAGCTCTGAAGTGCATCGGTCCACTCGTCAGCGGGCGAATTCGCTATCTCTTGTACGGCAAACTCGGGTGGGAGATCAGTGATGTAGACCTCGCGTGTTGATGCCATCACGGTGATCCATCGACAGAAGTTTTCGAGCTGGCGAACATTGCCCGGCCAACTTAGACTCATAAGATGCGCTTCGGTTTCGGGGCGCAAAATCTTCGCCTCGGTGCCGAGCTCCCGTGCCGCCACGCCGAGAAAATAGTGAGCAAGCTTCGGAATGTCTTCACGGCGCTCACTGAGTTTCGGGATATGAATTCGAATTACATTCAACCGATGGAACAGGTCTTCGCGGAACAAATGTTGCTCAACCAGACTTTCGAGATTTTGGTGTGTTGCGGCGATTATTCTTACGTCGACCTTGATCGATGTGGTGCCACCCACTCGATAAAATTCGCCATCGGATAACACGCGAAGAAGTCGTGTTTGCGTCTCGGCTGGCATATCGCCTATCTCATCGAGAAACAGTGTTCCCCCGTTCGCCTGTTCGAAGCGACCGGTACGCTGCGTGGTTGCGCCGGTGAACGCGCCTTTTTCGTGACCAAAAAGTTCCGATTCGATGAGTTCTTTAGGTATCGCTGCGACGTTGA
>JAFMKB010000095.1 GCA_017853205.1 Gammaproteobacteria bacterium
CCTACGACCTTCGGGTTATGAGCCCGACGAGCTGCCAGACTGCTCCACCCCGCAACAAAATGGGTAATCTATACTGGCTGCTAGTCCGAGGAGGGACATAGCTAGATAAGGAGCGAGAGTATAGGCCGCCTAAACAGTGCCGTCAACCGGCTATTATGCCAGAGCTCCCCGAAGACGTCGTATGACCGGTATAACCGGCTTACTCTTGCGACAACCAGCTTGTGTCATCCTCGCCTAGCACAAGTAATTCGGAGTTTTCACGGCGCTGCTGCTCAGCCTTTCTGGCTGTTTCGAGCACATCCTGTGGTATATCCTCTCCCACTACAATTCCACGCTTGGTTGTTGGCGCATAGTAGATCCGCGCGTTAGCCATCTCATCGGTTGTCTCTGGACCATAAACAACATCCACCGTCGGATCTGGGTTAAACCGATTTTCACTTGAATTATCAAACCACCACGACAAATGCATTACCGAGCCGGCAGGCAAGAATTTTGGCTCTTTGTATTCGTACAAAAACTGCCAATTAAAATCATAATCGGGCACCCATAGTAGCGTTTCGCGCTCACCATCGGGGTACTCGACTTCGTAACGCATTGCTTTGCCGCGGTAGTGCATATGCGGCCCCATTGATAACAGATAAATATCTTCCTCGATCTCAAAGGTGTTGTTCACTTCAAAATTAGGGTCGCCCGCGGGGATAGTCCAGTCTCTGTGTGGCAATAGATTCGTTTCAACAACGTGATCGATCACAGCGCCGTCCTCATAGAAAACGAATCCCGCTTTGGTCATATCAGTAACCGCCGTGCCCTCGCCCGGGTTTTTGTGATAATGCATGTTGACGGTAATGAAGGGATCCTCGGGCATCAACACGCCCCACCCCTCGGGATAGGTGAACGGCCCGCGTCCTGGAACGCCGACGCCCATGTGACTGGACACGATGTGATGGACCCAAGGCCCACCCGGATTTAGCTCAGCCTTTGAAATCCATTTAGGCTCCGTATGCGCGCCTTCAGGTACTGGCATCTTTATTGTGGGCTGCCAGTCTTCAATGTTGTCTGCGACTCTGACCGGCTTCTCAAATTGGACGACCAGATCGGGTTCACCGATCCACCAGCCAGACTCCGGCATATCTGCGCCGCTGCTCGCGTCTTCTTTGGCTGCGTTGGGACTGCCCTCCAGGGCGCCGCCATCGACCCAGGCGATAAGCGTAGCCTTCTCAGTCTCATCGATGTATCTCTCGTCCTTAAACTCGCCTCGATGGCGCTGGTGCGCACCCCACGGAGGCATGTAGCCTGTGACCAATGCGTTTCGAATCATAGGAGCCCAAGCACGAGCCTGATTGTAATCTAGTAGCGACATTGGCGCAGTTATGCCGCCGACTCTAGGGCCATCTGGCTTATGACATGCCGCACAGTTTTTCTCAAAAAGCGGTAGCGCATCAGCATAGAAAGTAGGGGCTGCGCTTTGCGCGTGAATGGCTGTAGTGAGCAGCGAGGACGCCATGATCATAGCGGCTTTTGAAGCGGCGCCTGTCATGACATGCTGAATTGACGTCGGGTTTGTTTTCGAACGGTTGTTCATCGTTACACCTCTGCCTTTTGTTTTTATTCGACTAGTCCAAATTTAGGACAGAACGGTGCCCGTGCGCAAGCAAGAGTTTCGCGGTAGACCCAGAGAGCTCAAATAAGGTTTAATCAAAAGGACTTTAAATTCAAACGGATTTTCAGATGTATTTGCACATGATCAGGTCGGCCCGCCGCTTGGCCTTCGTAACACTCCTTCTCGGCATCGATACATCAGTAGCGGAGGTAGAGACAGCCGTCAGGCTAAACAAAACTATAGACTTGCTCGGGAGTGCCAGCTCCGCGCTAGGCTTGCTCGCCTTCGACTATTCGCTCGATAACGCGCGCACGCTGTCACTCTCTGAATTGGATTTCGTCATTATTGACATGGAGCATGCGCCCTTTGATGTTGAGCGCCTGCGAGAATTTTTATTGGGCATGACCAACAAACGCGAAATAATGGCCAAGGGCAATCTTCAGCCGAACGTCACCCCTATTGTTCGAATACCTGCTACTGGGGGCAGCGAAGTCATCACGCAAGTTAAGCAAGTTCTCGACGTCGGCGTTTTCGGCGTCATGTTCCCGTCGGTCGATAACCGCGAAGAAGCAGAAAATGCAATCAAGGCCATGCGCTATCCTCAGTTGATCGGCGCCACAGACTTCGAACCGCGCGGATTACGCGGCCGCAATCCTGCCAATGCAAGCTGGTATTGGGGAATTGCTGATTATCATCAGAAAGCTGACGTATGGCCGTTAGATGCCGAGGGAGAGCTGCTAGCCATCATTCAGATAGAGACACCCGAGGGTGTCGGAAATATCGAGGATATTCTGTCGGTACCCGGCGTCGGCGCAATATTTATCGGCCCCGCTGATCTTAGCGGCGCGATGGGCTACGCGAATCCGAGTGCGCCCGAAGTCGAGACTGCTATTCAAACCGTTTTAAACGCCTGCCTTACTCATGATGTCGCCTGCGCAATTACAACCTCGCCTGATAGCGTCGAACAGCGCCTCACCGAGGGCTTTAGACTGGTAACAGTCGGAACAGACAGCGGGCTTTCGTCCCGTGCGGCTGAAACACTGAGCAAAGCAAAAAGCGCTATAGATCAATAAACCAATCTATTAACCGAGGTGCTGCAGGCTATGAAGGCGAAGCTCGTTAGAACCCTTTTTATTTCCGCTGTTTCCTTTCTCTCCTTCTGCTCTTGGGCTGAAGAGTCTGATTTTGTATTTCATTCAGACCTAGCAGAAGCCTGGTTTGAAGGCGGAGACTATTTCGAGTGGACTTCAACGACAAAAAATAATCAGCAGGCTAAGGTTGATGTCTTCTATCGCACCTTCGGCAGCACGGACAAACCGCAATTACTCATGATTCATGGTTTTCCTAATTCGAGCTTCGACTTCTACAAATTAGTTCCACTGTTGGAAAACGATTTTCACATCGCTGTTCTAGACTTCCCCGGCTCAGGTTTCTCGGATAAACCCGTGCCTAATTTCAGCTATATGTTGGAAGAGAATGCCGAAATTTTGGATTATTTCGTAAAAAATATAATCAAATTTAATGATTTCGCTCTTTATACTCATGACAGAGGCGTCAGTATTGGCCTCGCATTTCTTGGTCACTATCTCGACACAAAGCCCGCGGAATATAGAATTAACTACCACTTTTTATCTAACAGCGGCATGTTCTTACCACTTGCTAACCTAATGCCGATGCAAACCGCTTTATTAGACCCAGCCCGCGGTAATGCACTCATTCAAGCTCGAAAATCAGTACCTAGAATGACCCAAGGAGATCCGGAGGCGATCGCCTACGCAGATATTTTCAAATTTAAAGATGGAGACAGCGCACTCATCCATGTAGCTCGATATCTTTTAGAGCGCGCAGAAAACGAATTACGCTGGCTTAACAACTTGTCTCGAAGCGATATCCCTGTCGCATACCTTTGGGGACTGCTCGACGACATTAATCCTGTAAGGATTTCTAATCACGTTTGGAATACTTATCTAAATGACAGAGATGCTGAAAGCACCTATTGGTTACTCCCTACTGCAGGGCACTATCCACAGCGTGAAAAACCAAATGAAGTTGCCAAGATAATTCAACTTGCCCTAAGCGGTGGAATTCCTAGCAAAGCCGAGGAAAGCAATTTTATGCGCGCGTATGGCAGTCAACGCAAAGAGGAAGAGGCTATTTTTGTTGGGCATTCGATTATAGAAACTCTTAGCTTTCCGAGTGCAATTCGTTATTCTCCAGATGGGTATATTACTCAGTAGCAGCGACTACCTCAGCGGAGCTAATCGAGTTTGATTCTCGATAGTCAGGCAGCATGGCAGTTAAAGCCAGCGGTTAAAGAGCGCCAAAAGTCTTTCCCAGTGCCGTTCAGCGGATACTTCGTTATATTTCCCTATTCGCCCAGGGAATACGAAACCATGCTCGGTGCCAGGGTACCACTCGATTCGATAATTAGTGTTTTTCTCTGCTAAATAGTGATCGAGAGCATCAATCATCGCCTTTGGCGCGTAATCATCTGTCTCAGCACAGCCGAAATAAATCTCACCATTTATTTTATCTGCATCGAGGTGAGGTGAGTCGGGCGCATCAGTGAAGAGTCGGATCCCATGAAATGAAGCGGCCGCAGCAATACGATGATTTAGCTTCGCTGCCGCGGCAAAAGCGAAAGGGCCACTCATACAATAACCAACGCAGCCTACTTTGCCTTGCTTCGCCGCTGAATCACTATCAGCTATTCTCAATAGCTCGACAATATCTTTGCATACCATCTCATTACTCAGCGAATTCATGTGCTCATACATCTCCTCTCTAGTGGAGTTAGCCAGAATGTATTCTCGAACACGGCGATAGTATAAATTCGGCACCATCACATAGTAGCCCGCAGTCCCTAATCTGGTCGCCATCGTATGCAGTTCTTCGCGTTTTCCTGGCGCATCCATTAGCAACAGAACGACAGGATGAGGACCGCCCTCTTCTGGATGGGTAATAAAGGTATTCATAGCCCCATCGTGTGTTTGTATATCTAACTCTCGATCGATCATATTCATTTGCCTGTCGCTTTTCCTGCGATTACTCCTGTA
>JAFMKB010000045.1 GCA_017853205.1 Gammaproteobacteria bacterium
CAGGCAATTATTGGCTTTACCGTGGTCTCGTTCTATCACTTTTACTTCATGCTCTACTGCCTCGCGCTCATTGTCCTAATTTGGCTAATCTGGCGAGTTTGGGGCTGGGCAGCGATCAATTCTGCCTTTAGCCTCTCGCAAGCTAAATATGATACTGCTTCATGGCTGCGGTCCCTCGCCGTAACGAACGAGTCTTATCGGACGACTCTCCATCCCACCATTGCTATTGAAGAGACCGATCGCCTTGTTAGCGCGCATATCGATTGCCAAAAACGACATTTCCTTTAGTATTCCGCTAGCCATTCGCACCGCGCGTGGCCGCGCTGCATCGGCTGATGCTCGCTTAACCGGCGTAGGTTACGAGTTAAGGTTGCTGATTGATGAGGTAAAAAGGGATTTGCGTTTGTCGCTTGTTAATTTGCGTGCAACGACAGAGCTCAAGGAAGTCGCTCTGCGTGAACTTGCTGTTGCACAGCGTCTCGCTGAGGCGGAACTGCGTCGGTTTGAAGCAGGAAATAGCGATTACTTCTTGCTTAATGTCCGCGAACGCAGCCTGGGAGAAGCTCAGCTGAGGCGATGGCAGGCGGAGCTCAATCACCAAGTCGCGCTAGCAAATTACTACGGCATCAGTATGAATCAGGAGGTACTCTGGGGAGAGACACCTGAGCCCACGGCACAGCAATAAATTATTTTTGCTGTAGAGGCAGGCGTGGTGTTCGTAATCTACCTGTCAAAGCAGTAGAATTAAGGCCGTTTTCACCGTCTTTGTTTGTTCGCAGCGAGCCCTCAGTGATGTCAACCGCAATTAAACACCTAAGCGTTCACGATCTAGAAAAAGATCGAGAAACTTTTGTTGCCGATCTCTATGAGGGATTAACCGATTGCGGTTTTGTAGTGCTCCGCGACCATGGGATAGCTAAAGCAGACTTAGAAAAGGCCTATGCTCTCATAAAGGCTTTTTTTGCGTTGCCTGTGGAGACAAAACTTAAATACGATAGCGGCAGCGGTGGTGCGCGTGGGTACACGGCCTTCGGCCGAGAAAATGCGGCAGGAAATCCTCATTCAGATCTCAAAGAGTTCTGGCATGTGGGTCAAGAGCTTGCGCCCACGAGCACTTATTTCGGCATCTATGAACCAAATCGTTGGCCTGAGGAGCTCCCAGAATTTAAGGCACATATGTTAAGCATCTATGCGCAGCTCGAGGCATTGGGTAAATTGATGCTGGGGGCATTGACGGGGCCTTTGGGATTAGCCCCCGGTTTTTTCGACAACATGGTTGAAGACGGGAATTCTGTCTATCGTCTCCTGCATTACCCTGCCGTCGAAGGAATGGATACCTCTCAATCGATGCGCGCTGCACCTCATGCTGATATAAATCTGATCACGCTCTTACTCGGCGCAACGGATTCGGGGTTGGAGTTGCTGGGTAAAGAGGGAGAATGGATTCCAGTCGCCAGCACTAGCGACGAGATAGTTTTAGACACTGGCGATATGATGTCGCGACTAACAAATGATGTCTTTCCTTCGACAGTTCATCGCGTTGTTAATCCATCGGTGCAAAATAGCTCTCGATACTCGATGCCATTCTTCCTGCATCCGCACAGCGCCGCACGTCTCGATTGCCTTCCCCAGTGTGAGGGTGAGGGCGGTCCGAAATATCCACCGATTAGTGCCGGTGAGTTTTTGCAGCAGCGCCTGCGCGAAATTGGCCTCGTCTAATTCTCTATCTCTTCCACAGAAAAATTGTGCGCCTGTCGGCGCTCTTTAGAATTTGCCGGCTGAATTACTCAGGGTTCAGACGAGAGAGAGGAAAAAGCTGGCGATTGCGCCAGACATAAGGTTCGCTAAAAAGCCTGCAAATACTGCCCTGATACCGAGTTCTGCGACATCCGAGCGCCGAGTCGGTGCCATTGTACCCAGCCCGCCTAGCATAATCCCAATTGACGAAAAATTAGCGAAACCGCAGAGCGCGAAGGTGACAACGGCCTGGGAGTGGGCGCTCAGCGAGTCCATCTGTTCGGTTAATGCGACAAAGGCTACAAACTCGTTAAAAACGAGTTTTTGACCTATCAGGCTGCCGGCTAGGTTGGTTTCTTCCCAAGGGATACCGAGTAAGAAGGCTAGAGGTTGGAATGCATACCCCATCAGCAACTGAAGCGAGAGCGATTCAAAACCTATCAGGCCTCCAAGCCAAGCGAGTATCGCATTGATCAAAGCAATGAGGCCGACGAATGCCAACACCATCGCCCCAACGTTGAGCGCTAGCCCCATGCCGCTGCTCGCACCGGCAGCCGCAGCATCGATGACGTTGACATGTTCATCGAATTCCAATTCGATTTCTTCGCTGTCCTCAACGAAGTCCTCTGTCTCTGGGATCATCATTTTGGCCATGAGAAAGCCGCCCGGCGCCGCCATAAAGCTGGCCGCAAGCAAATATCGAAGCTCCACACCGAGCAGGACATAACCTGCTAAAACAGAGCCTGCGACTGTGGCCATGCCGCCAACCATTACAGCGAATAGTTCAGAACGCGTCATATTAGGTATGTAAGGCTTCACCACGAGTGGCGCTTCGGTTTGCCCAACAAAGATGTTCGCGGTCGCTGACATCGATTCTGCCTTGCTTGTCCCGAGTAGCTTTTGAAGGGCGCCGCCGATGACACGAATGACCCAGCCCATTATTCCTAGATAATAGAGAACTGAGACTAGGGCTGAAAAGAAAACGATTACGGGCAGTACGTGAAAAGCAAAGATAAAACCCATCTCAAACGCACCGATGGGTCCGAACACAAAAGCGATGCCGTCTTGCGCATTACCCAGAACGCTAGTGACTGCGTCTGATATGGCTGTCAAAAGCGAAACGCCTATTGGCAGGTAGAGAACGATGCCTCCAAGCGAAAATTGCAGGAGTAACGCAAGGCCAACTGTTCGCCAATTAATTTCTCTGCGATTCGTTGATGTGAGGAAGGCAACCGTAAACAGAACAGCAATGCCAACGAGGCTGATTAGTGCGCCCATAGTGTAGTCTCTTTGTCTCAGCCCGCCCAAGCTCAATCGCGGCTCTGTTATGAATCGTTATCGCGTTACTCGCTGGCCCAACTGCCTACTATCGCGTTTACGTGAGTTATAGGTGGGCTCAATGCCCCTAATGCTCGACCTTCAGGATAACAGCAGTGTCATAATTCTGTTTTTTGCGGCAGAGACGGCAAGTGCAGGATCCTCCTCGCCGCTAATAACTAAATCCGCGTGCGCCTTGGACGGCGCGACGAACGCATGATACATGGGTCGGACCGTAGATTCGAACTGTGAATGCACAGATTCTTCGGTTCGCCCACGTTCTTGAGTGTCACGTACGACGCGTCTTTGTAGGCAGACGGCGAGATCTGCATCGACAAACAGGCTAAGATCTAAGGTAGCGCGAATGCGTGACTGACTGAGAAGTAGGCAACCCTCAACAAGTATCACATCTGCAGGTTTCAGTGCCTCTGAGCGCAGGGCGCGAGTGTGGCTCGCATAGTCGTAAATCGGGATGTTAACGGCTTGGCGAGCTTTGAGACTAAGTAGATCGCGTTCTAGCAGCGCGTGATCAAGCGCATCAGGATGGTCGAAGTTGAGCACCGCGCGTTCGTCGAGCGTAAGATGCGCTTGACTATGATAGTAGGCATCTTCCTGCACTACAGCGACGCGTAATGCCCGTTCTGCAAGAGATGTGTCGTGCAGTAACGCAGTACGAAGTCTGCGGGTCAGAAGGCTTTTGCCTGATCCAGAGGGGCCTGCAATCGCGATGATTTTGGGTTGCACGTATCCTCCCCTTGGGCTATCTCACGCCCGCGCTCGATCTTTTCCGGATAGAGGCGGCGATGGTTAAATTGTTCGACCACGAAGCGCATCGATTCGAGTCTGCAGCGGCGGATGACTCATGAACAGCGATCCCATGCCGCGCCCACCGCTTATCCCAAACGCAGTAAGCTGACCGTCGAGTTCGCCCTCGATTTTACCTGCTGACTGATTCGATTGAAGCCTTTCTAGCGCTGCGATCATTTTTTGCTTTCCCGCAAGGCTAGCGCCACCCGCATCGGCGCGGAATTCGCGCTGTCGTGAAAACCACATAACAATGATGCTTGCGAGCATTCCGAAGACCATCTGAAACGCCATCACTGTCATAAAGTAAACGAATTGATTGTTACTCCCACGGTTAATTGCGCTTGCTGCAATGCGCGCGAAGAAAAAGACGAATGTATTTAAGACACCTTGTATCAGCGTCAGCGTTATCATATCGCCGTTAGCAATATGACTTACTTCGTGGGCGAGCACAGCTTCGGCTTCCTCCCGAGTCATACTTCGAAGTAATCCAGTGCTGACGGCAACTAGCGCGTTGTTTCTGCTAGCACCGGTTGCAAACGCGTTGATTTCTGGCGAATCATAAACGGCGACCTCCGGCGTTCCAATCCCTGCTTGGCGTGCTTGGCTCTCGACGGTGCTAACAAGCCAGCGCTCGTGCTCATTTACAGGCTGTTCGATGACTCTCGCACCTACGCTACGCTTTGCTACCCACTTGGACATTAGGAGAGAAATAATAGAGCCGCCCATGCCGAATACGCCGCTTATGACCAGCAAGCCCATATTGCTAGAAGAATTTAGTCCGAGCGCTGGCATTAGGATGGCTAGCACAATGCTCAATACCAACATCACAGCTAGATTGGTGAGGATAAACAATATGATGCGCTGCATGAATAGCTCCTTGGCTTGTGAGAATGTCTAGAATTGGCTGAGTCGCTTTGCTGCTGTACTCTGCTGTACTCTGCTGTAAGTCAGCGTGCCACTACAACCATTCTATCATCGTGCTTTATTGAGGCAGATGCACAAAATTAAAGGCTTTCGCTAATTAAATAACAGAGTGGGAATTTCGCATAGGAAGCTTTGCTATGAATTCCTCGGGACAGGCGATTAGGTCATCCTGGCTGTCTTCTCGCCAGTCAATAAATGGCTTGAGACTGAAGAGTCCGTTCCATTTCGCGAGAGCATTGCGTCTTCGTGCTTTGCGACCATCGCCGTGCCTTCTGTCAAAAGCGAAAAGGCGGTAATCACTCGGCAGGCACGCCAACAGATCGAGCCGTGAGGCAAAGCTGTATTCCCCGCCGTAACTGACCTCGAGCACGATAACTGGTCGGCTGCAGGTGAGTGTTTCCTTTAGTCCTATCAACACGCTTTTCTCAACGCCTTCGACGTCTATTTTGATTAGAGTGGGTTTCTGGAGCGTGTCGAGGCCGTCGCCTGCGCGTACTGAAATGTCACCTGCTAGCTGATTACCTTTTGCTATGCTTGCTTGGTCGAAAGAACCGATGCCGCGGTTACTCCCCCGGGGGGCGTAAAAGGGCAGTGATGTATCGCGATCACCTAAGCCAATGCGATGAAGAGCTATATTCTTTAGCTGATTGCGACTGATATTGTTCTCAAATAAATTTGCTATTTCAGGGTAGGGCTCGAACGCATGGACGGTTTCTACATAGCGTGAGAGAAGTAACGAGTGCTGTCCGGAATTGGCGCCGACATCCCAGAAGGTTATTGCATCTTTGTTCTCCGCAAACGCGGTTTTCGCGCGCAAGGCTAGCGCTGTCTCGATGAGAAAATTTGCTAAGGGTTTCTCGAAAGCCCCGTAAAAATAAATGTCGAAGTCGATTGCATCGTGTAGAGTGCCCCTATAGTCGATACCATTAATTAACGTATTAAAAACGAGTGTATTGTTACTACTCTTTGCCGTATCAATCCCGTGTTCATAGTCCTTCCTGATTAGCCGTTTTGCGAGTTTTCGGCGAATCCTGCGCGGCAACCACGAACACCAGATCAGGTGCTCTCTTAGCAGGCTATCAATGAAACGTAGGATCATTGCTCTCTTTCCCATTTCCCCAACTGCTACCTTCGCAAAAACAGATTCGCTTGAACACCTCTGAAAGTAAGCGTAACTTGCGCGTTCGATCATGATGGAGAAAGTTAATGTTAGCGCTAATTGGCGGTACAGGTCTAAACACGCTCGACGGGATAGAGGGTTTTCAGCTTTCCCGAAAAGAGGGAGTTGCAACCTGTTATTCAGAAACCGCGGTCGAAGTCAGTGTTTTTTCCTACTCAGGTATTGAGCTGCTGTTCATTCCGCGTCACGGCGACGGGCATGTGGTGCCGCCGCACAGGATAAATTATCGAGCTAATATTGACGCGCTGCGTCTTGCGGGCGCGACGCAGGTGGTCGCGATGAATGCGGTCGGTGGTATTGACCCACAGCTTTGTCCTGGCAGCATCGCTATTCCGACGCAAATCATCGATTATAGCTATGGCCGCGCTACCTCGTTCTATGAGGATAATCTGGACGGTGTTGTACATATCGATTTTGGTGAGCCGTATTCGCGAAAATTAAGGGAGATGTTACTCGATGCAGCTGCGCGCGCTAATGCACCCCTGCGAGAGCCCTTTCTAGTCATCGATGGTGGTGTTTACGGATGTACGCAGGGTCCGAGGCTCGAGACCAATGCTGAAATTACGAGGCTTCGGTCAGACGGATGTACGATGGTTGGTATGACAGGCATGCCAGAGGCGGCGCTTGCGCGTGAGGCAGGTCTGGATTACGCATCGATTGGATTGGTCGTTAACTGGGCGGCGGGTATCACGCAGGACATCATTACACTCGACGAGATTTATTCGGTTATCGATACCGTTTCGCCTTTTTTGCATGCCCTAATTCGTGAGGTTATCAAGCCTAGCTGAGGCCTACTCTGAATCTGGTTGGGGCATTTCGTAGGGCTGAGCCAGGATAATCACGCCGATTGCAGGGCTGTCTAGATAGTGAAACTCGCCGCTTCTAAGTTCGCGCGACTGTTTGTGCTGAAAGACGCGATCACCGGAAAGGTCGGCTTCGAGTGTAAAATTGGTATCTACGACTATACGATCGCGGCGGGCATTGAAATATAAATCGAGGGTCCCCTCCAGCTCGAAGCTCCCGCCGCGCTGCCTGCCTCCAGAGAACTTGATCGGCACAGACTTTCCCTCGTCGACTAGAGGCTGCCGCCATACGGCATGTGTCAGCAAACGATAATCGGGGGACCGCTCGAGCGCGCGATTCGTTTGTTGAAAGTCGCTAGCACTCGAAGAGAGCTTGATAAATGGGTCGCGCGCAAGGTCGGTGAACTTATAACTTTTTTCTCCTTCAGCAAGAGGACGCAGTACGGGGGTGCGCGGCACTGCCAAATTCGCCGTGGCCTGATTGTCTCCAGAGGTCCCGATAGGCCATTGCGCGAGATTTAAGAGATCGAAAAACTGAATAAGGGACTTCACAGGGGTGCCTTTGAGAGTGGCATCCGCTTTTGCTATGGGTGACTCCTGTCCTCGGTCGCTCGCCAATTCGTTGCTGAAGACAGAGACCTCGAAAGTGAACCAGCGCTCATTCTGCGCACTGCCGGAGAATGAGGCGAGCGTTAAGCAGATCGCAACTATTTTTTTTACTGCACTGCCTTTTAGCGGCCACCTTCGCTTACTCATCGAGGCGAAGCCTCGCGAGTACGGCGTCGATAAAGTCCAGCTTGTCATCGGGCATTTCTGCATTGTGGGTGAAATTCAATTGATTAGGGCCGCTAAATTTAAACAGCTGAGGCTGCTGTTGTACAAGCTCGATAAGGCAGAGACCGTCGACTTTGGTGTCTGCTCGAAATTCGAATCGTCCGGATACCGCATTGGCATCGATTTTACTGATGCCGAAATTCTGAGCCGCTAGTTTAAGCTGCGTCACTCTAAAGAGAAGCTGTAAGGGTTTAGGCAGCATGCCAAAGCGATCAATCATCTCTACCTGCAGTTCACGCAGCTCCTCCGCATTCTTACAAGCCGAGATACGTTTGTACATAATCAGCCGGATATGCACATCAGGCAGATATTCGTCTGGGATGAGCGCGGGGATTCGTAGATTGATATCTACTGCCTTGCTTGTTTCAAGGTCAATGCTAGGTGCCCGACCATCCTTGATAGCAGCGACCGCTTCTTCCAACATCTCAGTGAAGAGGGTGAAGCCTATTTTTTGCAGGTGGCCGCTTTGCTCGTCGCCGAGAAGTTCGCCAGCGCCGCGAATCTCGAGATCGTGACTAGCGAGGGTGAAGCCCGCACCAAGATCTGAGGCTGCTTGAATCGCATCGATTCTCTTCTGCGCGTCTGGCGTGAGTTTGGTTTGGGTGGGCAGCAGTAAATAGGCATACGCTTGGTGATGCGAGCGCCCGACGCGACCTCGCAATTGATGAAGCTGCGCAAGACCAAATTTATCGGCACGATCGATCACAATCGTATTGGCACTAGGAATGTCGATGCCAGTCTCGATGATTGTCGTGCAGAGCAAGATGTTGAACTTCTTATGATAGAAGTCAGCCATTACTTTCTCGAGCTCTCGCTCTGCCATCTGCCCGTGGGCGATCGCGATCCGCGCCTGTGGAACGATTTCTTGCAGGTGTGCAGCGGTGCGTTCAATCGACTTCACTTCATTGTGGAGGTAGAACACCTGTCCGCCGCGCAGAAGTTCGCGCGAGACAGCTTCCTTTATTAGGCTATCCTGGGTTTCCCTTACAAATGTTTTGACTGAGAGACGCTTCGACGGCGGCGTTACGATTAATGAAAGATCGCGGATACCGGCGAGACTCATATTGAGCGTACGAGGGATTGGCGTGGCAGTGAGAGTCAGTATATCAACATTTGCGCGTAGCTCTTTGAGCTTTTCTTTCTGGCGCACGCCGAACCGGTGTTCCTCGTCAATAATCAGCAACCCGAGGTCGGCGTACTTTATTTGATTATTTAGGAGTCGGTGTGTACCGACGAGAATATCAACTTTACCCGCTGCTACCCTCTCGAGAACCGCATTCTGCTCGGAGGGAGTCTTGAAGCGACTTATCACATCGACCTCAACGGGCCAGTCGGCGAACCGATCCCTAAGGCTCTCATAGTGTTGCTGCGCCAGAAGCGTAGTTGGGACGAGTAGGGCGACCTGTTTATTATTCTGAACTGCAATAAACGCGGCACGCATGGCTACTTCGGTTTTACCGAATCCAACGTCACCACAGACGAGTCTATCCATGGCGCGCGGTAGCGCCATATCGTTGATAACTGCATCGATAGCCGTTTCTTGGTCGGCGGTTTCTTCGAAAGGGAAGCTCGACGCAAATTTGTCGTAGTCGATGTTCGTTACTTTATAGGTGTAGCCTTTTTTCGCCTCGCGCTGGGCGTAAATGTCTAGCAACTCGGCTGCCACGTCGCGAATTTTCTCCGCAGCTTTACGCTTGGCTTTTGCCCACTGGTCGGTGCCAAGCGTGTTTAGCGGCGCGCCGTCTTCGCCGCCGCTATAACGACTGATAAGGTGTAACGACGCGACAGGAACGTAGAGTTTTGCCTCGTTGGCATATTCGAGCATCAGAAATTCGGTGGCTTGACCGTCAGTTACAATGGTCTCGAGGCCGCGGTATCGACCAACGCCGTGGTCGATATGGACGACCGCATCGTTGAGTCGAAGCTCGGTCAGGCTTTTAACAATGAAATCTGTATTGCTCTGAGTCGCACGCCTACGCCTGCGCTGTGCAATTCGATTGCCGAATAATTGCGCTTCGGTAACTAGGAGCAGCTGCTGGTCTTCTAGCCATAGCCCATGATCGAGCGGTGCAATGGCGATACCGAGCGGTTCATCCGAATCGATAAAGTCCTGCCAATGGTCGAACTGCTTCGGCCTTAAGCTAATTTGTTTTAGTACCTCAACAAGCGTTTCGCGCCGTCCGGCGCTCTCCGCACAAAACAATATTCGTTGTTCAGGGCGCTCGGCTAAGAATTGCAAAAGTGCGGCGAAGGGCATCTTTAGAGAACTGTCGCTCGACAACGCGGGTAGAGGTGAACTTCCGAGGCTGTAGGCGGCAGGATCTTGCCTAAACTCAATTTGTCTGAAGCGCTTGAACTCACGAAGCAGTTCATCTACCTGAATGAAACTTTCAGCGGGGCTGAGAATAGGGCGTTGACGATCGAACTGGCGCTCATCGTAGCGTGATTCTATGTCGAGCCAAAAACTGTCACCGGCGTCTTTGAGTCTTCCGAGGCGACAAAGTGTTGTGGAGTCTGGCAGGTAATCGAAAACTGAATTTAATTCATCAAAAAAGAGCGCCAAATAGTATTCGAGTCCTGGCGACGCGATGCTCTCGCTCACATCTTGGTAAAGAGGCACCTGACGTACATCTACATCAAAGCGATCACGAAACGCGTTACGAAATTTGGTGACACCCGGCTCGTCGAGTGGATACTCGCGCCCCGGTAACAGCCTAATTTCATCGATTTTGCCTTGAGACAGCTGTGTCTCGGGATCGAAAAGGCGCAGCGTTTCAATTTCATCGTCCCACAAATCTATTCTGAAGGGCTGCTTGCTCCCCATCGGGAAGAGATCAATTATGGAACCCCTCACTGCGAACTCTCCGTGCTCGTAAACTGCGTCGACACTCTGGTAGCCGGCAGAGACGAGCTGTTCGCGTAAGCGATTGATATCGAGCTTCTGACCAATCTTGAGTTTAAGTGTGTTCGCGAGCACGTAGTGCTTAGGCGGCAACTTATGCATCAAGCTCGTTATCGAGACAACTAAAATGCCGCGCTCGAGCGCGGGGAGATGAAAAAGCGCACTCAACCGATCAGAAACGATGTCTTGATGGGGTGAAAAATTATCGTAGGGAAGCGTCTCCCAGTCGGGCAATGTGAAAAGTTTAAGTGCTGGGTAAACCGAGCTGAAATAACGCAATTCGCGCCTAAGCTCCTCGACACTCTCATTGTTTTCACAGATGACAACTACTGGCCCAAGAGCCTCTGATGCAGCTTGGGCAATAGCAAGACTGCGGGTACTGCCATGCGCATCACTCCAATACTGGGTTTGATACGCATCGCGGGGGAGTGGAGGATTGAATGGATTCATGGCTGCGGCCGGGCGACTAGCGAACAGTAAGTATAGCTCAGTTTCGGGCTTGTTTCTTGCACTAGCGGGTTATAACTCTGATAATAGCGCCCTTCAAAACAGCCTCCTTGTGCGAGCGGTCGCGCGATTGACAGAGGTTAAATTCACCGTTAACGGTGACTTCATGCGCCGCATCGACGTGCTAAACGCTCGATTTCGGTGTTGCGCCACTTAGAGAAAGGGGATTTCGTGAACCGTCCTAGCGTAGACGACTATTTTGGCGACTGGAAACAGCGTGAAGCTTTAGTGCAGGAAATGATCCCTGTGATCGGTAGGCTCTTTAGCCAGCGCAACGTAGGTGTTTTTATCTACGGCCGTCCTCTGCATAACCGCTCGGTGACCTTCATCATGAAGTCGCATCGATTCGTGCGCCAAGTCGAGCGTAACGAAATGTCTGAATTCGAATCGCATCCGATGCTGATGGAGCTTGCAAAACTTGACCTTTGGAATGCTCAAATAGATCTCGGCAAACTCACTGTCCGCTATATGGAGCACGTCGCCGATAAGGGCGCAGATGCTGTGTCAGTAAGCGACTTCGTCAAAGATGAACTAGGCTATCTAGACGGCGTGAACGAAAAGCCAGTGCCGAAGTCGCAAGACGTTGTGCTCTATGGCTTCGGTCGTATTGGTCGCCTGATGGCGAGGCTGCTTATCGAGCGTACGAGCAACGGCGAGGTCATGCGTCTTAAGGCGATCGTGGTGAGGCCGGGAGGTGAGGGAGATCTCGACAAGCGCGCCAATTTATTCACCAACGACTCTGTACATGGCACTTTTCAAGGCACCCTCCGGGTTGACCATGAGCGCAACATGCTTATCGCGAACGGCAACGAGATTCGGGTAATTTACGCAAACTCCCCAGAGGAGATTAACTATAATGATTACGGTATCGATGACGCCTTGATTATCGACAACACTGGCATGTGGCGGGACGAAGCGGGTTTGTCTCGGCATCTCAACGCTAAGGGCGCGGCTAAGGTTATTCTAACGGCACCCGGTAAGGGCGAAATTAAGAACATAGTCTATGGAATCAATGACGATCAGATCACGCCTGACGACAAAATTATTACAGCAGCATCTTGTACGACTAACGCCATAGCGCCTGTGCTTAAGGTTGTGAACGACCGTTTCGGCATTACACATGGTCACGTCGAAACCGTTCATGCTTACACCAATGATCAAAATCTGATCGATAACTACCACAAAGGTAGCCGCCGTGGGAGAAGCGCCGCATTAAATATGGTGTTGACCGAAACAGGCGCAGCGAAAGCGGTCGTCAAGGCCGTGCCTGAACTCGAGGGAAAGCTTACTGGCAACGCTATACGCGTTCCAATTCCCAACGTCTCGATGGCGATACTGAATCTCACGCTCGACAATGCGACGACCAAAGAGGAGTTAAACGAGTTCCTCCGTGATATCGCCTTGCATTCCAAGTTGCAGAACCAAATTAGTTACACTGAATCCCCCGACGCCGTGTCTAGCGATTTCGTGGGTACGCGCGAAGCAGGGGTGGTTGATTCGAATGCCACTATCGTCAGCGGTAACAACGTTGTGCTCTATCTTTGGTATGACAATGAATTTGGCTACTGCTGTCAGGTAGGGCGAATGGTTTACAAGATGGCCGGCGTTAAATATCAATATTATCCTGTCGAAGAGTAGCTTCAACTGAAGATCCCCTGGGAAACGCCGTGAATCGCAATTCACGGCGTTTATTTCAATTCTCTCCTGCCCTTGTTTTTACTAGAAATTCCATTCGTTTAAGTCTATAATTCGCCCCGCCCAAATTCACTGAATTCTCGCAGCTTAAATGCGTAATAACGGTGCGTGATATTAGTACGTGATAGCCGCAGTCTAAGACGTGAATGTTTTGATTTCGACATCCGATCCTAATTTTTTCGCGTAGTGTGCGATTGCGCCCCCAAGGGTGCGAACGCCGATTGGCAAGCGGCGTGAGACAGTAGGGATAGGTGGGCTGACCTACGGGCGCGGAGCTCACTCTTGAAGAAAAGGCGATACTTAGGCGATGAATAGAATTAAACGCGGTATGCAATTGCCACTCGCGGGCGCTCCAGAGCAAGTCATAGCGGGTGTGCAAGCGCCAAGATCGCTCGCCCTCTTAGGTGAAGACTACATCGGAATGAAGCCAACTATGCTCGTCGCCGAGGGCGACCGAGTCAAGCTGGGCCAACCCCTGTTTAGCGACAAGAAAAACCCAGAGGTCATATACACCTCACCTGGATCTGGTGTGGTCAGTGCGATAAATCGAGGCTACCAGAGGCGTCTGCTCTCTCTTGTGATCGAACTCGATGGCGATGAGCAGGTGGAGTTGAGGTCTTACACCTCCGCTGAATTCCCGTCGCTAAGTCGTGATCAAGTTGTAGAGGATCTCGTCCAGTCAGGTCTTTGGACAGCACTCCGTGTTCGTCCATTCAGCAAAGTGCCGAAACCAAGTGAGCAACCGGTATCTCTGTTTATCAATGGTATGGATACCAACCCTCTTGCAGCGCACCCCTCCGTCGTCATAACCGAAAGAATCGATGATTTTGCACGCGGAGTAAATATTCTGTCGAAAATCCCCGCCGGAGAGACCTTCTTGTGTCTCGATGCCTCGGTAAAAGCATTAATCGCCGGCTGCAAACTCAATGCGAGCGTGCGGGTTGAAGAATTTTCAGGGCCTCATCCTGCAGGGTTAAGTGGAACGCATATTCATACCCTGTCGCCGGCTGGGGTGTCGAAGCAGGTTGCTTATATCAACTATCAAGATGTTATCGCCGTCGGTAAACTTTTCGCGACAGGTGTGCTTGATACGAGTCGCGTTATTTCGCTTGCCGGGCCGCAGGTGACCGCGCCACGTCTCATTCGTTCACGTTTGGGTGTTAACTTGGATGAGCTGTGCGCCGGAGAGCTAAAGGGTAATGATAATCGCGTTATCTCGGGATCCGTTTTAGGGGGTCGCAAGGCTGAGGGAAGCGAAGCGTTTCTCGGTCGCTATCACTCTCAGGTTACGGTGATAAGAGAAGGACGAGATCGGCCGCTTTTGGGCTACCTCTCACCCGGCAAAAATAGACACTCGGTTATGGGAATCTATATCAGCAGTTTCTTCAAATCGGGACCGCTGCCTTTGAGTAGCAGCACCCAGGGTAGCGACAGAGCGATGGTGCCAATCGGCGCCTATGAGAAGGTCATGCCGCTCGATATTCTGCCGACACAGCTGCTGCGTGCACTTATTGTAGGTGATATTGAATCGGCGATAAGTCTCGGCGCGCTCGAATTAGATGAAGAAGATCTCGCGCTCTGCAGTTATGTCTGTCCGGGTAAATACGAGTACGGAACTTTGCTGCGCGATAACCTTACGCGCATCGAGAAAGAAGCCTAGCCGCGCGGCTAGCGCATATGCAACGGCAGCCTCGCTGCTAATTACGGTTTGCTCTTAGTGGAATACTGATGGGATTAAGACGAGTACTAGACGACCTCGAGCCACACTTTCATGAAGGTGGGCGCTTTAGCAAGTTCTACGCATTGTATGAAGCCGTTGACACGATCTTCTACAGCCCAAGCAAGATTACGGTCTCGCAGCCTCACGTAAGGGATGGCATTGACCTTAAGCGGGTGATGATTACGGTCTGGATCGCTGCTTTTTTCCCTATGTTCTATGGCATGGCAAATCTTGGCTACCAAGCAAATAGCGCTATTCTCAATTTAGGACTCGCAGGAACGGGCGACTGGCATGAGGCGATCATCTCGCTTGTCGCCGGACATAACCCTGAGAGTCTCTGGGACAATATGATCTACGGCGCAGCGCACTATGTGCCCATTTATTTCGTTGTTTTCGTCGTGGGTGGATTTTGGGAAGTGCTTTTCGCCATCAAGCGCAAACACGAGATCAACGAAGGCTTTTTCGTCACCTCTATTCTATTTACCCTCATCTTGCCGCCAGATATTCCTCTCTGGCAGGCAGCGCTTGGGATAAGCTTTGGTATCGTGATCGGTAAAGAAGTGTTTGGAGGCACTGGGAAAAATTTCCTGAATCCTGCTCTCACTGCTCGCGCCTTTCTTTATTTCGCCTACGCGCCGCAGATGTCAGGCGACTCTGTGTGGACTGCAGTAGATGGATTTAGCGGTGCGACCGCTCTCAGTCAAATGGCCTCAGATGGTCTACCGGTGATCGCCGCTGCGACCGGAGAAGTACTGACGTGGAGTGATGCGTTCTTTGGGCAGATGCAGGGATCGATCGGGGAGACCTCCACCTTCGCCATTCTGCTTGGTGGTGCGCTGCTACTAATTACTCGAATTGCCTCGTGGCGCACAATGGTTGGCGTTTTTCTTGGCATGGCGGCCACGGCAACGCTATTTAACGTCATTGGTTCAGATACCAATCCACATTTCGCTACGCCTTGGTACTGGCACGCAGTTGTAGGCGGCTTTGCTTTTGGCATGGTTTACATGGCTACAGACCCAGTGTCGTCATCGATGACGAATACCGGTAAGTGGTTCTACGGAGCGCTCATCGGCTTTATGACCATAATTATCCGAGTCGTAAATCCTGCTTACCCTGAGGGCATTATGCTCGCCATTTTGTTCGCTAACCTTTTTGCGCCACTGATCGATTTCAGTGTCGTTAGAGCCAACATCAACAGGAGGCGCTCGCGCGGTGTCATCTAAAGATACAGTCTCAAAAACCCTAGTTGTCGCTTTTTTCTTGTGCGTAGTTTGCTCGATTCTCGTGTCCGGCACGGCGGTGATCCTCAAGCCGATGCAAGATGAGAACAGGATACTCGACCGCAACAAGAACATTCTCAGCGCTGCAGGACTTTATGATCCTTCAATTCATAGCGATAGCGATATTGCCGAGTTGTTTAGCCGTTTTACACCAAGGCTTGTAGATATTAACGCCGGCCGTTTCCTCGATGCTCAAGAGGCAACCGAATTGGGAATTGATATTGCTAGTTATGATCAGAGAAAGGTCGTTACTGACCCTGCACTGTCAGAGGCATTAACAAGCGACGAAGATCTCGCCGACGTTAAACGGCGCGCGCTCTATCAGATGGTCTATCTAATGGAAGGCGACGGCGAGAATGAACTCGATACGATCGTGCTGCCTGTAAGTGGCTATGGGCTTTGGGGGATTCTTTACGGGTTTATGGCGCTTGAAGGTGACGCTAATACAGTCAAAGGGCTCGCGTTTTACGAGTTAAAAGAGACGCCAGGGCTTGGAGCCGAAGTCCGCAACCCGCGTTGGACAGCGTTATGGCCGGGAAAAAAGGTCTATGCCGAAGATGGCTCTGTCGGTCTGACAGTCGTGAAGGGCGCAGGAATGGGTGACTACGAGATAGATGGCTTGTCTGGAGCAACGCTAACTAGTCGCGGGGTGGCTAATCTAGTCCAATACTGGCTTGGTGATGATGCGTTTGGGCCGCTTCTTAAACAGCTAGGCGGTAGGCAGAGCCAATCGCTTGCTGCGTTAAATCAAGAGTAGCCGGAAGAGTAAGGGCAAGAGTTGAAACGCAGATAGCCCAGTTTGTCAGGCTAGATGATGAATTTGATGAGATATAGCAGCAATATGCTGAGGGAAATGGGAAACTAAATGACGAGCGCAAAAGAAGTCGTCTTTAAACCGTTGTTTGATAACAATCCGATCGCCTTGCAGATACTCGGTGTCTGTTCTGCGCTGGCGGTTACAACACAGTTGAGCGTCACGTTAGTAATGTGTATAGCGCTGACGAGTGTGACCGCATTCTCGAATCTATTCATTTCGATGATCCGTAACTACATGCCCTCGAGCATTCGTATCATCGTGCAGATGACAATCATTGCATCGCTCGTGATCGCGGTAGACCAGTTCTTACAGGCTTTCGCTTACGAAATTAGCAAGAGCTTAAGCGTTTTCGTCGGCCTCATAATAACCAACTGCATAGTCATGGGGCGTGCTGAGGCGTTCGCCATGAAAAATCCGCCGGTTCTTAGTTTTCTCGACGGTATAGGTAATGGCTTAGGTTATAGCTTTGTACTTATAGTTGTTGCGGTTTTTAGAGAGTTGCTTGGCTCCGGCTCATTGCTCGGCTACGAAATTCTCCCGCTAGTCAGCAACGGCGGCTGGTATCAGGGCAATGGTTTGATGCTACTCGCACCGAGTGCATTCTTTATTATTGGTCTATTCGTCTGGGTGTTGAGAAGTGTGAGAACAGAGCAGGTCGAGAGCGCGGAGTTTCGCATTGCACCGCATGCTGCACATTCGCGCGAGGGAGCATTCTAAATGGAAGCGTTACTCAGTCTGTTTGTGAAAGCTGTATTTATCGAGAACATGGCTCTTCAGATGTTTCTTGGCATGTGTACATTTCTTGCGGTATCCAAAAAAGTTGAGACTGCTATCGGTTTAGGCGTTGCTGTCGTTGTGGTTCAGGTCATCACGGTGCCTGTTAATAACTTGATTTTTAACCTTCTCCTACGTGAAGGTGCACTTAGTTGGATGGGGTTGCCAGACCTGTCATTAGCGTTTCTCGGTTTTCTCTGTTACATCGGTGTTATCGCCGCGATGGTGCAGATACTCGAAATGTTTCTTGATAAATTTGTTCCAGCCCTCTACAGCGCGCTGGGAGTTTTCTTACCCTTGATTACAGTTAACTGCGCGATTTTGGGCGCGACTCTGTTCATGGTCGAACGCGATTATACTTTCCCAGAAAGCGTCGCCTTTGGTCTAGGATCTGGTTTCGGTTGGGCGCTGGCTATCGTCGCTCTCGCGGGTATTCGCGAAAAGTTGAAGTATAGCGATGTGCCCGAAGGTCTCCGTGGGCTTGGTATAACCTTTATTACGGTTGGACTCATGTCGCTAGGTTTTATGTCGCTGAGCGGTGTGTCGCTCTAGTCGATTTCGGGGCGAGCCAAAAGCTCCGTCGCTGCGTACTAGTCATTGATAAAGTAACTCATTAAGCGAAGCTAAAATGATCGATTTTGCAACTATTATAGGTGGGGTGGCGTTGTTCACCGTCGTGGTGATGCTACTTGTATCGCTCATTCTCGTCGCGCGAGCGCGTCTTGTCAGTAGTGGCGATGTTCAGATCGAAATCAATGGCGATCCAGATCGAACACTGACCGTGCCCGCTGGTGGCAAACTACTCAACACGCTCGCCGATGCAGGCATATTTCTCTCCTCGGCTTGCGGAGGCGGCGGGACCTGCGCTCAGTGCAAATGCCAAATCCTAGACGGCGGTGGCTCGATGCTTCCTACCGAGGAAGGGCATTTTACCCGTGGCCAGCGCAGAGATAATTGGCGCCTCTCATGTCAAGTCGCTGTTAAGCAGGATATGAAGATAGAGGTGGCTCCGGAATTCTTTGGCGTGAAGCAGTGGGAAACTACTGTGCTATCTAACAACAACGTTGCTACGTTTATTAAGGAACTCGTTCTGGAAATCCCAGCGGGAGAAAGCGTTGATTTCCGCGCCGGCGGCTACGTGCAATTAGAGGTGCCTCCGCATGAGGTGCGCTACGCGGATTTTGATATTGAAGAACAATACCGTGGCGACTGGGTACATTTTGGCCTCTTTAACAAAGTGTCTAAAGTAAACGACACAACGATACGCGCGTATTCAATGGCGAATTATCCAGAGGAAAAGGGCGTCATTAAATTTAACATTCGCATCGCGACTCCGCCTCCGGGCACTGATTTCCCGCCCGGTAAAATGTCCTCTTACGTCTTCGGCCTCAAGCCGGGTGACAAGGTTAAAGTGTTCGGGCCCTATGGTGAATTCTTTGCTAAGGACACAGATGCCGAGATGGTCTTCATCGGCGGTGGCGCAGGTATGGCACCGATGCGGTCACATATTTTCGATCAGCTACGTCGATTAAAGACAAAGAGAAAAATTAGTTTCTGGTATGGTGCTCGAAGCCTTCGCGAGATGTTTTACGAAGAAGATTACAACACGCTCGCTGCCGAGAACGAGAATTTTGAGTGGCATGTGGCACTGTCGGACCCTCAGCCAGAGGATGATTGGACGGGTATGACGGGCTTTATTCACAATGTAGTGCTCGAGAACTATCTCAAAAATCATCCGGCGCCCGAAGATTGTGAATACTACATGTGCGGACCTCCGATGATGAATGCGGCGGTTGTTAAGATGCTGAAAGATCTAGGCGTCGAAGACGAGAATATCGCACTCGACGAGTTCTCGTGATCGGCAGTTTTGGCCGCGTCTCTTCTGCCCTAACGTTTGCTTTATTCGCGCTCGGCTATCTCGCCTTGCGCGACGATCCCGAAGCCCCCGTCGATTCTGATCCAATTCGCTTCGATGGCTATACGATGGGCACCACCTACAGCGTCCAGTACGCCGCT
>JAFMKB010000096.1 GCA_017853205.1 Gammaproteobacteria bacterium
GGACGCATTATACTGATCCAAAGCCGCGTGACAAGGGGTTTCTGATAAGAAATAGCAAATACTTTGACCAACAGCTTAAAGCCCAGCCTTAGACGGCGCCTCGAACCCTATGTCGAGCGAAAAGCACCCTCCATCCCAGGAGAACCACGAGTAACGCCCCGTAGATAAATGCCTGAGACAGATCGGTCCGGACTATCCATACTAAATGGACGACCGCTAACACACCTGCGGCGTAGACTAGCCGATGCAATCGGCGCCAATTCTTACCGAGCTTTCGCACCATTACTCGCGGAGAGGTGACCCCCAGTGCAACCAAAATGAGAAAAGAAGAAAAACCGACGGTGATATAAGGACGCTCAACAACCTCTTCAAGAATAGCACCCCAGCGCAGCCCGAGTAGAAAAACCACCCAGACCATGAAATGCGCGCTCGCATAGAACAGCGCAAACAAACCGACCATCCGACGCCTTTGAGCGAATTCAATGCGGCCCGAAAGCTGCCGGAGCGGTGTCATAGCTAGTGCGAGGAGCAAAAAATTAATAGCCCACTCTCCCGTAAGAAGCGCAAGTTCTTTTGCAGGATCGGGGCCGAGGTCGCTCTGAATCACCTTAAATACGAGCACTAAAAAAGGGATCAAGCAGAGGAAAAACGTCAGAACGCGCACACGTTTCATTTCGTCAGTCCTCTGCTAATACGCGATCAACCCAAAAGCTTAGTAGTAACGACTTAGGTCCATCCCCTTATAGAGAGAGGCAACTTGCTCACCATATCCATTAAAGGGCTGCGTAGGGATCACTTTTCGGTCGAACAACGTTTGAGGAAGACGCCTCTCCATGTCTTGCCGCCAACGCGGATGGTGTACAGCTGGATTCACATTCGCATAAAAACCATATTCGCGCGCCTGCAAATCAACCCAGGTGGTATTCGGCATAGTTTCACGGAAATTAATTTTCACGATCGATTTAATGCTCTTGAACCCATACTTCCAAGGCACAACGAGACGCATCGGGGCGCCATTTTGGGCTGGCAGAGGCTCACCGTAGAGCCCAACAGCCATCAACGTCAGTGGATTCATTGCCTCGTCCATTCGCAGCCCTTCTCGATAGGGCCAGCGAACGATTGCAAACCGCGAGCGTATTCCCGGCATAGTTTCGTCGTCGACGATAGTCTCGAACTCAACGAATTTTGCTTTCGATGTCGGCTCGAATCGCTTTATTAGATCTGCAAGTGGGAACCCTATCCACGGGATAACCATCGACCACGCCTCAACACAACGCAGACGATAAATGCGCTCCTCGAGGTCATGAGGCTTTAAGATATCTTCAAGCGTATAGACCCCCGGCTTTCCCACCTCGCCTGCAATTTCTACCGACCAAGGGTCTGCTTTAAATTCGCCGGAGTTGGACGAAGGATCGGATTTATCCATGCCGAATTCGTAAAAATTGTTGTAGCGCGTTACGTCATCATAAGGCGTGAGCGCCTCGTCGGTATAAAAAGGGGCGGTATCTGGTGCGGGCGAAATCGAGGTGAATTTATTTTGCAGCCATGGTGCAGCTGGGGAGGTTTTGAGCCCTGCCGGCGCTCGCGCCTTGAGTGCATCGCCAGACTGAGCGGTAGCGACGCCCGACAAAAGAGACCCGCCAACTAATAAGCCCGCCCCCTTCATGAATTCCCGCCGCTGTTTGTAAATACTCTGCGGTGTGATTTCCGAACTTGCTATATCACTAGACTTCTTGATTAGCATGTCTGCGCTCCTGTTATTTTATTAGGTATTGAGACGGAACAAGGCAGTGGCTCTCGAGCGCTGCCCTGCTCTGTTATTTGTTTCTTAAGCCCTGTTGTTTGCGGTAAAGCCACATAAGAGGCCCTGTTGTAGCATACGCGAGACTCATCAACAGCAGCGTCTCGTGCGGATTCTGAGCAATTACTACTAGCAAAACGACCGCCGCAACAAAGAAGAGGTAAGGCACTGTGCCTTTGAAATCAATTTCTTTGAAGCTTATATAACGGTAGTTTGAAATCATCAGCATACCGATAAATACGGTCGCAATAGCAAGTCCGATTGCCAGCGGCTGAGTCATCGCAACCTCGTATTTATACCCAACCCAAGGAATGAAGGTAATTACACCGGCAGCAAGCGGCGATTGCAGACCAACAAAAAATCGCTTGTCTGTTGTACCAAGTTGGACGTTGAAGCGCGCAAGACGAAGCGCAGCGCAGGACATGTAGATGAAGCTCGCTGCCCAACCAAAACGCCCGATATCTTCGAATGCCCAGCTGAACATAATAAGCGATGGCGCCACGCCGAAGGACACAAGATCGGAGAGACTGTCGAACTGAGCACCGAATGCACTCTGAGTGTTCGTCAGCCGTGCAATACGCCCGTCAAGCCCGTCCAGCACCCCAGCGATAAAAATAGCCCAACCCGCCTCGTTAAAGTCTCCGGCCATGCCGGCGATGATGGCATAAAAGCCAGAGAACATTGCTCCCAGCGTTAACAGGTTTGGGAGCAAAAAAATCCCTCGACGGATGATCGTCTTACCTCCTTCGGACACAATCTCCTCATGCTCATCGATTGGAAGAAGTGTCTCGAGGCTATCTTCTTTCATTTCCGCAGACGAATCCTCGGTTGACTCCTGCGCAGCACCCTCAGCTAAATTCGGTGCGGCGGCCTCTTCGAGAACTGCTGCCCTGCGATTAGGGTAGTCGCCTTGCATCGCGGCATCCTCACTCGATGCTTGATTCTCTTCTGACATAATCTTTAACCCTTCTAAAACACCTAATTGCAAGGATGTAGCAATGTTGAACGACTCGCTTAATAGCTTCTGTGGAGTCCACCACAAATCGACTGTTGGAGAGTATAGCGCTCATCGGCGCCGACTCTAATTCTATTTGATTCCCTAGTTGAATCCGCAGTGAAGCCTCTAACGAGTTGAGGGGGCCGAATAATCTTCATTTTACCCTCGCAAGCAGATGCTATATTATCCCGCCTCACATCGGTGAGCCCATACCTGCCACTGCATCGCTTTAGACTGGCGCTATGAACTCATCTCAATGCCCTAGCAAAATACCAAGTTAATACCGGAGCCTAATCCATGAACTACTTTAACACGCTGCCTCTTCGCCTGCAGTTAGATCAACTGGGCAAATGCCGCTTTATGGATGCCAGCGAGTTTAGCGATGGCGTGACAAAACTACTTGGCAAAAAAGTAGTCATCGTTGGCTGTGGAGCACAAGGTCTTAACCAGGGCCTCAATATGCGCGACAGCGGCCTGGATGTCTCTTTCACGCTGCGTGCAGCTGCGATAGCCGAAAAACGTGACTCCTGGAAAAACGCTACAGAAAATGGCTTTACCGTTGGCACGTACGAAGAGCTTATCCCCACTGCCGACTTAGTTCTCAATCTAACGCCAGACAAGCAGCATACACAGGTTGTCGAGCAGGTGATGCCTCTAATGAAACATGGCGCCTGCCTCGCTTACTCGCACGGTTTCAATATAGTCGAGGAAGGCATGCAAATTCGCGATGATCTTACGGTCGTGATGGTGGCACCTAAATCACCTGGTTCGGAGGTGCGCGAGGAATACAAGCGCGGATTTGGTGTACCCACTCTGATCGCAGTTCACGCGGAAAACGATCCGAATGGAGAAGGCATGGCGATAGCCAAAGCTTATGCAGCTGCAACGGGCGGAGACCGCGCAGGCGTTCTACAGTCCTCGTTTATCGCCGAGGTCAAATCCGACCTCATGGGCGAGCAGACCATCCTCTGCGGAATGTTGCAAACAGGATCAATTCTCTGCTTCGACAAGATGATAGAGAAAGGAATCGATGCTGGTTATGCATCTAAACTCCTACAGCATGGATGGGAAGTCATTGCCGAAGGCCTGAAGCATGGCGGTATCACTACCATGATGGACCGTTTGAGCAATCCAGCTAAGCTCGTTGCGAACGAACTAGCTGAGGAATTAAAAGGCATTATGCGCCCGCTTTTTGAGAAGCATATGGATGACATCATCACCGGTGCGTTCTCGGCCGGCATGATGGAAGATTGGGCCAATGACGACATAAAACTCCTCACTTGGCGTGAAGCAACCACCGAGACTGCCTTTGAGAAAACGCCCGCAGGCGACATGGAAATACCTGAACAAGAGTATTACGAAAACGGAATCCTTCTGGTAGCGATGGTTAAAGCAGGCGTCGAGCTCGCTTTTGAGACCATGACGGCAAGTGGGATCATTGAAGAGTCTGCCTACTACGAGTCTCTCCATGAAGTCCCTCTGATTGCCAACCTCATCGGTCGCAAGAAGCTTTATGAGATGAATAAAGTAATCTCGGATACCGCCGAATATGGGTGCTATCTGTTTTCACACGCCTGTGTGCCAATGCTCGAAGACTTCATGGCGAAAATCGACGTTGACGTTATTGGTCGTGGCCTCAACGCTAGCGACAACGGCGTCGACAATGCTGCGCTAATCGAAGTTAACGACAGCATTCGCAGCCACCCGATTGAGGTAGTCGGTAAGCGCCTGCGTCGCTATATGACAGCGATGAAGCGCGCCATCTAATAGTCCAAAAACTAAAACTGCGCCCAAACTTTGAGAGCAGTGAAA
>JAFMKB010000097.1 GCA_017853205.1 Gammaproteobacteria bacterium
CCCATGTGAGAGTAGGTCATTGTCAGGCATTATATTTAGAAGAACCCCGTACTCGTTTGAGTGCGGGGTTTTTTTATGGGTCGCTGAAAGGGGGCGCCTAAACAGTTCTCTGAAAGAGCATACTGATACGACTGAGATGTCGGGCCGCTGATGGAGGAACCCCGGCAAAGTCAAGGCTTTGAGACTTAGCGCCGCGCGTCGGTTAGACGCGCGAGGCTCGATAGCTGGCTGTGTCATCCATTGTCAGGAGATTGAGTTTAAGCGGGCGGTTGAACGCTAAAAGGTCCCGCGTATTTTTAGTGCTAGAACCGGCCCTGCGTCGGAACAAGAATCTTCGATTTCCTCGATGTAACCAGTTGCGATTGTGCCTCCGGCATACCGGGTGCGCAAGCGGCAGCGGTCTCGTGAGTCGCGCACTTCGAACCGATAGATCACACCGGTGTTGCCTTGGATTTCAACCCAGCCGAAATAAGAGCCAATCTTAGGATACTGCTCGGTTTTATCAATGTCGTAGACTTTGAATTCGTTATAAAACTCGCGCCGATAGTTAATGCCGTAATTCATATTCCTGAACGTCGGGATATCGTGACGGAATCCGAAGCTGTAGCTGCTGCCTCCACGGCGGATTGAACGCTCTCTGTCTATGTTCAAGAAGGGGTCGACCAATGTTGATTCTTCGAGATTCAATCCCGCGGTAACTAAAACCTGTGGCTGATTAATAAAGCTGAGCCGAAGGCTTCCGTCTAGTCTTACGCCGTAGCGCTCGCCGTCGCCAACGTTTCCTCGTGCCGAAAGGATTTGGGTAGCAGTCGATACGTCTACGTTGTCGATTACGTCCTCCAAATCCTCGAAAAAGAAATTGGAGTTAAGAACTCCAGCGTCTTGCGGCAATCGGTATTCGAAGTTTGCTTCGTAGCGCCAAAGCTGTTGCTGGCGTAAATCAGCGTTGCCTTCGAACGCGTTCTGTTCGTCGTCCATCGAGTCGACGCCAGCGGTAAAGTCTCTGAAACTTAACTGCTGCACGTCTTTCTCTACCGTCGCTCTAAACTGCACAGAGGAAGTTAAATCGAATCGGTAATCGAAACGCGGTCGGAAGAAAGTAAAGCTTCGTGATCGATCGGACGTTCCGCTCTGCGAAATCGTGCTGTCCTCAAACAGCATAGTGCTTTCGAGGCTCATACGGTCATTCAGTTGCCAATTGTGTATGGCAAAATACTCGCTGCGCAGCTCTTCTACCGTACCCGTAGAATCTGTGATTGCTGTGAGCCCACCAAAACGCTCACCTGCGGATGTGCTTCCAAGCAGCCCTAGTTGGAGGGAGGTATCCAACGTAGTTTGTGCTCTTTCTATTCCTGACTCAACAGAGTGCGCTTGAGAAAAACTAGCGATATAGGACGACCGAATAATGCGTTCTCGCGTGCGTTCGACGTTAGAAAGATAAAGGTCTCTTTCTAACGTCGTGCCGTCAACCTGAAATCGACTGCGGACACTGTTGTTGTCAGCATCGTTTACAATGAACAAGGTTTTCCATCGATTGCCATTGCCAAACACATGCATGTAATCACCGCCAATTTCCCAGGAGCTCTGTTCCGTGGGGATCGTATCGCGCTCCACGGAGCTTGTGGCGGGTGTTACTGAAAAGTCTGTTAGGACACGGTCGGCATAAGAGTCGTACTCATTGTCGTTCCACTGGAAATTGATATTGGCCGTGTCTTGCTGACTAAATTCGTAACCCAGATTCGCCTGCAGTGTGACGGGCCAAGAATCACTGCCTTCGTCTCGATCGACTGTATTGGAGAGCGTGCCATTCACATCAAACGCGCGCTCAAATCCATCTCTGAATTCGTAACGAGGCTCGAGTTCGGCGCTGAGGAAATAGTTTAGCTTTCGATTCTGACCAGTAACAGATATCTTGGCACCAGGTTGATATTTGCCATCATGATAGTGATCAGTATTGACCTCATAAGCATAGGACTGGCTGCTTTGTGCTTGCTGCAAAACGACGTTAATAATTTGGTTTCCGCCGCGCACGTCGAGATCGCCAGAGGTGCCACGAATGATCTCGATATATTCAACCTCGTTCGCAGGAATTCGAGAGAGCTGAGCGTTGCCTTCGTTGCCCTTGCCAGCCACCCGGCGGCCGTTGATTAGAACTTGATTGCCGCCTGCGCCCAATCCCCGCCGGTTGTCGCCTCCACCTCGGGCGAGATTGATGCCTGGGATGCGCGCGAGCATGTCATTTACCGAAAACGGCTGATACTGCTCGAAGAACTCAGCCTGATAGACTACGGTCGATGATTCTTCCTCGTTAACTGCTGGCTCTTGCCCCAGCACCATTCGGGGCGTCGCTAGAGTGGAGAAAATTGCTGCCGCGATCGCAAGAGGCAGCAATTTGACTAAAATTTTATTATTTTCAATAGATTGCATTCTTTCAACCCGAATTTGATCAAGGCGAAAGAGTACCACAGGCTGGTTAGCCTATTTGATCTGGTATTCATGATTTTTTGTAACAGACCCGGGGCTGGAAAGTTGCATTGTAGGCGTCACAATATGGCTCATAGAATTGCCTTAATGTAATCGCGTTCTTTGTACTTTCTCCATGCTTCGAGAAGCTAATCATGGGTCGCTGATTCAAGAATCAGGCGGGCTAGATTCTTTTTTCTTAGAATTATTGGATTTGGCCTAGTCGCATTTGCGTCAGGAGCGCTTATTCTTAGCAGTTTCGCTGAAACCTCAGAGAAAGTGAGTCCGGGGGCATTATCAGAGGGCTGGTCATCGTTGGTTTTAATTCTGCTTGTATTAGGCTCTGTAGACCTGGTGCTATCAGCCGCATTAGCTTTACTGTGAAACGCGCGCGGGGATATCTATATTGAGGTAAACTTGCAGCCCGAATTGTTAAACGTTTGTCGGTCGATAAGTACCCACCGCGCGGAAGCAGTAGCATGAAAAGCCCCGATCAAAGCCAACGATTTCTCTTTGATAAACACCCTATACGTGGCGAATACGTGTCATTAGACGCATCTTGGACTCGAATAGTTGAGCAGTCCGGCCTCAAGGGGCGCGCATTGTTGTTATTGGGCGAAGCACTTGCGGCAACTGTGCTGCTTGTCGATACCCTTAAAATAAAGGGTAGCGTAATTCTTCAGGTTCGAGGTAACGGGCCGCTTGGGTTGCTTGTGGTTGAGGCGAATTCTGAAAATCAGATCCGTGGCATTGCAAGACAAGTAAGTGAAATCACGGATGAGATGGATCTTGCTGAGATTTTCGGTAGTGACTATTTCGTTATTACGATCAAAACAGAGGGCGCCGAGCCGCATCAGGGCATAGCACCCCTGCGAGGAGCTAATTTTGCAGAAGCTCTCGAACACTATTTCGCAACCTCCGATCAGCTGGCGACTCGTTTCTGGCTTGCCTGCGATCAAGAGACTATCAGCGGTATGCTTCTACAAAGGCTGCCGGGCAAGACAGCAGATGAAGACGCCTGGGATCGGCTCTGCATGTTAGCTGATACGCTTTCGCCGCAAGAATTAAAATTAGCGGCGCTAGAAAGTTTGCTTTTTCGACTCTTCCATCAAGAAGCGATTCGCTTATTCGAGCCAAGCCCCATTGAATTTTTTTGTAGCTGTTCACGCGAGCGGACAGGTGCGATGTTACTAACCCTCGGTAAGCCCGAAGTCTTGGGGGTCCTTGAGACAGAGGGCGATGTCTCAGTGACCTGCGAGTTCTGCAATCAGAACTATAGTTTTGACAGAATAGACGTTGAACACGTTTTTCTCAGCGCAGATGGGATAAAGCCTAGCACAACTGCGCACTAACTCTCCTCGTTGCGCAGCTCGCTTTCCCATAGAGGGCACAGGTTATCCTCTAACCAATCGGAATAACCACCGAGCTCAGATTCGCCCTGACAATTTTCTGAATTTCGGTGGCCAGCTCTTTGTAAAAGTGACGCTGAGGTGAAGTGCTTCGCCATGCTAATGCGTGATTCCGCATCACATTAACGCCTTCTACGTCGGCGACACGTAGTTCTTTGTCGTCGCGTATTTCTGATAACGCATAAAGCGCAGGCAGAAAAGCGATTCCCATACCCATCACCACCATTTGGCGTAATGTATCGAGGCTCGTACCCTCATAATCGCGCCGGACCTCTGCACCAACCTTTTCGCAAAGCTCAGTTATCTGGCGGTGGAAAAGATGGTGCTCGCCAATAGTCAGAACCTGCTCGCCCAAGAGGTCCATTCGGTTTATTGTTTTTTTGTTCGCGAGTTTGTGATCACGTGAAATAGCCAGTTTGAGCGGCTCTCTAAACAAGGGTGCGACAACGAGGCTGCTCGACATTATGGGTTGAGTGCTGAGAATAAAGTCATGCTGAGAGTTAAGTAGACCGTATTCGAGATCGCTCGGTGCATCTTCCCTGACATAGAGTTTGAGATCGGTGTACTTTGCATGAATAGGCGACAGAATGTGGGGGAGCAGATAGGGCCCGAGGGTCGGTGTTACTCCCATGCGATACGTACCTGCGCCGCCTCCGGCCAGTGAGCCTGCTTGCATCGCGAAGCCATGTGCTTCTTCAATAATCCTGCGCGCACCC
>JAFMKB010000003.1 GCA_017853205.1 Gammaproteobacteria bacterium
TTATCGCGATTCTTAAGAATATCTTCGGGAATATCATCAGCCATGAGTAATTTAAGCCAATCAATTAGCTCTGATGTGGATGGCTTTTTCTTTAGACCTGGGATTTTTCGCACATCGAAGAAAATATCCATCGCTTGCCGAACGAGTTCTTTCTTTATTTCTGGATAGTGCACATCAACAATTTTTTCCATTGTTTGTGAATTAGGAAATTCGATGTAGTGGAAGAAGCATCGGCGAAGAAATGCATCAGGAAGTTCTTTCTCATTATTGCTCGTAATAATAACTATGGGCCTGGTCTTTGCTTTGACAAGCTGCTGAGTCTCATAAACAAAGAACTCCATTTTATCGAGTTCAAGCAGGAGATCATTTGGGAATTCAATGTCAGCTTTGTCAATCTCATCGATTAGAAGGACAGATTGCTGCCCAGCCTCAAACGCCTCCCACATTTTCCCCTTCACGATATAGTTAGAGATATCTTTAACCTTTTCATCGCCAAGCTGAGAATCCCGTAATCGTGAAACCGCATCGTACTCATAAAGGCCTTGCTGAGCTTTCGTAGTAGACTTCACGTGCCATTGGATAAGGGGCATGCCTAGTGCCTCAGAGATCTGTTCGGCAAGCATAGTCTTACCTGTCCCGGGTTCACCCTTGATTAGAAGCGGTTTCTCCAGCGCAATAGCCGCATTGACAGCCAGTTGTAGTTCGTCTGTTGCGACGTATTTGTCTGTACCTGTAAAGTTCATTTGTAACTCTCTCTTCTTTTTCCTGAATCCATGCTCAGCTCGGTAAATTTGGCCCATAACGCATTGTAAAATGGCTTAGCCACTAAATACAGTACGCGATATCGACCTGTATGGACTAGGCGCAATCTTTTCGGCACGACATGGGGGGTTAGGGACTCAGTTGCGTAGGCCAGAGGAACGACCCTTACGATGCCGTGCCCAAACGAGGACAGCGACAACGCAACTTAATAATAGACTGAGAAAAATTGGTACAAACGCGCGCGGCGCCGCTGCTACTCCAAGAGTGATCGTATCGAGTGCGAGCACCATGAGCGCTGGCGCAAGGTAGGAACCGTCCACATGACTAACCCACGGGGTGAAAATAAGCGCGATGGCGAGCGCTCGCAACATGTAAGTAAGCAATAAGATTCTTTTGAATTGAACTAGGCGCCAGAAGATAACGACAAAAAGCGTTGAGGCGAGCAAGTAAACTAGCCAAAATAGTCCATAATTTGCCATACACCCTCCCTACACCGCCTGCGTCGCTTACCCTACTCCACCCACCGGACAACATGTTCTTCATACCCGTTTGGATGCACAAACTCTTCACTAATCGCTCGTCCCGCTAGCGCGATACCAGCCTCGATCATCGCGTCTCGCGATCCAGAGATAAGTGGATGCCAATTAAAAAGTGGCTTGCCTTCATGACGTAACCTGTAAGCGCACGTTGATGGCATCCATGTTGCGGCGGCTATATCCATCGCCTGCACATCAAGGCAATCGGGCACGAGTTCAGTTCTTGTCTGATAGCAACCGCAGCCCCCTGTGCTTTGGTCATGATGCTTGCAGACTATACGAGTATGAAGGATCTCATCCGTTTCCTCATCAATCAGCTTCTTTAGACAACAGCGCCCGCATCCATCGCAAAGACGTTCCCATTCCTCTTTATTGAGTTGTGATAAGGGTTTGAGCCAAAACTCATTGCCAACTGCCTCGGTGTCGGTCGTGTCTCTCATGTGCTTTCAAATCCCTTTAGTGAGCCGCTAATTCGCCTTCGAAGGCAGCTTGCAGAAGATCTTTTTTCCACAACGACAGCTCCCGGGGCCAAGAGGACTGCGTCGGATCAGCATCAACTAGATGGATAAAAGCGAGCAGATGGCGTTTGCGTGCAAGTACTTCGGGGGCGATACCATGCGCCTCGGCAGTAGATGCGACAACGGCCTGCAGTTTTTTTAGCCGTTTACGCAACTCCGGACTTAAGGGCGCCGAAAAAATAGCGCCATCAAGTGAAGCTGTGTAGTCACAAGACGCCGCTAGCTCGGCGAATACCGATGCGTAACGCCTAACAACGTTTGTATCAACTCGGCTGAGCGCGCCATCCGCTATCATCGCTTGTTTATCGGCTGCCTCCCCCACAAGCTCACCTTGAATTGAAAGACTGGTTGCTACCTCGACTAGATCACTATCTTTTACGATCCAACTTTTAGGCTTATCCCGACGCCTTGCTTCTTTTTCTCGCCAAACACAGAGCGCTCTGAGCAAGATCAAGCCACGCTCGTTGAGCCGCCATGCATTGCTCAGCGATTGATAGAGCGTCGACCAATTATCTTCTGACTCGTAATCAATCGCTGTCTGAATCAATGAAAGGCATTCGGCATCAAACCAATCTGAGACATTCTTTTCCCGAAGCTCATCTCGTAGCTGATTACGCAGTTCGATTAGATGCACGACGTCGATAGCAGCGTAGCGCTGCTGTGCCGCGGTAAGCGGTCTCTGTAACCAATCAGAACGGGTGACATCCTTCTCAATCACTTGATCTAGGCGCAGGAGTACAAGCGCTGCGTAGCTAAGACTCGGCCCAAGGCCAAGAAAAGAAGCGGCGAGTTGCGTGTCAAAAATTCGCTGTGGAAGAAAACCAAAGTGTGAAAGAAAAACGCTGAGATCCTCACTGCAAGAGTGAAAAATAAACTCGACATCGACATTCCTACACAGTCGCTCGAACGGCGCCCAGTCTTCGATCTCCAGTGGATCGAGCAAAAAACTGCACTGACCATCACCTATTTGCAGAAGACCAAGCTTAGCGTAAAAGGTGTCAGTCCTCATAAATTCGGTGTCAACGGCTATAGCGTCAAGCTGTGACCAACGTTCGCACAGCGCTGCTAAACTCTGCGTGTCAGTCACATAAACCATTGGTGTCGAATCCTCGAGCTCACTCGCTTCAATCATAAGTTCTGTCCGAAAGGATTTTGCGACCTGCAAAAGCGTGTGTGAGGGTGCCTCCGTCAACGTATTCTAGTTCACCACCGACTGGGACACCGTGAGCTATCCTCGAAACGACGACCTTATGTTCCTTAAGGCTTTCCGCGATGAAGTAAGCCGTAGCATCGCCTTCGACGGTTGGATTACAGGCGATAATTAACTCTTTTATTGTTCCAGATTCTATTTTTGAAAAAAGCTGCTCAAGACCCAGTTGTTCAGGTCCAATGCCATCTATCGGCGAGAGATGTCCCATTAGAACAAAATAGCGCCCTTTGTAACTACCTGCCTGCTCGATTGCGAAAATATCTCCTGGGGACTCGACAACACAACACAAAGAGTGATCTCGTTTATCGCTAGCACAAAGCCTACAGACATTTTCTTCTGTCAGTGTTCGACACTCAGAGCAATTTCCAACCACTTCGAGAGCTGCCGCAAGTGCATTACTCAACCGCGCGCCGCCTACTCTGTTTCGCTCAAGGAGTTGCAGCGCCATTCGTTGAGCAGACTTTGGCCCCACACCTGGCAAACAGCGAAACGCATCAATTAGCTCATCAATTAAGGGGCTGAGATTCAAAGCAATTTCCTACAAATTAGTGTCGGCACGCCGTGTTACCTATATAACAATGGAATCGCAACCAATTAGGGCTGCTTTAGCAATCCAAACTAAAAAGGCATCTTGAAGCCTTCAGGTAAATTAATTCCGCTTGCGAGTTCACTCAAGGAGCCCTGGCTATTTTCCGCTACTTTCGCCACCGCAGAATTCACAGCGGCTGCAAGCAGGTCTTCGATTACGCTAATTTCCTCTTCTAGCAAGGACTCATCAAGTTTTACATTGTTCACCTGATATTTGCCTGTCATTTCGACACGCACAAGACCTGCGCCCGAGACACCCTCGACCACGGCTTTGGCAGCTGCATCTTGGGCGGCCTGAAATTTTTCCTGCATTTGTTTAGCTTGTTTCATTAACTCATTTAGATCTGTCATTTTCTCTCTTCCGCTTAATGTTTCGCGTCACCCTCAACAATGCTCTCGATCACAACTCTACCGCCGAATTTCTGCTTCAACTCTAACACTGGCCAATCATTTTCGAATTCGCGTATTCTTTTTGCCTGCATTTCCTGATTTAGTCGAATCTTGCGTGCAGCAGGAGTCTCGCCCGTTATTTCTCCTATTGTGATCTCAACCGAAACCTTCTTCCCAAGGTATTTCTCAAACGCAGGTGCTATTTTTCTCGGCGCATCTTCACTGAAGACGGCACTCTGTTCTCTCGCTAAAAGAAATGTAAGAGTTTCATCTGAGGCAGTTATCAGCTCGCAATTCGCCATGATGTTGGCTGAGATTCCGGTTAGCTCAAGGTTTTGGAAAACGTTTATCCAATTTGAGGGCGTGATTTCGACCGCTGCCCCTTTTTTATCAATTACTGTTTCGGAAGTAGAATCAGATTCAAGCTGAGGCGTCAGGGTCGAGTGGCTGTTGTTTCCCTTTTCAGTGTTGCCGGTCTCGGGATCGAGACTAGCCTCAGTTTTCGTTATCGTGGGCTTTTTTTTTTCACTTGCGCTAGAGGTCACGCTTTCTGTTACCGCTGCCTCTCTGGCAGGCTCAGTATAATTTGGTGAGAACACCAGCATACGCAGCAGAACCATTTCGAATGCGCTTCGCATTTCTACCGCAAGCTTCAGATCTTCTCGTCCTTTTATGCCAATTTGATAATAAAGCTGGACATCTTCTGCAGTTAAAAGGCTCGCTAGATTCAAAACCTTCTCAAGGTCTCCGACGCTGTTATCCACAGCGTCGGGGGCAACTTGCGCCAACGCGACGCGGTGTAACATCGAAAGTAACGCGTCGAGTGTATGATGGTAATCGGGTGTTTGTTCACCAATGGTCTGAACCAAATCGACCACAAGGCTGATGTCGCGCGATGCCATCGCTTCCAGCAATTTGACTATTTGCTGTTGTGGGGGTACCCCAAGCATTTGAGTAACGCCCTCGGTGAGAACACTACCTTCGCAGAAGGATATTGCCTGGTCGGTGAGCGTCAGCGCGTCGCGCATACTCCCCGAAGCAGCCATGGCTATCTGCCAGAGGGCATCGCTTTCAGCCTGTACGTTTTCTTTAACCAAGATCTCGCTTATGTATTCCGCTATCCGCGCAGGAGCCAGGTTCTTGAGATTAAATTGCAGGCAGCGCGAGAGAACGGTGATGGGCAATTTCTGAGGGTCTGTCGTGGCGAGCAAAAATTTTACGTGCTCGGGCGGCTCTTCTAACGTCTTCAACAAGGCATTAAAGCTATGTGTTGAAAGCATGTGCACTTCGTCTATGAGGTAAACCTTATAGCGACCACGGGTTGGCAAATATTGAACGTTCTCCAGCAATTCCCGCGTGTCTTCCACCTTCGTACGTGACGCTGCATCTACTTCGATAAGATCGATAAATCGACCTTCAGAGATTTCTTTACATGCACCGCATTTCCCGCAAGGCTCAGAGCTGATGCCCTCCTCGCAATTGAGGCATCTAGCCAGGATGCGGGCAAGCGTCGTTTTACCGACGCCTCTCGTACCAGTAAGCAGGTAAGCATGGTGAAGGCGCTGGTTATCAAGTGCGTTGATCAGCGATTTGAGAACATGAGACTGACCAGCGACCTCTGCAAAAACCGTGGGTCGGTACTTACGAGCAAGAACTTGATAGCTCACGGAGTTCCATCCATAGGGGTTGCAAGGGATTGCTGAGCATCTCTGTAGGAGTACGCAACTGCGGAATCAAAGGGGAATTCAGAGGCACCTCTCGCCAGCCGCACCACGGCACATGAGTCAGCTACTACCGTTGCTCCCTTCCGGGCCTGGCGGGGTTTATAACTTATCATTGCGAAGGGACCGACAAGAGATACCAGCGGTAAGCTTAACATGCTCTAGACCATTGGGGCGAGAGTCTAGGCGAACCAATTCAGCTATCCAGTTGTCGATCACAATCACCTCGGTATCACCTATGGCAGCGCGAGGGTGAACAATCGGCTATCAGGCCCTCCACCAATAGCGATGGATAAAAGCTGCTTACCAGCAACCGAATAGGTCATCGGAGAACCCTGTGGTGGAAGCGGTAACTCGATCTCATGAAGTACTGCGCCAGAGGCTTTATCGAAAGCTCGCAGGAGATTCCGTCCATTGTCTACCTGTGCGACAAAAAGCAATGTCTTGGTAAGTAGCGGCCCCGTCCTACTTGGCCCTCCAACCGGCCCTGGATCAAGTATACCCATGTCAATTATCTTCTGACGAATACCCTCTCCATGCGGGATTACCCATTCGTTCTCACCGCTGTTGAGATTAGTTGCTACGATGCGCCCATAGGGAGGCTTGGTAAGAGGGAGACCTTGCGGTCCGCCGACGTTCATAGCCCCTCCTCGAACATAGTTAAGGTTTGACTTGCTTGGATCTGCTTTTTCTAGCTGAACAACAATTGGGATCGATGCGCTAGGAATGTAATAAAACCCGCTCTCTGGATCGAAAGCTGCCCCCGTCCACCAGCCGCCGCCTCCCCATCCGGGTATGTTAATCGTGCCTCTGAGCGAGGGCGGCGTAAACAAAGGACCGAAATCAAACTGCTCTATAAGCCTCTCTGCTTCTTGTCTTAGTTCAGGAGTGAAATCGACGAGAGTCTCATCCGATACGCCCTGCAGCTCGAAGGCCGGCGGTTTGGTCGGAATAGGCTGCGTTGGAGACAGCTTTTCTCCAGGCACATTACTCTGCGGCACCGGAGTTTCAATGATAGGCCACACGGGCTCTCCAGTGATCCGATCGAACACATAAGTGTAGCCCTGCTTGGTTATCTGGGCGACCGCTTTAATTGCTCGTCCGTCTACAACGAGGTCGACAAGCGTCGGCGCTGCCGGAAGATCATAGTCCCAGACCCCATGATGGACCATCTGGAAATGCCAGAGGCGCTCCCCCGTTTTTGCATTAACAGCGACGAGACTTTCGGCAAATAAATTGTCTCCGTGACGAAGACCTCCGTACCAGTCATTTGTAGGTGTGCCAATAGGCAGATACACGATGCCAAGTTCATCGTCTGCGCTCATTATGGTCCAAGAATTGGTATTTCCTGTGTATTCCCATGAGCCGTTCTCCCAGGTCTCGTTTCCATACGCGCCAGCCTGCGGAATCGTCTCAAACATCCAAACCACTTCACCAGTATGAGGATTAAAGCCTCTAACATTCCCTGGTGGCATTTCTTTCGTGCTTGGACCATCGTTAATTATTGAATTAACAACAACGATATCGTTAGTTACAAGTGGCGGCGAGACGACACCATACTGACGCTTATCTATGTCGCGACCAAGGCCCAGAGAAAGGTCGACCTTGCCTCCGTCGCCAAAGTTAACATCTGGAAGTCCGGTTAGTGCATCTATAGACCAGAGATTGGCATCGTTGGTTGCAAAGAACACACGACTCTTGCCCTCGCTAGACCAATAGCCGACGCCTCTCGAGTTGTAACCTAGGTTTGCTGGACGCCCACTAGCCCAAGCCTCGGTGTCGAAAACCCATTGTTCCACACCTGTCGCTGCGTCTATAGCAACGACCCTCCCGAACGAGGAAGGTACATACATCATTCCATCGATAACAATCGGCGTTGCCTTAAATCCGGCAGGCACAGCTCTGTAGTTTTCGTTTGCGATGTTTTCTACCACTGTGGCGTTATCGGGGCTCTCCCAAATCCAGGCTGTCGTCAGCTCTGATACGTTCGAGGCATTGATCTGATCAAGCTCTGAATATTTTCGAGAACCGTTGTCGCCACCATAGCTTGGCCAATCTGCAGCGAACGCGCTGCCAGTTATGACTGCCACGGCAGACGCGAGTATAGCGGAGGTAAGAGTAACGGATTTCATGACGATTCCTTGAGAAGTCGAGACTTTCTATGCTCGATACTACCCTAGGAAACCTTTGGGGGGAATGTGGCGGTGAGAGAGGGATTCGAACCCTCGAAGCCTTTCGACTTACACACTTTCCAGGCGTGCTCCTTCGACCACTCGGACACCTCACCGGAGGAACTTACGGCGCGCACTCTAGCTTAGAGGCACTGAGATTACAAGGTAGCGGATTACAGAGGCACGCATTTCATCTACTGTCTTACATCACGGCCGAACTTTTCCGAATACGCGATGGGAGTGCTCGAACGATAAACATTGATGTCTAAGCCGCCACGCCTTAAATAGTTCATAGAGACCTTGAGGGACTCTGGATTACACCTTTCGCTGAGCGCAACGAATATGCGCTCGGCACACTCCTCGTGATAGCCCTGATGATTCCGGAATGAGCAAAGGTAGCTAAGGAGGCTCGATTCCTCGATCTCAATACCACTCACGTTGATTTCTATACTTGCCCAATCCGGCTGATTGGTCACTGGGCAGTTTGATCGAAAAAGATCGCTCACGTAGCGCTTCTCGGCAGCAGCATTGTCATGTCTCAGTTTTTCCTCTAACCGGGTAACTTTAAGCATCGATGCATCAAGGGGTGCAATCTCATCTATGAGGGGAAACTGATCGAGGTCGACCTTCAGGCTTCTACAGTCCAAGTCGCGCGTGAAATTCTGAGTCATGAGTAGCCGATAGTCATAGAGAGAATGAACGACGACCTCGACAGCACTGCCGCTCGCGATTTCTAAATCTGACTTTATTGTCGAACACAATAACTCGGTCGATTGAATCCTCTCATGATTAAACGAATTCAAATAAAGTTTTAGTGATTTAGATTCGACAATCGATGGTGAATTGCAGTCAAAATAGAGGTCAGCGACCGCGACACGAGGTTTTCCATGTATGTCTAACCATGAGATTTCAAACGCCTGCCAGTGGTCGAACCCGTGCATCGTCAACTCGTCCGAGAGTCCGATCGCTTTTCTCGCTGGTCCACGAGCGATTGGGAATAAGATCTCAGGCGCATACGACGTAGGACTCGCGAGAGTCTGGCCGAGCGGGTTGTCTCCAGGTCTTTCTGAATGCCCCATCACCCTAACTCCTCAGACCAGTACCGCGATTAAGCAGCATCAAACAAACGCTAAATAAAACTACGCCAAAGAAGACCAAGATCACGAACGCGGGCCCGACGGAGACATCAGACACACCTAGAAATCCGTATCGGAAGGTGTTGACCATATAAAAAATTGGATTTAAGGCAGATACCGTCTGCCAGAATGGGGGGAGCAGCGATGAGGAATAAAATACTCCACCAAGATAGATTAGTGGCGTCAGTACGAAGGTCGGGATAATAGAGATATCATCGAAGCTATTGGCGAAAAGTGCATTTATAAAACCCGCTAAGGAGAATACAACAGCAGTCAGCAGGATTACCGTGATGGTAATTATCGGGTGTTGGATCTGAAGATCGACGAACATCAATGCCATACCAGTAACGATCGCGCCAACCAACAAGCCCCTCACCATACCCCCGACGATAAAGCCGCCTAAGAGAATCGCGTTAGGAACTGGAGAGACGAGGACTTCCTCCACGCTGCGCTGGAATTTATGACTAAAAAAAGAAGACACAACGTTAGAGTACGAGTTCTGGATAACGGCCATCATAATCAAGCCTGGAATGATGAACTCCATGTAGTCGAAGCCACCCATATCCCCTATCCGGCGGCCAACGAGGTTACCAAAAATAACAAAATACAGTGAGATCGTAATTGCGGGTGGGACTAATGTTTGCACCCAGATGCGAACAAATCTTCGCACTTCTTTAATGACTATTGTTTCAAATGCAATGTATTTATGGTTTTTAAACATTCGCAACGTCTCCCCTTGCATCGGTCAGACGACCTAAGAACAATTGCTCTAATCGATTACTCTTACTGCGGAGCGCACTGACTTCGATTCCTCTCTCGAGGAAGAGCTTAAATAATCCACTCATCGTCAGTGAGGCGGCGACTGTAATTTCAAATGAATGAGAATCTAACAGCGAGGCAGTAACGGGAACATCACCCCAATCAGGCAGAGTCTCAATAGGCTTAGCGAGATCAACGATATATGTCTGCTTGTCTAACGCTGCGAGCAGTGCGCGCATGCTTGTATTCTCTACGATACGACCTTGATCGATTATCGCAATGTTTCGGCAAAGTTGTTCTGCTTCTTCGAGATAATGAGTAGTAAGGATTATTGTAGTGCCTGATTCGTTGAGCTCGGTTAGGAATTCCCACATGGATTTCCGGAGCTCTATGTCAACACCCGCAGTGGGCTCGTCAAGAATTAACAACTTAGGCTCGTGCACAAGCGCTCGAGCGATCATCAGCCGTCGCTTCATGCCTCCAGATAGTGTCCGAGAGCGGTCGTTACGCTTGTCCCAGAGATCGAGCTTGCGAAGGTATTTTTCACAGCGCTCTGCCGCCAATTTTCTCGGCATCCCGTAATACCCAGCTTGAGTCATGACGATGTCTTTGACGCGCTCGAACTGGCTAAAATTGATTTCTTGAGGAACTACGCCGAGATCGAGCTTGGTTTCGTAGACATGTGAATCAACATTTTTACCAAAAATCTCAACGGTTCCACTCGATTTTCGAACCAAGGTAGACAGAACGCCTATAGTTGTTGATTTTCCCGCACCGTTAGGCCCAAGGAGAGCGAAAAAGTCACCCTGCTGTACTTCCAAGCTTATTCCCTTTAGCGCTTCGAACCCATTCGCATAGATTTTGGTGAGATCTGAGATCGCGATAGCAGTGGTCATTCTGAGTATGCCTCTTCGATTAGCCGAAATACTATTCCCTGTTCCTAAAGCCCTTAAACGAACATCCTACAAGGAGAGTCCTTAAAAAAAGAATCCCGTAACGAAAAAAGCCCAGCATAGCTGGGCTTTTCGAATTGGCGTCCCCTAGGGGTTTCGAACCCCTGTTGCCTGGATGAAAACCAGGTGTCCTAGGCCTCTAGACGAAGGGGACAATCTGTGTGGCAAGGTGTGCCAAATCAGAACGAGCGGAATTCTAGGGAGCCAGGGCTTACTAGTCAAGCCTCAACTGTAAAAAAATACAACGGGAGTGGTTAGACAACCTACTAAAGGCTGTTTTTAGCCTGTTAATTGCTGTTCTTGACGAGTTTATATTACTGTGCGAACGTCTCATCATGGGCAGTCTCCAAATACTCCGATGTAGTTGTTTTCTGGGGAGCAGCAAGAAATAGCTATGAAGTCCTCCGAGTCTGCCGACAACAAGACATTCGATAGAAATTGCGCGATAACCACCAGAGACTAAAACCAAGTTATGAATAAGAGTCATGACGCAAGTAGCGGAATCGACGATGCCCTCATCGCCGAGGCCACGGCGCAGCTCAACCAAGAAATCAAGGTGCTTGATACTTGGCTAGCTGAACTCGCGCAAGCCTCAACGTCAGATGATGAATCGATGGCCGCTTATCAATCTTATATGGATATGCGCGCTAGTCGCTGCGAAATGCTTTCTTCGCTGCTTCATCAGACAAAATCGACTGGTGAAAATAGCGAATAGCGCATTTTTTCCAGAATAATTCAATTACTTTCTCGACTACACCCTTCCCGTAAGGATGACCGTTTACGCCATGCTCAGTAAAACTCAACTCCAAACTATGTTCCAACTCCAAGCAGCGATGAATTTTCGTGTCGACCCCAACTGGACTAGTGCTCGTTATCCTTACCTTCGGGCTGTGGTAGTCGAAGCGGCCGAAGCAATTGAGCATCACGGATGGAAATGGTGGAAACAGCAAACTCGCGATCTTGGCCAGCTCCAAATGGAGCTGGTGGATATCTGGCACTTTTTGCTTTCTGAAATACTTCTCCGTAACGGAGCCGACGAAGACAAAGCGAGGCTTTACCTTGAAACGACCTTTGAGCGGCAGAGCGCGACGCGATCTCTACAATTCGACGGTCAAGAGTATTCCCTCGGAGATCTTGAACTTTTGGATTTACTTCAGGCGCTTATTGGAACGGCGGCTGCAGGTCGAATCGAACTTGCTTTATTTGCAGAGATTATGAGCGGGTGCGAACTGGGGTGGCAGGAACTTTATCGACAATATGTCAGCAAGAATGTGCTTAATTTTTTCCGTCAAGATCATGGCTACCAAGAAGGAACATACCGCAAGATTTGGGGTGCACGCGAAGACAACGAAGTGCTCGTGGAGGTAATGGCAACGCTTGACGCCGAAGACCCCTCGTTTAAAGACAGCCTCTACACCTTATTAGAGGCTGCTTATTTAAAAATATAGCTTATTATCAATAATTTAAGTATTAAAACTAGGAATGACTTTAGATATTAACCTGCATAGCTACTTAAAGTAGGCGTTCTCACGTTGCGAGTGGTCGGTTACGTCTCGCACCTCTTTCAATTCCGGGATTTGCTGCAAGAGCGTCTTCTCAACACCCTCTTTCAGAGTTACATCAACCATCCCACATCCCTGACACCCACCACCGAACCTTAATACGGCGATGTTTTCGTCGAAGAGTTCTTCGAGCGTCACATTACCGCCATGCGAAGCTAGCCCCGGGTTAATTTCGTTGTAGAGTACATAATTAATGCGGTCTGGTAGTGAGCTCTCATCGGTAATTTTAGGTAGCCTCGAATTCGGGGCCTTGATCGTCAACTGTCCGCCCATTGCATCTTTCGAATAATCGACTACCGCCTCTTCGAGAAAAGGAATGCTCGGCTCGTCGATATACGCTTTGAATCCTTCGCAGTGTTGGATTGCATCATCCTCTTTTTCTTCTCCTGGTCGGCAAAACGAGATACAGGTTTCGGCTTTTGGCGTCCCTGCGTCAAGAATGAAAACGCGCACCGCTACGCCTTCAGTATCTTGTTTCTTCAGCAACTCGGCGAGATAGGCCTGTGCGGGTTCGGTGATCGTAATGAAATCAGAACTCATAGTGAATTTACTCCTTGAGACAGACACAAGTTTACTGGAAAGCGAGTGAAAATAGAATAACCAAGTAGTTTACTTGGTTATAGTGCTATGCGATTTTCTCAAGACTTTGCTAGAATAGCCGGCCTTCTGGGCGACCTTGATAACCACCCCTCTAACCGTTTAACGGGCTAGGAATAGCTCAAAGGCATTGGCATGACAGAACAACTAACCCGCCGTCAACGCGTGGACGCGCTCCGCGCCGCTCTCACCCAGCGCATCCTTCTTTTAGATGGCGCAATGGGGACGATGATTCAGGGCTATCAGTTAGTCGAGTCGAATTTCCGCGGCGAACGGTTTCGCGATGCAGAACAGCCACTTGCCGGCAATAACGATCTACTCACACTTTCTGCACCAGAAATTATTTCCGAGATTCATGCAGCGTACCTTAACGCAGGCGCCGACATAGTTGAGACCAATACGTTTAATGCGACACGCGCATCCCAAGCAGATTATGGCCTGGAAGAGTTAGCCTTTGAACTCAATGAAGAGGCAGCAAAGCTTGCACGTGCGGCATGCGATGAAGCGACACTTAAAACGCCAAACAAGCCCAGGTTTGTCGCCGGGATAATCGGGCCGACCAGTAAAACCGCATCACTCTCTCCTGATGTTAACGACCCTGGGTTTAGAAACACGAGCTTTGACGAACTTGTTGAAGATTATAGTAACTCTGCGCGGGGTCTCATTGCAGGTGGCGCTGACATAATAATGATCGAAACAGCATTCGATACCTTGAATGCCAAAGCTGGGATATTCGCTGTGCGTCGGGTTCTTGAGGAACTCGCTCTTGATATCCCAATTATGATTTCGGGCACAATCACCGATGCCAGCGGTAGAACCCTATCAGGACAAACCGTCGAAGCATTTTTAAACTCTGTCGCGCACGCAAAACCACTTTCGGTTGGATTTAATTGCGCCCTTGGTGCAGAGCAGCTACGCCCTCATATCGCCGAGACCTCCCATCTGGCACAGAGCTACGTTTCCGCACATCCGAATGCCGGTTTACCGAATGAATTTGGCGAATACGACCAAAGCCCGGAAGAAATGGCTTCGATTATTAGAGAGTTCGCTGCCAGTGGGTTTCTCAATATTGTAGGCGGTTGCTGCGGCACATCCCCAGAGCATATTGCTGCGATGGCCGCGGCGATCGATGGTATACCACCCCGAAAAATTCCCTCGATTGAACCGGCATGCAGGCTTAGTGGTTTAGAAGCGTTCAACATCAGCGCCAATTCTCTGTTCGTCAATGTAGGAGAAAGGACGAATGTCACTGGGTCAGCGCGCTTCGCCCGCCTCATTCGAGAGGAAAATTACGACGAAGCGCTCGAAGTCGCGCGCGAGCAAGTTACAGCTGGCGCCCAGATTATCGACATCAACATGGACGAGGGCATGCTTGATTCCGAGGCTGCGATGGTTCGCTTCTTGAAGTTAGTTGCCGCTGAGCCAGAGATTTGTCGCGTTCCGATCATGGTGGATTCGTCAAAGTGGCAAATTATCGAAGCTGGCCTTAAATGCATTCAAGGAAAATCCATCGTAAATTCTATAAGCCTCAAGGAAGGCGACGAAGAATTTATCGAGAAGGCAAAGTTGTGTCTTGCGTATGGCGCAGCAGTTGTTGTTATGGCCTTTGATGAAAAGGGTCAAGCAGACACGCTAGCCAGAAAAAAAGAGATCTGCAAACGCAGCTACGATTTGCTTATTAGCATTGGTTTTCAAGCCGAGGATATTATCTTCGACCCAAATATATTCGCCATCGCGACAGGTATCGATGAGCACAATAACTACGCAGTGGATTTTATTGAAGCGTGCAAATACATCAAGGCTGAACTACCTGGAGCGCTTATTTCGGGGGGAGTGAGTAATGTTTCTTTCTCTTTCCGAGGTAACAACCTCGTACGCGAAGCGATCCACTCAGTCTTTCTATTTCACGCGATTAAAGCAGGTCTCTCGATGGGTATCGTCAATGCGGGGCAACTCGCTGTCTACGATGATATCCCCCGGGATCTTAAACAAGCAGTAGAAGACGTTGTCCTTAACAGAACGAGGGAAGGAACAGAGCGGCTAATGGCCGTTGCCCAGAACTACAGTGGGACCGAAGGAGTTGTAGCGACCGAAGATCTAGCATGGCGGGACCAAACGGTCGAGAAGCGTCTCGCGTATGCGCTGGTGAAAGGTATTACCAAATATATCGAGGAAGACACCGAGCAAGCACGACTTAACGCTCAGCGCCCAATTCATGTAATCGAAGGTCCCTTAATGGATGGCATGAATGAAGTTGGCGATCTTTTTGGCAGCGGCAAGATGTTTCTCCCGCAAGTAGTAAAAAGCGCACGAGTAATGAAACAAGCCGTAGCTTATCTGCTGCCCTTTATCGAAGCAGAGAAGCAAGGAGGCGAGGTAAAAGCAAAGGGTAAGATACTACTCGCTACAGTAAAGGGAGACGTACACGATATTGGCAAAAATATCGTTGGCGTTGTCCTTGCTTGTAATAACTATGAGATTATCGATCTCGGTGTAATGGTGCCGGCCGACAAGATTTTGAAAACCGCTATCGACGAGAATGTCGATATTATCGGCCTGAGTGGCCTGATCACCCCTTCACTCGATGAGATGGTTCATGTTGCCTCGGAAATGCAGAGGCTCAATTTTCACATACCTCTACTCATCGGCGGCGCGACAACGTCCAAAGCGCATACTGCGGTTAAGATTGAGCAGCACTACAGCAACGATGCGACAGTTTACGTCCCCGACGCTTCGAGAAGCGTTAACGTCGTGAGCACGCTTTTAAGCGAGTCAAATAAGGCGAATTTTACGGCAGATATCCGATCAGAATACTCTATGATTCGCGAGCGAACCGCGAATCGAAAGAGTAAACGCGAACTCGTTAATTACCGAGCAGCCAATCGAGCAGCATTGAAGCTAGACTGGGCAAACTACACTCCTCCCACGCCTGCGTTTGTGGGCACGAGAGTTCTTGACGACTATCCACTAGAGAAGCTCATCGACTACATCGACTGGACTCCATTTTTTATCACATGGAGTCTGGCTGGAAAGTATCCTGCCATTCTCTGTGACGAAAAAGTTGGGGCGGCTGCACGAGATCTTTTACAAGATGCTCAAGAAATGCTGACGCAAATCGTAAATGAAAAACTTATTACTGCACGTGCTGTATTCGGGTTTTGGGAAGGTAACAGTGTAGGCAATGACGTACAGCTCGGCGCAACAGGATTGAATAACAAAATACATTTCCTTCGCCAGCAAATGCCAAAGCAGGAAGATAATGCTCAACTCTGTCTTGCGGATTTTGTTGCCCCAATCGATTCAGGTAAAAAAGACTACCTAGGGGGCTTTGCTGTGACAGCCGGCATTGGCGCAGAGGCAATCGCGAAAAGTTATCAAGAGGAAGGTAACGACTATGCCTCACTCATGATTAAAGCATTAGCTGATAGGCTCGCCGAAGCATTCGCAGAGCACCTGCATGAACGCGTCAGAGCGGAATTTTGGGCCTACGCACCGAACGAAAAGCTTTCTGCAGAGGAGCTTATAAGTGAAAGGTATCGCGGTATACGGCCGGCTCCGGGGTATCCCGCATGTCCTGAGCACTCTGAGAAAGAAACGCTCTTCTCGCTTCTGGACGCTGAGGCAAAAACAGGTATCTCACTTACTGACAGCTACGCTATGACACCCGCTGCGAGCGTCAGCGGATACTATTTTAGTCATCCAGAGTCCCGCTACTTCTCCGTGGGTAAAATAAGTAGCGAGCAAGTTGAAGACTTGGCTACTCGGAGCAGCAGAGACTTCAAGGATTTAAGCCGCTTGCTTGGTCCTAATTTAGAGTAATTTACCGCCCAGTAGTGACAGGAAAACTCGATGTATAGATATGACGGTTATGACGCTACGATGCTTCAAGAGCGCGTTTCACAGTTTCGCGAGCAAACTCGTCGCTATATAGAAGGCAAGCTCTCTGACGCGGAATTTCTGCCGCTCAGACTACAAAATGGTCTCTATGTCCAACGCTTGGCACCGATGCTTCGTATAGCGATACCGTACGGGATGTTGTCGTCGCAACAGCTAAGAAAACTAGCCTTCATCTCCTCGCATTATGACAAGGGCTACGGGCATTTCACTACTCGCCAGAATATTCAATTTAACTGGCCAGCACTTGAAGATGTACCGGAGCTACTCGCTCATCTTGCAGAAGTAGAAATGCATGCGATTCAAACAAGCGGTAATTGTATCCGTAACACAACTACCGATCAGTATGCTGGCGTCGCTATCGATGAGATTGAAGACAGCAGACCATACTGCGAGATAATTCGACAATGGTCCACATTTCATCCTGAGTTCGCATATTTACCACGGAAGTTCAAAATAGCGGTCTGCGGAACAAAAGAAGATCACGCGGCCACGCAGGTGCATGATATTGGTCTCTACCTGCGTAAGAACGACAAAGGGGAAATAGGCTTTCAGGTCCTCGCAGGGGGCGGACTCGGGCGCACGCCTGTGATCGGTCAAGTCGTTTTCGACTTTATACACCGACACGAATTATTGACAGCATTAGAAGCAATCTTACGCGTTTATAATCGGGAGGGACGGCGCGATAACAAGTACAAGGCGAGGCTAAAAATATTAGTTCGCGAAACAGGCTTAGACGCGTTTTGTGAGAAGGTACTAGCTGAGTGGGAGCAACTCCGCGGAGGAAGCCTCACCCTTACGGAAACTGAAATTGAAAGATGCAAACGCTATTTCCAAGCGCCACCGTATAAATCGCTAGACGCATCTCCTGAATCACTTCGCACTATACTCGCGCGAGATGTGCTATTCGCAAGCTGGTATAGCAACAATGTAACCCCTCATAAGAGATCTGGCTATGCGGCGGTGGCTATCAGTTTCAAGAAAACGGGGTATGCACCCGGCGATGTCACCGAAGAGCAGTTGAATACCCTCGCCGACCTAGCTGATCGATTCAGTTTTGGCGAAGTGCGAGTAACTCATGCACAAAACGTAATTCTCGCAGATGTTGAGGAGAGCGAACTCTATAATCTCTATCAGCAGCTTGCTGCCGACTCGTTGGAAACATCTAATCTCAACAAGCTCAACGATATCATTTGCTGCCCCGGCGGCGATTTCTGCGCGCTCGCAAATGCGAAATCAATTCCTATCGCTGAAGCGATACAGCGGCAGTTCGATGACCGCGAGCTTCTTGCCGATATAGGTGAGGTGTCACTTAACATTTCTGGCTGCATGAATGCATGCGGTCACCATCACGTTGGAAATATCGGTGTGCTAGGTGTAGATAAAAAAGGCGAAGAGTTTTATCAAGTCTCTATTGGCGGATCATCAAAACGCGAAGCCAAACTAGGCAAGATTCTAGGCCCTTCCTTCGCACAAAGTGACATTCCAGCCGTTGTTGAAAATCTAGTCGCGGTCTATCGTGAGCACCGCTTAGATCATGAAAAGTTTATAGATACCGTAGATCGAATTGGTGTCGATCCCTTTAAAAAGCGTGTCTATGAAAAGGAACAATAATGGCGATCCTAATTAATACCAAAGAAAAGATTTCCGATCATTGGACGCTTATTCAGTCCGCGTCTGGTCCAGAGGTGTTCTCCGCCTTAAGAGGTAGAAATGCTTTGCTGCCTCTTGCGCTTTTTTTGAGTGACGAAGAGGAAGCCGCTTCGCAGTTTTCGGCAATAGGCGTCTGGTTAGACTCTCATCAGAATCTCGATAAGCTTGAAAATAGACTTGATAGCTTGCCTATAATCGCTTTAAATTTTCCCGTCTTCAGCGACGGTCGTCCATACTCACTCGCGCGACGTTTACGACGCGATCTAGGCTACACCGGTGAAATTAGGGCAATCGGAGATGTGCTGCGTGATCAACTCTGCTTCCTTAAAAGCTGTGGATTTAATTCGTTTGCGCTGCGGAGCGACCAGGAGCCTGAGGATTGCCTTAAGGCTTTCTCAGATTTTAGTACCAGCTACACATCAACAGCGGTGAACGACATACCGCTGTTCAGGCGGCGAGGTTGAATCAACTCCGCCCCTGACACAAATCTAAGCCTGTAAATCGAGCACATAACGCCCAACCGCTCCACCGGCAAGTACCTTTGTGAGCACAGATGAAAGTTCGGCCAGAACAATCGTTTCAGCAAGCGAGTCGATGGCTGTCAGCGACCACTCACCAGCAAAAAGGGACCAAATCTCCTTCTTTTTTGAGAGAGGGAGTTCGACTGAATCGATACCGAGAAGATTAACGCCGCGCAAAATAAAAGGTAACACTGTTGCGTTCATTGCAGGACTGTCCACCAAGCCACAAGCTGCCACACTGCCCCCGTAACTCAGACTCTTTATCACATTTACAAGCGTCTGGCCTCCTGCTACGTCGACGGCTGCCGCATAGCTCTCTTTGAGCAAAGGACGAGGGTTTTCTTCAGACAAAGCCTCACGCGATACGACTTCAGAGACACCTAACGCCTTCAATCTCTCGCTCTCTGCCAATTTCCCGGTGCTGGCTACAACATCGAACCCGAGCTTAACGAGTAACGCGCACGCTACTATACCCACTCCTCCTGTAGCTCCAGTAACTAGCACCTTACCGGACTCAGGTGTAACACCGCTCTTTAACAGCTTATCCACACAAAGTCCTGCTGTGAGTCCGGCAGTGCCAAGTACCATGGAGTCCCGCAGGGATAAACCCGGAGGAAGCTTAGTCACCCAAGTAGCAGGAACACAAATCTGTTGCCCAAAACCACCGGCGGTGTTCATTCCCAAATCATAGCCAGTCACTATGACTTCCTCGCCTACTTCAAAGTTAGGATCGCTACTCGTGAGCACCTTTCCTGCTGCATCGATACCCGGGACATGCGGGTAGTTGCGAGTCACCGCTTTGCTGCCAGAGGCAGAGAGCGCGTCTTTGTAGTTTACCGATGAGTAACACACTTCGATAACAAGGCTATCTTCTCCAGGCTCCACGCTGCTTTTTTCAACGATACTACCGTGAAAATTTTTCTCCGGATCCTCTGTTACTTCGAACGCTTTGTATGTGCTCAATCCTAGTTCCTCATTCAGTACTACTTATTTTATAGGGTGATCTGAGTCTCAACTTACTGCTATTGAAACTCTTTCATTCTATCTGCTGATAGTATTCTAGTGGTCGCTCGCGAGATGCCTGCTTCAATAGCGGCGCCAAGCTTGTCCTGCAGTGTTTGTTTAAATTTAAATTGCACCTCAAAGACATCGGCATCGCGACAAGCCGCCACTAAGACATCGTCGCTTGTATTGAGCTCATCAATCAGATAGCGCTCTTTGGCCTGCATGCCGACCCAAGTTTCGCCGGTTGCAACACGACCCACGTCTACGATGGGACGGTGCGTCTTAACCCATTGTTTAAATATATCGTGAATATTTTCGACGTCCTCCTGCACTTTAGCTCGACCTTTGTCTGTAATTTCGCCAAACGTACTCAGAGTTCGTTTGAATTCACCCGCGCTTATAACTTCGTAATCAACGTCATTTTTCTTCAAGACTTTATGAAAATTGGGAAGCTGAACAACGACGCCGATAGAACCGATTATCGCAAACGGCGCTGCGATAAGTTTATCCGCCAGGCATGCCATCATATATCCACCGCTAGCGGCCACCTTATCCACGCAAATAGTCAGCGGGATTTTTGCCTCTTTAATACGTTGTAATTGACTGGCAGCAAGACCATAAGCATGGACCATGCCGCCTGGGCTCTCTAGCTTGAGAATTACCTCATCGCATGGCTCAGCTATCGAAAGCACCGTAGTAATCTCTTCGCGTAAGGAGCTAACTTCTTCTGCAGCAACATCCCCGTCGAAGTTTAAAACGTATACTCGCTTGCGTCTCGCAGCAGTTTCATTTTTAACTCCCCTCTCATTCTCGAGGCTTTCATCTTCTCCTGCGAACGCTGCCTGAGATTTATCGGACGCAGATTTAGCTTTCTCTTTGGCTTCGATTAAGGCCCTTTTCTTCTCAGCTTTCGCTTTCTCTTTATCGCGCTTAGCACGCGCCTTGTTCTCTAGCTTCAGTGTCGCACTATCAATTACTTGGTCGCGAACGGCGTCGCAGAGGTCATCTAAATGATCATTGAGACGCTCTACAACAATCTCTCCTCGTTTACTCGAGCGCCGTTGTCGATTTCCGGCGGAAGCGATAGCACCAATCACAAACATGAGTGCGACTACTATTGTTGCGGCTTTAGCTAAAAACATGCCATATTGAATCAGGTATTCCAAGAGATAACCTCGTTGATGTGCGACTAATTTAGCCGTCGGATTATAGGTAGGATCAGAATCATTCGCGTTCCAGAAAGTGAGCAATCAATTTTCCAGCGACGCTGATACGAGCTGAAGGCACATTGGGTAGATTATCTTGATCAAACCACTCCGCATCAGCTATCTCACTTGGCTCTGGAGTTATTTCACCACTCTCATACTGTGCAATAAACCCTAGCATGAGCTGAGAGGGGAATGGCCATGATTGACTCGAAATATAATCGACTCTACCAACCTTGATTCCAACCTCTTCGAATACCTCGCGGCGCACCGTATCTTCAGGAGATTCACCCACCTCCATGAAACCAGCGAGGCAGGAATAAAAATCAGCGTTGTGGCGTGAACTCTTCGCTAGGAGCATTTTGTCGTCGCGAACCACTAACACAATTACGCAGGGGTTAATTCGAGGGTAGTAATGTCTCTCGCAAGGCAAGCAAACAAGCGCCCTTTCGCTCGTATGCGGAATTGTGCTCCCGCCACAACTACCGCAGTATTTATGACCCCTTAGCCACTCTTCAAGCTGCTTCGCCACGCCTGCACCCATAAAAAGTTCTCTCGACTCTGAAAGCAACATGCTGCGGAGAGACCGAAGCTCTGCACCCGGAAGCGATTCAAGCGGGGAATTATTTAGGTAAACGGCGATAAGGTCCCTCTCAGATTCTTGAGTGATGCAAAGAAGCTGTGCGCCCATAATTACTTCGGGATTAATCGTTTCGATAGTCCATAAGTTAAGGGGCCCATCACAAACAATTTGTCCATCGAAAAAAAGGATGAACCTGTCGTCCAACCGAATATGCTGCGGCGTTATAAAGGTCGGCCGACTGTCATGTTCCTTAACTAACATCATGGATCCTATCGAATTCTTAGTAATTATCGAGACTGCTAGGAGTTTTGTGCCTATCTAGACGTTCTATCGAGGGTTAACCACAACGCTCCGTCTCCGCTCGATGAATCTATCTCTGTCAGCCGATCAAAATGAGCGGCTAGTTCTTCTTCACTCGCTTTTATTACGTCAAGTTTAGGCCGTTTCTTCGCGGTTCGTGTCGCTCTACTTTCGCTTCTTTGCTCTGGAGATTCCTCATCTTTTAATAGCAGATTGCGCTGACCGCTTGTCATAACAAGATAAAGATCTGCGAGGATTTCGGCATCCAGCAGAGCGCCATGTAGTTCACGCTGAGTATTATCTATGCCATAACGTTTACAGAGTGCATCTAAGTTGTTGCGCTGACCGGGATGCCTTTGGCGCGCTAGAACTAAGCTGTCGAGTACGGTACAGAAAGAATCCATCGAAGTGTTTGTTGAGTCGCTGCGCGCAAGCTCCGCATTCAAGAACCCGATATCGAACGGAGCGTTATGAATCACAAGCTCTGCGCCGTCGACAAACGCTAAGAATTCTGACTCTATTTGATAGAACCTTGGTTTGTCTGCAAGAAAGGCTGGCGTGATTCCGTGCACTTCTATCGCGCCTGCATCAATATCTCGGTCGGGGTTTAAATAACAGTGAAAATGGCGATTAGTTAGTTTTCGATTGATAATTTCTACGCAGCCTATTTCAATGACGCGGTGACCCTGAGAAGGATCTAATCCGGTCGTCTCTGTATCTAATACTACCTGCCGCATTTCACTCTCACTACTTACTAATTTAAATCCACGCTAAAGATGCTCAGTTCTTAGCCTTGTGATCTGAGTTCGTCGATGCCTTGATTGGCGAGTTCATCTGCGATTTCATTTTCCCTATGGCCACTGTGGCCTTTTACCCAATGCCACTGGATTTGATGCTCGCTCGCTGCTTGATCCAAACGTTTCCAGAGATCGACGTTTAGCACTGGTTTTTTGGCGGCCGTTTGCCAATTGCGCAGCTTCCAATTTTCAAGCCACTCCGTCATGCCCTGTAATACGTATTTCGAGTCGGTCGTGATAGTTACATTACAAGGCTCGGTAAGTGCCTCTAGCGCACAGATGACAGCCATCATTTCCATTCGGTTATTCGTCGTTTCGGCTTCGCCGCCGTACAACCTCTTCTCAGTTTCGCCAAAGCGCAGTAAAGCCCCCCAGCCTCCGACTCCTGGATTACCCTTGCAGGCACCGTCAGTAAAAAGTTCCACAAATTTAGCCATTAAACCCTCGCGGTGACCGCTTTCTTTCTAGGCTCCCAGACCACTATCATACCTCAGACTGCTTCGAATGACCCTGAAGAGTTGACGGTACGCCTTGAATTGGCGTGCGTATCGGAGATCTCCATTTACGCAGTGTTGGTGTTAAGGGACGACTCTGCTTCACACCAACAATTACGCTGGTTGCTCCGAAGGGGCTGTTTACGCGGGATCCCAAACTGGCCATAGTTTCTGCAAGACGCCTAAACGGCTCCCTCTGATCTGAAATTGCTATAGGGAGTTCATGCATAGCGCTAACGCTGCTCAATTGATGAACATCGAGAACCTCTAGCCAATCAATCAACCGCTTTAATTTCCTGAATTTACCCTGCCAAGGAGGAAGTCGCGCTGACTCTTTTCGCACCGGCCAACAGACAAGCAGGAGCCTTTTTAGCCCCCATAAGCTCAATGGATTGAAAGCGATTAAAATGATATGCCCGCCTGGACGAAGAACCCTAACGGCCTCTCTGAGCACAGCACGACTGTCTCCTGCAAATTCCAATTCATGGTGCAGAACCACAACATCGATCGAATCGCTCTGTAGCGCGAGTGCACTGGGATCGGACACTAATCCAGGAGAATCACCTACATTTGGCGAAGAGCCGCCCAGTCCAAGTGCAATTCTATGCGAAATAGGACTCGTTTCTATCAGACGCGAATCAGCACAGCAGCCTATATACAAAAGGTGGTAACCAAATAAAGTCTCTAGCAGCGGATTAAGGATTCGTGTTTCGGCTGCTATCAGCCTGCGCCCAAGCTCGCTGGTATACCAAATACTCAGAGCGCGCTGTTTATCGATACCCGATAGTTGAGCAGAGTCTCTATCGACGCTTAACGCCTTGCCGCCTAATATGAGGCGCCTGATACCGTGTTTAGAAAATTTTCCTCCCACCATTTCCCCTTTTGCCGATCTTGTAGCTTGTCCGCTGTTCTTTGTTGTAATCAACAGCAATCCTTATATCATAGGCACTACTTGAAAAACGACCCGCTAGAAAGCATTGCGGTGAGACAATTACTTTTACTCCAACGTAGAGAGTCGTGCCCACTATGATCAGCCAAATTAAGGCGTTGCCTGCTTTCGATGACAACTACATATGGTCCCTTTGGGATGAGGATAGCAAGACTTTGTGCGTTGTCGATCCCGGCGATCCTATGCCAGTTATTAAACTGATAGAGGACGAAAAGCTAACTCTCGATAGCATTCTCATTACCCATCACCACCCAGACCACACTGGGGGAATAGCGGAATTGACAGCGAGGTATTCCTGCAAGGTCTATGGACCAAACAACCCAGGGATCGCCGGTATTAGTGAGAGGGTTGCTGAGAATGATGCATTCACGCTCTTAGGGGAACGAGTGCGTGTACTTGAGGTGCCTGGTCATACTCTTGATCATATTGCCTATGTCGTCAGCCAAAATGCCGAGAGTGGCGCATCTACACACCTCTTTTGTGGAGACACCTTGTTTGCCGCTGGCTGTGGTCGACTTTTCGAAGGCACTCCCGCTCAGATGAGCAGCAGTCTAGCCAAATTAACTAATCTCGGAGCAGAGACTTTAGTTTATTGCACGCATGAGTACACCCAGGCCAACCTTCGGTTCGCTCTCGCCTGTGAACCCGGCAATCTGGCTACTCACCTGCGTGTAGCCCAAGTCACCAAGCAGCGAGAGAATGGACAAATAACGCTCCCAACAACGATAGGCCTCGAGCTCGTGACCAATCCCTTTCTTCGCTGCACTAATCAGCAGGTAATCGAATCAGCTGTATCGTTTGCAGGAGAGGTGCTTGCAGACGAAATAGCGACCTTTGCAGCAATACGCGCTTGGAAAGACGAATTTTAATGCCGATTGCGAGTCTTAAAACGCGATTGCGCCGAGCGCTTTGCGCAGAAGGATTAAACCGCCTGACGTCCGCTTGTTTTCTGAGCACCCTTCTCGCTGCATGCTCAGCGGTGGATACATCCAAAACCGCCTCAACCGCGGCGATAGAAACTCCACCAAACCAAGAAGCCATCGCAACTGCTACTACGATTCGGCCGAAGCCGATTAATCGCATAGTCGCCAACTCCGAACCTATAGACCTCTGGGAGCGACTAAGACTTGGCTTCGATCTGACCGCAGACTACGAACATCCGAGCGTGGCAAAGCAGCTCAAGAGATACAGGCAGCAGCAGAGCTATTTCGACCTTGTTACAGAACGCGCTCAGCCATTCCTATACGAAATAATAGAGAAAATCGAGCAACGCGGACTGCCACTTGAGCTTGCACTGGTCCCCTTCGTGGAGAGTGCATTTAATCCCGATGCAAACTCTCAACAGGGTGCTGCGGGTCTTTGGCAATTTGTCTCGGCGACGGGGCGCAGTTACGGGTTAGAACAATCGTGGTGGCTAGACGAGAGGCGCGACCCACTTGAATCAACGCGGGCGGCATTGGACTATTTAGAAGTCCTCTATGCGGAGTTTGATGAGGACTGGATTCTTGCGCTAGCCGCATACAATGCAGGTGGCGGCAGCGTCCGCCGCGCGCTCCGGAACAAGAAAAATCAGTCAAGCGAAAATAGCCGATCGAGATTCTGGGATTTGAAACTCAATGCAGAGACTCGCGATCACATTCCTCGCATCCTTGCCCTTGCGTTGGTGATCAAGTCACCCGAGGAGTATGGCGTGCAGCTCGTTTCGATTCCGAATGAAAAATACCTTTATCCTGTATCCCTGACAAACCAAATAGACCTGAGCCTAGCAGCACGCCTTGCAGAGTTCGACTTAGAATCCTTAAAACGACTCAATCCTCATTATAGGCAATGGGCGACACCGCCAGATGACACCAGAACGCTCTATCTGCCTGATCGAGAGGGGCAGCGCTTAGCCTCAGCGCTACTCACCTTAGACAGTTCTAAATTAGTCACGTTCGACCGGTACAGTATCAAAGCGGGTGACACTCTAAGCTCGATCGCTCGTAGGTTAGGCACTAAGGTCGACGTGTTACAGCGCGCTAACGGACTCAAAGGTAGTCGGATAATAGCGGGAGACTCTTTATTGGTTCCCCGAGGGGAAATCTCTGAGTCACAATTTGAAGCGATAGGCCAAAACAATGAGAAGGCTCAAATACCATTACCGGCGAGCTATACAGTGAGACGCGGAGATAATCTCTGGTCTATTGCGCGCCGCTACAATATACGCTCTGCGGACATTCTACAGATGAATGATCTGTCAGAGGCAGCATTGTTACATCCGGGGCAGCAGCTCGTCTTGAGAGAACCCAATTCAAGTCGGGGTAATTCGACTGACAGCGATTAAGACGAAGAACCCTGACTAAATCGCTTCGACCCCAAAAGAGCGCTATCGCTTAGATAAGAACTCGGACGACAAAAAGAAAGAAGGCGAGAACCCTATGACTACAACAGCAACAAATACAGGCACCGAATTTTTTGGCCATCCAAAAGCGCTCGTTATCTGCTTTCTCACTGAGATGTGGGAGCGGTTCAGCTATTACGGTATGCGTGCACTGCTGATTTTCTATTTGACCCAGCACTTCCTGTTTAGCGACCAAGTCGCCGCCGGTATCTTCGGCTCGTATATTTCACTCGTTTACATCACCCCGGTCTTGGGAGGCATCATTGCCGATCGTTACTTAGGCGCAAGCAAAGCCGTTGTGCTTGGCGCGCTGCTACTAGTAGCTGGACACCTAGGAATGGCGCTCGAGGGTACACAAGCGATAGAGCGGCTAGGTGCAAATGGCACCGAGGTGATCAGAGACCCTTTTTATCTCCAGATCTTTTACTTCTCGCTTGGTTTGATAATCGTGGGAGTCGGATTTCTGAAAGGGAATATCTCAACTCTCGTTGGATCATTATATGAACGGGAGGACCCTCGTCGCGACGGCGCCTATACACTCTTCTACATGGGTATTAATCTTGGCTCATTTTTAGGCGCGATTATTTGTGGATTCTTGTTGCAGTATAAGGGCTTTAGCTGGGGCTTCGGCGCGGCTGGAGTTGGCATGCTGGCTGGACTTTTGGTATTCCTCAAAGGCAAACACCTATTCGGTGATGCAGGCCTTCCTAAAGAGCCAGAAGCATTGACACGAAAATCGATCGCCGGTTTAAGTCGCGAATGGGTCATCTATGCTGCGAGTTTTTTCGCAGTAATAGTATGTTGGCAGTTGATGCAGTCACCCGAAATAGTAGGCGGTCTGCTGGGGATTTCCCTGTTGCTTGCGGTAGGAGCAGTTGTATTTTACTCGTTAACGAAGTGCGAGCCTGTCGACCGTGATCGAATGCTCGTTTGCCTTTTTCTAATGAGTTACCAAGTAATTTTTTGGTCACTCTTCGAACAAACAGCTAGCTCATTAAGCTTAATGACAGACCGCAACGTGGATCGCGTTCTTTTTGGCTTCGAAATACCAGCAGCGGCGTTTCAATCCATTAATGCCTTTTTCATAATCACACTTGCACCTCTATTTAACTTCCTTTGGATTTATCTTGCCAGACGCGGATGGGAGCCCTCCACCCCGGCAAAATTTGCACTCTCACTTATCCAATTAGGACTAGGCTTTCTCCTGCTAGTCTACGGCGCCAGTCTCGCTACCGACCCTACCCAAGTCGCTGTCATATGGATCGTACTTCTCTATCTCTTACACACCACGGGAGAGCTATGTATATCGCCAGTAGGGCTATCGATGACATCACGACTTTCGGTACCAGGAGTAGTTGGCATGATGATGGGGTGCTGGTTTTTAGCCTCGGCGGCAGGTAATTACGTCTCCGGTACAATTGCAGCAATGACAGGATCCGACACGGTCGGCGGCGAAATCGTTGATCCCGCCGCAGCGCTTCAAACCTACATGGACGTATATCAAACCGCTGGCCTTTACAGCATAGCAGCAGGCCTATTGGCATTGTTAATAGTGCCGATAATTAAACACTATATGCACGCTGCATAAACGATCGATTAACATCAAAACGGATACGATAGAACAAGGAGTAGCTCCATGGGTTACATGACAGGAAAGAAAGTTCTCATTCTCGGCGTTGCAAGTAAGCTCTCTATCGCCTCTGGTATAGCCGAGGCGATGCACAGAGAAGGTGCAGAACTTGCCTTTACCTATCAAGGTGAAAAACTGCGTGACAGAGTCATTAAATTTGCCGCCGGATGGGACTCTGATTTGGTTTTCCCTTGCGATGTTACCAGTGATGAGCAAATCGATGATTTGTTCAAGAATTTATCAAAAAGTTGGGACGGTATCGATTGCATCGTTCACTGCTTAGCCTTTGCGCCAGGCAATGAACTTGACGGAAACTATGTTGACGTCACAACGCGGGCAGGCTTCAATCTCGCGCATGAAATTAGTTCATTCAGCTTCGTCGCCCTCGCGAAAGCCGGCGCGAGAATGATGGAGGGTCGAAACGGCTCTTTGCTAACACTCAGCTATTTAGGCGCTGTGCGCAGCCTACCTAACTACAATGTAATGGGGCTAGCTAAAGCGAGTCTAGAAGCAAATGTTCGCTACATGGCCTCGGCTCTCGGTCCCAAAGGAATACGGGTTAACGCAATCTCTGCTGGCCCGATAAAGACACTTGCTGCGGCAGGGATAAAAAGCTTTAGAAAGATGCTAGAGCATAATGCAAAGCAAACACCGCTTCGCCGCAATGTCACAATCGAGGAAGTTGGGAATGCGGCAAGTTTTCTCTGCTCGGACTTAGCTTCAGGGATAAGCGGTGAAATACTGTACGTCGACGGGGGCTTTAATACCACCGCGATGGGTTCGCTAGAACAATCTGTTGAGTAAAACTAGCTATTAAGGAAGTTACGCTGCTTAGCAAGTAGACTAAGCAGCGTCTGATGGGATACCTAGAAAGCGTCGGAATTCAACTCGCGCTCAGGAATAAAGATATCACCTGTCTCCCTGAGGTTTGCAATAAAGGCCCTCAATTCGCTGCTGCCCAAGTCGCCGATCACGCTTTCACGCATCGAACTCTTTTCTGTCTCTGCCAGCGACTCGAAGCTGCCTTCTGTAACCGATATTAGCTCAGCCAATACGAACGTTCCGTTGCCTAATGTAAGTTGTGAACGTGTCACATCGCTCTCAGTTGGCGCAGGCAAAGCGAAAACCGCTTCTACAATTTCACGGTTTACAGTACTTTGGTTTCTCCTTACCGAGGTTTCTGAACGCCACTGCAATTGGTTTTCTGTAAGGAATCCCTCGACATCACCGCCTATCTCCAGCAGCGTAGCTAAATCATCTCCAAGTGCAGCAACAGCATCGCGTTCCATTTGTGCACGCAGTTCTACAGCAATCTCAGGTTCGACAGCTTCTAAGGGGAGAACACCTTCAGGCGTTATTGAATTAATACGGAGTACTACAGCACGTTCATCGCCGATTTCGATGACGTCACTGTTATTTCCGTCCAACATGACGTCGCCTGAGAACGCAGCCTCAAGAACACGCGGATCAGAGAAGATTCCTCCACCTCCGGCGCGATCAAAGTCACCGCTTGTTAAAATGCTAAGATTCAATTCGTCACTTATTCGCTGCAAATCCGAGGATTCGAAGGCTAAATTAGAGAGATCTGATAAGACGCTTGCGTATAGTTGCTCGACTTGTGCAGCTTTCAGATCGCGTTCTATGCGCCCCGAAACCTCTTCAAAAGACTGGAATACAGCCGAATTATCTTCGGTAAGCTTAACGACATGCACTCCAAATTCGGTTTCAACTGGACCTACAGTCTCACCAACCTCAATACCTTCGAGCGCCTCCTCGATCTCAATCGGAAATGCGCTGCCGTCGCTAAAGCCTATGTCCCCGCCCTCTTCAGCCGATACCTGGTCGCTCGATAGCTCAAGCGCTAGCGCCTCAAAACTCTCGCCAGCATCTAACCGCGCGATCGCAGCTGATGCTGCCTCACGTGCTTGATTAACGGAAAGTGATGGACCTGTCTCAAACAAAATGTGCGAGGCGCGCTTTTCAGCAGATCCTTCAAACGTCGACCGCTCAAGTTCGTACTGCGCAAGCACAGCTCCCTCTTCGAGCACTACTTCATCAGCAATATTTGTCTTATCGAGAACGACATAGTCAACTATCACACTTTCGGGACGGACAAAACGCGCTTGATTAGCTTCATAATAGGTCGCAATTTGCTCATCTGTAATTGGCGTGCCTAAAGTACGCGTTCCTGGCGGGATCGTGATGTACCGAAAATCACGCGCTTGAGCGCTCAGCGCAGCTAGCGTCTGTAGCTCTGACTGAGTAGCGAACCCTGAGGAAGAGTACGCATTGACGACTTGAGAGAGCAGCATCTGCCTGCTGAGTGCTTCTCGATAGGAAGTGACGGTAAAGCCCTGGCTATTCATTGTTCTCACTGCAAACTCCGGGTCGAAGCGCCCGCCTACCTGGAAGTTTGGATTCTCGATTATTGCCCGATCAATTCTCTCTGACGAAATACTTAAGGCTGCAGCCTGTGCCGATTGTCTTAGTAGAGTCTCCTCAACAATTTGGTTCATTGCGATTTGCTCTAGCAATGACTGCTCGATACCCTCGGCGTTTCCCCCTATAGAGTTTATAAGCTCTTGGATGCCCTGCTGCAGTTGAAAATCGCTTATGTCCTCGCCATTCACTTCCGCGACGCCAGGAGCGCGAGTGAGACCACCAATAATAGACTCAGCACCGAAGAGAACGAAAATAGCGACGATCAGTCCTATGATGACTTTGGCGATGACACCTTGAGAATTGTCGCGAATGTCTTGCAGCATGGTAATTCCTATCCTGAATGAGTTTTGCTTATGTTACTTTAAATAGAGGGCTAGCCGAAGACAGATTTTAGCATCATACAACGAAAAAAGGCGCATCAGTGATGCGCCTTTTTTCGTGTAAAGTAGCCCTGAAGGCCACCTCATCTATCTAAGAATTTACTGCGTCTTTTAAGGCTTTGCCAGCTTTGAAGCTTGGTACTCGCGCTGCCTTGATCTCAATCGCAGCACCAGTCTGTGGATTACGCCCGATACGCGCGGCACGATGCTTAGTTGCGAAAGAACCAAAACCAACCAAAACTACAGGGTCTTCTTTCTTCAGCGAATCTGTAATCGCATCGATCATTGCATCGATTGCACGCCCAGCAGCTGCCTTGGGTAAGTCTGCAGTTTCTGCTACTACATCTATTAGTTCTGATTTATTCACGATATCCCCTTATATTCCAATTTTGGTAATTTGTATTATGTTTTTAATTCACGAATTGTCGGTAACCTATCAAAGAAATTACCGGAAACCACTGCGTAGTTCTTGGTGATGAACGAAACAATGCCATATTATCTGAATTGGCAAATAGTTACAGTAAAAATCATCGGATCGCCCTGAAAACCACGGATGCTGAGCCTTTATACCAAGCGCCCAAAACAAGTGTCAACAAAAATCAGGGCAAAAAACAGCTGGCTTCAGTTGTGTTTTTACGCGTTGCTAGCGACTTGACCGATATCGAGTTTTACCGCTAATGCCGCTCTAAATTACCTGCTTCGTTCGTCGAGACTTGCGTCTCAGCGCCCTTTGTAGAGGCTACAGCGTCAAGACTTAGCGGCGTTGGCTGATGCTGCAAAGCAATTTCTAAAACTTGATCAATCCAACGCACGGGGACTATTTCAAGATCAGCCTTAATATTATCTGGTATCTCAGCCAGATCGCGTTCATTCTCTGCAGGGATAAGCACTGTTTTTATATTTCCTCTGTGCGCCGCGAGAAGCTTCTCTTTTAGACCCCCTATTTTTAGAACCTGGCCACGGAGCGTAATTTCTCCGGTCATCGCGACATCTGCACGAACGGGAATATCCGTTAAAACAGACACGATTGCCGTACACATGCCAACTCCGGCACTTGGACCATCCTTCGGAGTAGCGCCTTCAGGGACATGTATGTGTAGATCGCGAGTTTCGTGGAAATTTGCAGGAAGACCAAGCGACGCGCTACGGCTTCGAACTACGGTTAAGGCGGCTTGAATTGATTCCTGCATCACATCGCCAAGCGAGCCAGTTTTAATCGTTTTACCCTTGCCTTCTACGGCGATCGCTTCGATTGTAAGAAGCTCCCCGCCGACCTGAGTCCATGCAAGCCCGTTTACCTGGCCTATGTGGTTCTCCTCTTCGGCTTTGCCATAGTCATACTTTCTCACGCCCGAGTAGTTTTCAAGATTATCAGCATCGAGTTGAATTTTTGCGTGCTTACCCTTGAGTGAATTACTCTTCACAACCTTTCGACATATCTTCGCAACTTCTCGTTCGAGACCACGAACACCGGCCTCTCGTGTATAGTAGCGGATGATATCTCTAATAGACTGTTCTCCAATTTCGAGCTCTTCCTCTTTAACGCCATTGTTTCTTCTTTGCTTCGGCACCAAGTAACGCTCAGCTATATTGAGCTTCTCTTCTTCGGTATAGCCGGGAATTCGAATCACTTCCATTCTATCCAAAAGTGCTTCTGGAATATTCATACTGTTTGAGGTGCACACGAACATGACTTCAGAAAGATCGTAATCCACCTCTAAATAATGGTCATTAAAGCTGCCATTTTGCTCTGGGTCGAGCACTTCGAGGAGCGCGGATGCTGGGTCGCCGCGATTATCCATTCCCATCTTGTCTATTTCATCAAGCAAGAAAAGTGGATTTTTTACACCTACTTTAGACAGCTTTTGCATTAACTTGCCTGGCAAAGACCCTATGTAAGTTCGACGGTGCCCTCTGATTTCAGCCTCATCTCGTACACCGCCGAGGGCCATCCGCACGAATTTGCGGTTCGTAGCTCTTGCTATAGACTCACCAAGTGATGTCTTACCCACACCAGGCGGTCCTACGAGACAAAGTATAGGCGCCTTCAATTTTTTAACGCGCTTTTGAACAGCCAGATACTCTAAAATGCGCTCTTTTACCTCTTTGAGTCCGTAATGATCGTCCTCGAGAATCTGCTCAGCTTTATCCAACTCTAATCTAACTTTACTGCGCTTCTTCCATGGGACATTGATCATCCAGTCTAAGTAGGTGCGAACGACCGACGCTTCGGACGACATCGGTGACATCTGCTTAAGCTTGTTCAACTCCGAAACTGCTTTGTCTCTCGCCTCTTTTGGCATTCCCGCATCATCAATTTTCTGCTTTAACTCTTCAGCCTCATTCGGAATGTCCTCGAGCTCACCCATTTCCTTTTGGATAGCTTTCATCTGCTCATTGAGATAGTACTCTCGCTGGCTTTTCTCCATCTGCTTCTTCACACGTCCGCGGATTCGTTTTTCCACGGCGAAGAGATCTATCTCGCTTTCAATAAGCGCCATAAGGTGTTCGATGCGCGCTTGGAGCCCTGACAGTTCAAGTAGATTTTGTTTCTCTTCGAGCTGAAGTGACATATGCGAGGCGATGGTATCTACCTGCCTGCCCGCCTCGTCGATACTTGAAATAGAACTCATCACCTCTGGAGGAATTTTCTTGCTTAGCTGAACGTAGTGATCAAACTGCGCAAGCAGGCTCCGAATTAGGGCATCGGTCTCTTTAGCGGAGGGTTCTTCACCTGAAAGGACGCTAACGTTAGCAGTTACGTAGTCTTGTTCGTAATTTACCGATTTTATTTTGGCACGATCAAGACCTTCAACTAACACTTTCACTGTTCCATCTGGCAAGCGTATTAGCTGCAGTATCGTTGCGACCGTGCCTATTTGGTAGAGATCAGATGCACTGGGATCATCGTCGGCAGCGCTTTTTTGCGCAACCAATAATACTTTTTTATCCGAAGCCATCGCCGTTTCAAGCGCCTTAATCGATTTAGGTCGGCCTACAAAAAGAGGCTGCACGATCTGGGGGTAAACGACTACATCCCTTAGGGGTAAAAGAGGGACGGATTGGGTTGGAATAGATGGCTTAACTGGCTCTTCGTTAATACTCATGGGCTACCTTTGAGAGCGGCGACCCCTGAGAGCCAGCCTTATGATTAGTGAGACACTCAAGTAATGGTGATGCTAAGTTAAAAATTCAAGCCTGTTAGTCTTCTGCGGCAGCCTTATTTTGACCGGTGTCGGCGTTTTCAAACATAAGAAGAGGCTCTGATTCACCTTCGATAACAGCCGCGTCAATCACTACTTTACTTACCTTTTCAAGCGAAGGAATCTTATACATGCTGTCGAGGAGCACAGACTCCATAATCGAGCGCAAGCCTCGAGCTCCGGTTCTTCGCTCTTTTGCTTTCTTAGCGATAGCGCGTAACGCGTCATCTCGGAACTGTATTTCTACATCTTCCATTTCGAAAAGCTTCATGTACTGTTTAGTCAGCGAGTTTTTCGGCTCTTTGAGAATTCGTACCAAAGCATCAAGATCGAGCTCTTCAAGCGTTGCAATCATCGGAAGTCGCCCGACAAATTCAGGTATCAAGCCGTATTTGACTAGATCCTCAGGTTCTACGCTGCGTAGCGCTTCCCCGACCTTATCTTCTGTTTCTTTGGACCGAACCTCCGCAGAAAAGCCAATGCCACTTTTATGTGATCGGTCGAGAATGATGCGATCCAAACCAGCGAACGCACCACCGCAGATGAATAATATATTCGAAGTGTCCACCTGCAAGAACTCTTGCTGGGGGTGCTTACGCCCACCTTGCGGCGGGACCGACGCAACCGTGCCTTCGATAAGCTTTAAGAGCGCCTGCTGTACGCCCTCGCCCGATACGTCGCGCGTGATGGAGGGGTTGTCGGATTTGCGTGAGATTTTATCGATTTCGTCGATGTACACGATACCAATCTGCGCTTTATCGACATCATAGTCACATTTTTGCAGCAACTTCTGAATGATATTCTCTACGTCCTCACCAACGTACCCGGCTTCGGTGAGCGTGGTCGCATCTGCGATCGTAAACGGCACGTCTAGCATCCGAGCTAAGGTCTCTGCAAGAAGCGTCTTACCAGTGCCAGTCGGGCCAACCATCAAAATATTGCTTTTGCCAAGCTCTACGTCGCTTTTGCCACTCTCGTAATTGAGGCGCTTGTAATGGTTATAGACGGCTACAGCAAGAACCTTCTTAGCGGCGTCCTGACCGATAACATACTCGTCGAGGGTCTCTTTTATTTCCTTAGGAACAGGCAATTTGCTCACTTTAGAGTCTGATTCGCGCTCCTGAACCTCTTCCTTGATGATATCGTTGCACAGCTCAACGCATTCATCGCAGACGAACACTGAAGGCCCAGCTATCAGCTTCTTTACTTCCTGCTGGCTCTTAGCGCAGAAAGAGCAATAGAGAAGCTTGCCACTATCGTCTGGCTTGTTAAATTCGTCATCTGACATAGGAAATGCTCAACTTTGCAATCATGACGCCTACGTTAAACGTCGGCTACTGTCTTTTTATCTTCGCGTCTTCCGATAACTTTATCTACGAGACCATATTCACACGCTTCATCGGCACTCATAAAGTTATCACGCTCAGTATCTCTTGCGATCCTTTCTTCATCTTGGCCGGTGTGTTCTGCCATAAGCACATTAAGTCTTTTACGTATCTTTATGATTTCATTAGCTTGAATCTCAATATCCGACGCTTGGCCCTGTGCTCCACCACTGGGCTGATGAATCATCATACGCGAGTGAGGTAGCGCTAGCCGCTTTCCTTTCGCGCCGCCGGCGAGAAGCATAGCACCCATACTTGCGGCTTGACCGATACACATTGTGCTCACGTCAGGCTTAATAAACTGCATGGTGTCGTAAATTGAAAGACCGGCGGTAACCGAACCACCAGGCGAATTGATATAGAGGTGTATGTCTTTATCCGGATTCTCAGACTCAAGAAAGAGCAACTGAGCCACCACCAAATTCGCCATATGATCCTCGACTTGTCCTGTCAAGAATATCACTCTGTCTTTCAAAAGACGCGAGTAGATGTCGTATGAACGCTCACCGCGCGCAGTCTGCTCGACTACCATCGGAACTAACGCGGCTGAGGGTTGTTCGAAACTGTAGGGCATGTTGTCGTCCTTCGAATCTTTAAAGCAGGTCGCAACGCGATACGCGACCACCTATGTCCACAGATATTACTCCGCGTCGGTGTTTTCAGACTGCCTAGGCTCAGGTTTTATAACCTCCTGATAGGAAACAGTCTTATCATCGACCTTAGCTGCTTCGAGAATGAAGTCGAATACCTGATCCTCAACCACTGAACTCTCAATTGCCGCTAGCTGCTCTTGGTTACCGTAATACCAATTGATGACCTCTTCGGGGGACTCATAAGTCGCCGCGAGCTCTTCAATGGTTGCTCGAACTTTCACAGGGTCGGCCTTTAGGTTTTGCGTTTGCATTACCTCACCCAATACGAGACCAAGCTTGACTCTTCGTGCAGCCTGCTCCGAAAAGAGCTCATCGGGGAGCATGCTCGCATCAAGGTTAGCGCCTCCGCCCATTTGTTGCAGCGCCTGTGTTTTGAGCTGCTGTATTTCGGCAGTGACAAGCGCCGCGGGAACGTCTAACTCGACAATCTCAATCAGCTTGTCCATAACCTGCGCTTTCAGCTTATTGCGGCTTGCCGCTTTGAGCTCACGCGTCATGTTATTTGCAACCTCTTCGCGAAACGCGACGTCGCCCCCCTCTTCGATACCGAAGCTCTTAAAAAATTCTTCATCTACTGCGGGCAGCACTTGTTCGCTAACGCTATTGAGCACCATCTCAAACTCAACCGCTTTGCCGGCTAGATCAGCGTTGTGGTATTCCTCGGGGAAATTGAGGGCCAAAGTAAATGCATCGCCTGCAGACTTGCCTATTATTCCGGCCTCGAAGCCCGGAATCATCCGCTCGGAGCCAAGAACCAGGTCGGTTCCAGTCGCTTTACCACCCTGAAACTCTTCTCCATCCAGTTTGCCGTTGTAATCGATATTAACGCGATCGGAATCGGCTGCCGCACGTTCTACAATTTCCCATGTCTGACGCTGCTTACGCAGAGTTTCGATCATTTCATCGATATCGCTCTCGCCGATGTCAGCACCTAATCGAGTAACTTTAAGCGCGCTGAAATCAGGAAGAGTTACCTCGGGATACACCTCAAACGTAGCTGTAAACGTGAGGTCTGCACCCTCTTCTAAATTAACAGGCACAATCGTCGGTTGTCCCGCAGGCTTCACCGCTTCTTGAGTAAGCGCATCGAAATAGGACTGATTGATCATCTCACCCACGACGTCTTGGCGAACACTCTTACCGAACCGACTCTTTATGACCTTAAAAGGCACTTTGCCTTTACGAAAGCCTTTTAGGTTAACCGACCCTGCAGCCTCCTGAAGGCGGGCATTGACGGCCGTTTCAACCCTTTCGCTTGGCACAGCGATAGTCATTTTCCTTTCAAGACCTTGGGTTGTTTCTAGAGAAACCTGCATTGATAAACCTCTTCCGAACAAGGGCTGTATGAGCGCCCTCGCGATTAATGAATTTGGTGGTGTGGACTGTCTTATTTACATTTTTAAAGCAGGATCATTGCCCCACAAAGCACGCGATTTTCCCACAGCGGCAAGGCTTATTCAATCACAGTCTGAAGAAGGGCTGGTCGAGTTATAAAACGGGGTTGCTATCGTCGCTAAGGAGTCAGACAATCGGGATTTGAATAGAATCGAACACACGCAGGAACCTACGAACTTCGCGACCTATACTTCGCGACCAACACAATGAATAAAAAACAAGGAGGTGAAGACATGGGCGCTTCAGCAGTAGGGGAAGGGAAGCACAGAATTCAAGGCCCAGAGGGTATTAACACAGCCGAGAGTGAGATTTTTGAGGACGACAAACTTTGGTACTTCCATAACTCTCACGGTGAAAAGATCGGTCCATTTCGCTACGCTAGCGAAGCGAGGTCCAACCTCGAGTCCCTGATGGCGAGTCTAGAGGCGAGATTGAAATCGGAAGAATGAGGAGAGTGCTGCACTGCTTGACACCATCCGCTAGGCGGCAGCAGCTATCGGTGATTGAATTCGTAGTTTAGTCAGGTCACCTAAAATTTGGGCAGAATGCTCTAAAAAGAAAAAATAACCACCTTGGCGAAAAACAGCGCGAGCTCGCCCTTTAGGCAGCTCTGCTGCAAGCAAGGACGCTGAGCGACCATACCGACAGCTTTCGTCTCGACCTTGCCAAAATTCTACAGCGAGGGACAGGTTAGCTAGCTGATAATCGAACGGCGCAAAGCCTATCGACTCATCCTGAGCCACTCCTCGCGGCCCTTGAACTAAAGCCTCCCGTCTGTCGCTAAGAATAATGCGCCTGAGCTCGCTGCTATTTAAGGCCCGCTGATCGAAACTACAAAGCTCGCTGCGGAGAGTTTCGATATAGCCAACTTGTGATTTTCGATCAAAACGCTCTCGCAGCGACCATCCATGGCGGACAAGTGATGCGAACCCCCTATGCATTAGAGCCTTGATGTGCCCTGTTTTACGGGCGGTTAAAAGGGGTCCGCAGGGAATCGCGCCGAGACTACTCTGACCGCTGATTCTTGAAGGGGCAAGCTGAGCAAGCGCAAGAGCATAGACCGCGCCATGCCCTAAGGTGAGTGTCGAGACCTTGTTTAATTTAAGATGATCAAGCAGTTCAACAAGATCGCGCGCAAACGGCTCAGGGGTCGAACTAAAATAAAATTCGCTCCTGCCAATACCGGGTCTATCAACCGCAATTAATCGAATTCCAGCTCGTTGCGCATGCTGATGGAACAACTTGGCTTCCAACCGCGAGCTTCCACTCGAGTGAAAAAACAGGACAGGAAGCCCATCTACTTTGCCAAATTCGCTCCAGGCGAGCAGCCTAGCAGAGGTCAGGCGCAGAGTGGAAAAGTCTTGTGAGCCACCTTTTTGCTCGAGATCTTCGGGGGTCGCAAGAGCCGTGAGATCAGTATATTGCGCATTTCTGCCTCCCATCCGAACCCCCCCCCCAATTGCAACGGCTAAGCTATTTCAAAAAAACGTGCGTTGCATTATCTCGCGACTGCTTGATAGTATCGTGGGAATAATTCCCACGTCAACAAAATCACGAATCAAGTAGCACTGATGAATGGATCCTGGGACTACCCAGCGGAACTCAAAGGACTATACTTCGAACATGGCGGAGCATAACCTCGACTCACAGCAGGCATCACGCTTGATTTTTGCAGCTATCTCGAAAACGCTGAAACCTGTCGTGCGCTTACTTTTGCATTACGGTATTGGGTATCCACAGCTTATCGCGCTACTCAAAAGACTCTATGTCAGAGCTGCCGAAGAAGAACTCAATACCGTGGATAAACGTGTTTCGGATAGCCGCATCACCTTGCTAACAGGCGTGCATCGAAAAGACGTCGCGAGATTAAGAAAAGAGTCACCCGAAATCCAGCAAGAAATCGCAGAGGGTTACTCACAAGACAACCCCTCAGACAGCCCAAATGATAACACCGCCTCGCTTGGCGCGAGGCTTGTTGCCGAATGGATGGCTAATCCGCGTTTCTTGCAAGAAGAAAGAGAGAACAACCCACCCGCCCCTCTTCTTTTCCGTGATCTAGAAAAGCGTGGTCGAGCAGACTTTTGTGAACTGGTCGAGACGGTCTGCAGGAAGGATATCAGGCCTCGCTCGGTCTTAGATGAATGGCAGAGGCTAGGCATCGTAAGCGTGAGTGATGACATAATCTCGCTAAACACCGAGGCTTTCGCGCCCAAGGCTGGACTCGCAGAAAAAGCTTATTTTTTTGGTCGAAATATTCAAGACCATGTTGAAGCAGGCGCGAGCAATCTTCGCGGTAGCGCGCCTCCTTTCTTTGATCGTAGTGTGTTCTACGATCAGCTCTCACAAGACTCTGTCGAAAAGCTGCGTGCGCTCTCGGCACTCGGAGCTAGTGAGCTACTTACGAAGATAAACGCGCGCGCCCACAGCCTACAAATGAAAGACATCGCTAACAAAACCGACAGCGCGCAATTCCGTTTCAATCTCGGTATATTTAATTACAGCACCGCTCAATCGCAGCCAGAAGAGGCAACTTGTGAAGAGTAACGGAAAAGTCCCAGGCGTCCGCATGAACGCGCTCGCGAACGATGATACTCGCATTCGCACTTCGCGCATGAGGCTAGCATTACTCTTGCTTGTCGCCAGCATTTACGTACTTGGCAACCTTCAGCCCGCAGTCGGCGATCGCAGAGGTGGGGAGGAAGGCAGTGGCGTCGGAGGCACAGGCATTTTAGATCTCCCCGGATCCGGTCTGGGCGGCTCAGGCATGCGCCCGTTCTTAGGCATTGTTTCACCACAGGAGACAGTGCTTGACGGTCTCGACACACAACTAGTAGCGGGTGGCTTCGATCAGGGCCCCGCGAATGAAGTCATTGTGTTACGCGATGCGTCGTTTCCCCGCAACACGCCGCAGAACACAGGAATTACGGAAGAGGTCAAGATCAAACGCGTGCTTGATAATCCCGTATCGTCTGTTCGTTCCACTACTCAGCAGACACCTCAATCGCCGACTCATACGGCTACTCAGCCTGCGATATCTCGAAACGATGGGTTGACCGGTCGACGGATCGAGGGATTTCTGCAATCGGACTTATCTTCTCTTACGACCGACGGCTCAATCGAATCGCCTTCAAGCATTAGCATTTTGGAATCGATAGAAAATGGCACGCAGCAAATTAATGCCCTACTCGCGATAAGTGCCAGTGAGCTCGGGATGCCTGAGGCAGAAATAAATGAAACTGAGATCGAGCCAGCGGCGGTGCAATGGGCTGATATCGTCAATTGGCTCAACGCAAATGCGTCAGCAGAGCAAGAAAAAGCTGTTGAGAAGCCAACCGCCATACCAAAGGACACAAGAGACAACTTGGCGATAGCAGAGATTACGCGGGCCTCTGGGCTGAAGCGCCCGCAGTTGCCGTCGTTACAAAGAGCGAGACCACTTCAACGCGCAACAATTTTGCCCCCGAGAGTTCGTCCTTTGGGTCTTTAGTACCTATCGTTGAAGCAGAACGGAGAGCCTCTTTGTCTGTCTATTTGACCTGGTAAACTAACTGCAGATACACAGCGTGTTCAGCGCTCGATGCAGTGAGTCCCGTACTTGCTAGCGCCGTTAGTGACCAAGTACGACTCAACTCCCAACCAGCATAGACCCCCACCTCCTGAACATCGCCGAAAAATTTCGAGGCGGTTTCGCGATAATCGTAGAGTAGACCTGCGCTGGTTGACTGACTAAGTCTGCGCGCGATGCCTACCTGCGCATAGCCTGAGTTCTTGATATCCGTGAAAACTTGCGATGCCCCACGATCACTGTATCCAAGCGTTGTGAAGACGGTGTTTTGCCCAACATAGAAAGAGGATTCCAGCTGCAATGACACGTCCCGCTCACCAGTTCCGAGGTTTTTTTCGACACTCGCTGTGGGGAGTTTGACACTGAGTCGCGCGCCCACTGAGAGAGAATCGCCGAATAAACTCGGTAGTACTCCCTCAGGAATTCTCTGTGTTTTCGTATAGCCTATTTCAACAAGACTATCTCCTGTCCCAGAATAGCGCCCTATAGAATCGGAAGCGACCGCCCTTGTAACACCGCCCAGATTAACGAGCACGTTGCCTGGACCCTCTACGCGCAGCCTAGCCAGCGAAAGTTGCCCGCTCCAGCCACCTTTTGTCACCGCCCAGCTTACGGGCAAATAAGTGATACGCGTAGCATCCTGGGCGCCATAGTTGCCCAACGCAGAATAAAAACCGAGAGCAACATGTTGCTGCAACTCATGGTTTACAGGCAGTTCTTGCGCCGCAAGACCAAGCGGGAATACACCAATTAACATCCCGGTGCGGCAAAATAAGCAACCTCTAGCCCTGGTCATTAACTCCCTCGAAATCGAGACATGCTGAGTTTATGCAGTAACGAAGTCCAGTTATTGCAGGGCCGTCATTGAAAACGTGACCGAGGTGGGAATTACAGCCAGTGCAAACAACCTCTGTTCTCTGCATACCATGGCTTGTATCTAGACGCTCTTCGATTGGTGCGGCCGACGCGGGGAGAAAAAAACTTGGCCAGCCGCACCCAGAGTCAAATTTGGTATCAGATAGAAACAACACCTCACCACAGCCTTTGCAGCGGTAACTGCCCTCTTCCTTGTTATCCCAAAACTCGCCAGTAAAGGCGCGCTCAGTCCCTTGTTTGCGCATAATAGCGAACGCTTCAGGACCAAGCCTTTCTAACCACTCTGCTTCTGTTGTAGGTAGCGCACGCGGCGTTATATTTTCATCAATCGAATCACTCATAGATTTTACCCGTATAATTTCATGCTTTAAGCTCCACTCATTGGGCCAGCACTAGCAATTTTGTACAGCCAATCTCTCCACCAACACACTCTCGCTAATGCGCCCCTCAAGTCGCTAGGGAGCAGAGTAATTATTGCGTTACAATCGGACTAGACTAACGCTAAATGTCCTAGCTATCTAGATCGCAACAGGCTGAATTTTGGATGTTTGGGCCCATGTGACTGAATAGTAGACCAGCGGCAAGCGAGGCCAGCAGGTCGAATGCTGCAACGAACACGATGACCTTGGGCATGACTTACCTCAAAGACCTACTATCAACGTAGTTGATCAAGGCTAACAAGGCTAAAGAGAAGAATGAAAACGACGGAAATTAAACAGTCAGAAAAACTAGGCATGGTTTGTTATGACATTCGAGGCCCTGTACTAGAGCGGGCCAAACAACTCGAAGAAGAAGGTCACCGCATTCTGAAATTGAATATCGGCAATCCTGCCGTATTCGGGCTAAATGCCCCAGACGAAATTATTCAAGATGTTATCCGCAATCTTCCAAGTGCTGAGGGATACTGCGATTCGAAGGGGTTATTCTCCGCGCGAAAAGCGATCATGCAAGAATGCCAACGCTTGGGCATCATGGATGTCGATATTGATGACATCTACCTAGGCAATGGTGTGAGTGAACTCATTACGCTGTCTATGCAAGCGCTTCTCAATAATGGCGACGAAGTCTTGATACCGGCACCAGATTACCCCCTCTGGACCGCAGCCGTGTCACTTAGCGGCGGTAGACCAATTCATTATCACTGCGACGAACAAGCTGATTGGTTTCCAGACCTCGCTGACATTGAAGCGAAAATAACAACTAAAACAAAGGCGCTTGTCGTCATAAATCCAAACAATCCTACTGGTGCAGTTTATTCGCGCGAACTTCTCGAAGGGATTATCGACCTCGCGCGCAAAAACTCGCTCATCCTTTTCGCCGATGAGATTTACAGTAAAATTGTCTACGATGATGCCGAACACATCCCCCTCGCCTCCTTGAGCAACGACGTCTTCACAGTAAGTTTTAATGGACTGTCAAAGTCTTATCGCTTAGCTGGATTTCGATCCGGATGGATGGTCCTTACTGGGCCGAAATATTTGGCCAAGAGTTATATTGAAGGGATTGAGATACTCAGCAACATGAGACTATGTGCCAATGTACCCGCGCAGCTCGCAGTGCAGACAGCACTTGGTGGCTATCAAAGCATCAACGACCTCGTTTTGCCTCAGGGGAGGCTGCGACGGCAAAGAGACACCGCGTGGGAGCTACTCACACAGATCGAAGGCGTAAGCTGTGTAAAACCGCGTGGAGCACTCTACATGTTTGCCGCACTCGACCCGTCGGTGTTTAAGATCCAGGACGACGAAAAACTCATTCTCGACATTCTAGAGCGCGAGCAAATTCTTCTCGTTCAAGGTAGCGCGTTTAATGTGAATGACACGTTCCATTTTAGAGTCGTGTTTTTACCGCGAGAGGAAGATTTACGTAGAGCAATCGGAAAACTCGCTAAGGTGCTAGACAGCTATCGGATCTAATGACCTGGATACCAACGGCTGCAAGTAGCATTTTTTCGCTGTCATCAACATCATGTTTCAGGCATACGGAATAGCTGCTGAATTCTTGGCGCTGCAGTAGTTCTTTTCTCAAACTGTCGAACAAATAAGGTGTCAGCCCCCTCATCGCCAAGTTCCGGAAGGCGCCATCGAGAGATTCCAGAGGAAAGAGTCTCTCGATAATTTGCCAACAAGACAGCGCCGTATCGAACTCATGCAACCGGCGCGACTCTGACGCAGAATTCACGCTCTGTAATCCTAATGCAAAACGTGAGTTTACTGCTTTATCCTCAGTCTTAACGAGTGAGCTATGCCGATCAAGAGCCGAAAGTAACATAGCAGTAGCAGCGTTCTTGGCTTGCCTACTGTATCCGGCAATATGCGGTGTGGCGAGCCTCGCCGCTGAAATTATTTCAGGAGCCACTGCAGGCTCTTCCTGCCAGACATCCGAGCAGTAGCTAAATCTTGGATTTTTAGAGACAAACGCAGCTAGCGCCGCCTCATCGACAACACCACCCCGGCACGCATTAATTAACAAAGCACCCGGGGGCAATAATCCTAGTTCCCGCGACCCAATAAGATGCCGAGTAGCGTGCTCGCCCCGCTCGTTATAGGGCACGTGAATGCAGACAACCTCACACCGCATGACTTCGTCTAATTGCACGAAGCCGCGTGTTCTTTCTGTGTCTTCATAAGATGCAAGTGGCGGGTCACAGCAAAGCGTTGAAAAGCCTGCGACTCTTAATCGTTTATTCAATAACTCACCAACACAGCCAAGACCTACTATCCCAATTCTGACGCGACGTTGAAACCCCGAATCTAGCAGGCCCTTGCCTACACAATAGGCAAGCACAGCAAAAACGTAGTCCACCACCGCCGATGCGTTGGCGCCTTTACTATCGGCTACTACGATACCTCGAGAATTGAGATAATGTTCGTCTAAATGGTTGCGACCGCTAGTAGCTGTGCCCACAAATCCTACTGCCGTACCGTCGATAAGTGCTTTATCCACGCGCGTAATGGAGCGAACTAGCAGTGCGTCTGCATTCAGTAATTTATCATTTGTGATTTCGCGACCCGGAACCAGAACAAGCTCAGCGCCTTCTAAGTTAAAGTCGTCGAGTCCCAAAATACCGCTATCAGCGACAATTCTCATGACGAGACCTCGACCAACCTCACTAACGCCTCAGACATCCTCGCAATTTGCACTTTCGGCACGAGCGCTTCTTCGAGCAAATTTGAGAATTCATTCAGGCTGGGGAATGCGAGAGTGAGATCCGCAATCGAGGCATTAGCAAATGCGTCACTGCATCCCTCAGGTTCCTCGACAATCGTTGCGAGTAGCTTACAGCGTCGCGCCTGTGTCTCGAATAGACCTAGTTTGTTGGCCAACGCTTTTGCACCTCGCAACGGCATCGCTGCTACCTTATCTAGATTCGAATAAATACCGTCCAGTGTGCCGAATTCAGATAGCAGCGCCACCGCTTTTACCGGTCCGACACCGGGAACACCGGCGATGCAATCGACGCTGTCGCCGACAAGACCGAGGTAGTCGGGTATCAAAGTCGTGGAAATGCCGAGTTCGCGTTCAATGTCAGCGCGCGAACGACGTCGATTCGACGAAAAATCCCACAGCACATCGGCCTCTGTTCGGATGAGCTGCGCGAGATCTTTATCTCTGGAGACGATACAGACGCCTCCCTGCGCATCATTAATATCGGTGTCCCGTGAGCGTCTCGCGAGCGTACCAATAATATCGTCAGCCTCGTACCGCGTACTCGCGAATACAGGCCATCCAAGCGCATCCGCAGCCCGAGCACAAAAATCTAACTGCTGGGCTAGATTTTCGTCGGGTAACTCACGATTAGATTTGTATTGCTCACTTAATGCGTGTCGGAAACCGGTAAATAATGCATTATCCATCGCAACTGCACCTGTAAGCGGCCTTTCCCGGCGATACAGAGACATGAGGAATTGAACAAACCCGACAAAGGCGCTTAGATCCTGACCCGCTTCATCTACGCTGTTATTATAGGGCGAAAAATAGGCTTGAAATATGTAGATCGATGCATCGAGCAAATAAACAGGCGCGGCGGTGGTCACTCCGAACCCTTTCTAAGCAGATAACAAAATTGATCGCCTTGCTGTTCGCAGGCGACGAGGTCATGACCTAAAAACGCGCAAAACTTGGGTACGTCTCGTGTTGTCGAGGGATCCGTTGCAGTGAGCTCCAAGACCTCATCTACGGCCATCGATTTAAAATGTTTATGTAAAAGCATTATCGGCTCAGGACAATAAAGCCCCGTTGCATCGACTCGAACATCCGGGACGACGTTTTCTTCGTTACGGACAGGAACTAAACTCGGAATACTTTGACTCATTTTCTTTTCACCACGCCTCTCTAATGCTTCGCCTTTTCAACACATCGCTGCGATTGTTATTTACGAAGCATTTGTCACGCCTAATTCTTCCAATGCCGCGCGTAATTCCTTTGGGTAGAGCTGGCATGTCCGCGCAAGGGGATCGAAGCTCAGAAACACGTCACCTCGATTGAGTTGTTCTTTTACTTGCGCCACTTTTTCGGCAAGCTCGAGATCACACTCCCCGTAATCAGTACCCTCGCGCGTTATAAATTCCTCAATGATGGCATCCAACACTTCAACCGCAAGTTGGCTGTGTGGAATCTCCATGCGTACGCCTATACCAACTCAACGAGAGAGAGCTTTGCCTCATCAGCAACTCCCGCACGCAAACTATTGAACGGAAAGAGCGATGGGTCAGCAAGTTGAGAAGGTTGCACATTACAGATACTTCTAAAAATAGTTTCAACCCTACCCGGCTGCTCTTTATCCCAACCGCGCAGCATGGCCTTGATATTTTGTCGTTGCATGTTTTCCTGCGAACCACAGAGATTACAAGGAATAATTGGAAAATCCATAAGTTCAGCGTAGCGCTCAATTTCACGCTCTTTACAGTATGCGAGCGGACGGATTACAACGTTGCGCTTATCATCGGAGAGTAGCTTAGGCGGCATAGCCTTGAGCTTACCGCCGTAAAACATGTTCAAAAAGAGCGTCTCAACTATGTCGTCACGGTGATGCCCAAGTGCAATTTTTGTCGCGCCTAATTCGACCGCTTTGTTGTAGAGTATTCCCCGCCTCAGTCGAGAACATAGCCCACAAAAGGTTTTACCCTCTTCTACTTTATCCATCACTATCGAATAGGTGTCTTGCTCAATGATTGAATAATCGACACCAAGTGACGAGAGATACTGTGGAAGAACATGTTCCGGAAAACCTGGCTGCTTTTGATCGAGATTTATCGCGTGCAGGGAAAAGTTTATCGGCGCGCTTTTCTGAAGACTCATGAGAATGTCTAACATGACATACGAATCTTTGCCGCCAGAAAGACAAACCATGACCTTGTCACCCTCTTCGATCATCGTATAGTCCGCAATAGCCTTTCCCACTTCGCGGCGCAAATTTTTGCGGCAGCGGTTAAGCTTTAAAGCCTGATCGATCTCACTCTTGGTTTTTATACTTTTTATGGCAGTCATCTTTGTACCGTTAAGCCCCTACTCAATAGTAGAGCTTGATTGTTAAGCCCGTATGTAAAGCTCGTATGTAAACCCCGTAGCTAGAGTTCTTTTGTTGAGCTCCAGCATCTTTCTACCGACTACTTTTTACTCGCTATAATACGACAGTTTGGCTTTGGCCATCTCACGCAGTTTAGCAGTCGGCGTAAGCATGGGGCCATGATGCGTGTAACTGTCGGCAAGCTCACAAAACTCTGTCAGGCCTAACTGATCAATGAATCGTAGCGCACCGCCTCTAAATTTAGGAAACCCAAGCCCGAGCACTAGCCCCATATCGGCCTCTATCGCAGTCTCAACAATGCCATCTTCCAAACAACGCACTGTCTCTAAACAAAGCGCGAGCATCAATCTGTCGCGAATTTCACTATCGCTAAAGTTGCGACGCTTGGCGCTAACGCTCGCTATAAGCGAATCGATTTCTGGGTTCGGCTGTTTCTTAAGTCGGCCGTTCTCGTCAACTACGTAATCATAAAAGCCACGACCGGATTTCTGACCTAAATCGCCCTGTGAATACAATTTATCGATAGCGCTTTCGAAGCCTAACTCCATGCGCGCGAAACCAGCTGCCATTACCGCTTGGGCGTGCACGGCAGTGTCTATACCAACAACATCGAGCAAATAAGCAGGACCCATCGGCCAACCAAATTCCTCCATAACACGATCAATCTGTCTAAAATCCGCCCCCTCGTACACTAATGTTGAAAACGCGCCGAAATAGGGAAAGAGGATCCTGTTCACAAGAAATCCCGGGCAATTGTTAACGACAATAGGCGTTTTCCCCAAAGATTTTGCATAAGCGACCGTCGATGCAATAGTTTCTTTGCTAGTCTCTTGGCCACGGATGACTTCGACCAGAGGCATGAGGGGTACCGGATTGAAGAAATGCATCCCGCAAAAACGCTTAGGCTTATTGAGCGCTGTCGCCAGACAATCAACAGAAATAGTTGATGTATTTGTAGCGATGATTGCATCTTCAGCCACAACGCTTTCTAATTCGGCGAGCACTGATTTTTTGACACTCTCGTTCTCGACGACCGCTTCGACCACCAACTCGGCACCAGCGACATCCTCATAGGCGAGGCTAGGCGTTATCGAACCGATAATCTTATCCGCCGATTCAGTCGTCATCTTCCCCCGCTTCACTTGTTTGGCAACAAGTGTTTGCGCTTCATTCATGCCTAAATCCAGACCAGCCTGCGCGATATCTTTCATGACAATCGGTGTACCACGCAACGCGGATTGATAAGCGATGCCGCCTCCCATAATGCCAGCGCCCAGCACAGCTGCCTTGCTGATGACTGGCACTCCTTTTGAGAGTGCACGCGATTTTGACGCTAGGAATTGGTCATTCAGAAACATTTGGACGAGATTCGCGGCGGTGCTAGTTCCGGCAAGTTGAATGAATCCCTCACGCTCTGCAACGAGCGCGCCCGCGCGACTTTCTAGAACTCCTTTCTCCATGACCTCCACCGCTGTCAGAGGGGCCGGATAATGAGTTCCAGACGCTTTTGCAACCGCCGGCTTGGCTGACATAAAGAGTGCGGCAATCGTCTCCGGACTCTCTGGCACCGGCGAGGTTTTGATGGCACGCTGGGCTGTATAATCTAAACTTCCGTTCAGACAATCTTCAATAATCCGTTCGGCCGCTGCGATAAGATCATCATTTGCAACGATGGCATCAAGCGCCCTTTCTGCTAGCGCTATTTTTGACGGTATATGTGAACCTTGACTGATCCAGGCTATCGCTTTCTCTGATCCTATTAATCGAGGCAAACGGACCGTGCCACCGAACCCTGGCAAGATGCCTAATTTTACTTCAGGAAAACCGACTACCGCAGACTCTAACGCTACTCTGTAATCGGCCGACAGTGCCAACTCGAAGCCTCCACCGAGGGCAACGCCGTTTATCGCTGCGACAGTGGGAAGCGGGAGGTCTTCAATTGCATTAAACACTTCATTCGCGCGACCAATCCAATCTCGTATCGCTTCAGGGCCTGTCGCAAACAAGCCGGTAAACTCAGTAATATCTGCCCCGACAATAAAAGTCGATTTTGCACTTGAGAAAATAACCCCTCGGGCATCGCTTTTACCGATAACAGCAGTCGCTTCACCGAGTTCCTTCATCGTCAGTCGATCAAATTTGTTGACGGACGAACCCTCAAGATCGAAGATTAACTGAGCAATGCCTGAAGGCAGCAATGAGACTTTGATAGCTTGTCCGGAAAATAGCATTAGGAGATCTCTGGAGTAATGATTAATACATTAGGGTGAGTTAACGTAAGTGTGCTGCACAGTATAGCGATGAGCACCCAATAGTTGAAGTAAGTGGTAGTCACCCTCTTCAAGCGTGCATGAAATCTCAGTAGGACTATTACATGCACACATCCATTGAGACTAACAAATAGAAAGACCGTTAACAGGAAGCGGAGAAAAATTGGAAAACAAAGCCATTCAACTCGCGACGAGGATCAAACAAAAGACATTAAAGATGCGGTCATTCTGTTTTCTGTGCGCTCTGTTAATTTGCGTAACTGCGAAGGGCGACCAGAGCGCCGTAGTCTCTGTTTACCATCATGTATCAAATTCGACCCCGCCATCAACATCGCTTTCACCCGAGGCTTTTAGAGCGCACCTAACTTTCTTGGCCGAAAACGATTTCACTGTCTTGCCTGTCACAGAAATCATCAACGAATTGAATCGAGGAGGTGAACTACCCAGCAAGTCAGTTGCTATTACATTCGATGATGGTTACGAGTCTATTTATTCGACGGCATTCCCCCTACTACAAGAATTCGGCTTCCCATTCAGTGTTTTCGTCAGCACGGGGCCTATCGACAGACAGCAGGCAGGATATATGACGTGGGAGCATTTATCGATGCTTCGCGACGCTGGCGTTATCATTGGTAATCACGGTACAGAACATCGATCGATGCTCGGGCAATCGCGCGATGAGGCTCGCGCGGACATTCTCGACGCGCAATCTCGCATAACGGCAGAGCTTGGTCCACAGCCACACTTATTCGCGTACCCTTATGGCGAATACAGCAATGAGAGTAAAGAAATTATAGCGGAGCTTGGCTTTGTTGGCTTTGCGCAAAACTCAGGGGCTATTGGCCCCACTACGGATCAAACCGCACTCCCACGCTTCCCTCTCGCTGGGCTTTACGCCGGCCTCGAAGGCGCTGCTTTGAAATACTCGACACGCGCGTTTGATGCGGAAATGACCCTACCGCTCTCAGCAGAGACAAGACTCTCAGCGCCCTCTGCGACAATTCGATTCGGAGCCGGCGCTTACTCGCGCGAAAGGCTAACCTGTTTCGACGAGGGAGAACCGATGGCAATTTCTTGGGAAAAAACTGGTGCAGGCAGTGAGCAAGCGGTTATCTCAACAACGCAACGAGAGAGAGGGCGACGCTGGAATTATGTGTGCACAGCGCCTCATAGAGACCAGGGTCGTTATTTCTGGTTCTCTCAGCCTTGGTTCGATAGCAGCAAACCACTGTGATCACTCGAGCGGCTAACCATCATCTCTGAGACGCAAATCATTTTGTTGGATAATCGTTTGAACCTCGTCGATATAGTTATCACCGCGTTGTGAGTAACTTCCGAGACCGTATGCTAACTGGATGGGGTCGAGATTTTTTTCCTGCTCGCGCATTATCTCTCGCATGCGCCTAAAATGCGAATAGCTCGGGTGTGTGTTAATGTTTCTGAAATAAGCTGATACTGCCGCGGCTATAGTATTGAATTTTCTGACCTCGTGGCTCGCCTTATTATCTCGGGCCAGAGGAACAAAACCGCAGCCCTCTTCATAACACCACTGACCGAACAGATTATTACCGTCTACTGCAAATCTTGAGGTACCCCAAGCCGACTCGTTTGCAGCTTGCGCCAGAACCAGGGACACAGGAATTGCATCAACACGACGTAAGAGCTGAGCAACAAGAGCCTTGTCTCCGCGCTGCCCAGCCTCAGAATTGAAGTCGATTCGATAATCCAAAGCAAGCTTCCCAAGATTAAGTCTTTCAGATGGACTCAATCTGTGCCCATTGGCCAAAATTTGCGAAAACATCGCCAGCGACTCTCGACGCTGAAGAAGACGCTTATTCTCCGCGTTGACGTATGCTTCAAGAAAGTCAAAAAATTGCTGCTTGCGCGCATCGACGTCGGTAACTAGCGTGAAATCTGGCAATACCGAAAGCGCGGGTGTGGCGGCGTTGCTGCCTGAGGGTGCGAGTGAACTCTCCGTCGACCCATAACGAGAGAGCTTGGGCAGCACTGCAGCAGCACAGATTATCGTCAAAACAACGATAGCGAGATAGCGGCTACGAATGCTTCGTCCGGAAACGACAGTTTTTATCGTGTCTAAGTTAGAATCCATGACCGCGAGTTTACCCGACTTAAGCTCCACCATGAAGTCTAGACACAGCGGTTGAAACATGGCCTAGATGCGCTCAACCGCTGGTAGTAATGTGCTAACTATACTAATTGCGAGACGACAACTTACAAGACTTCTCTTTCAAGTCTTATCAAGGTATACCAAGAGTTAAGCGCCTTTCGAACCACCTAGGCAGACCGGTGATTCTGCTACCCCGCCTTCTTTTTCCGCCCACTCCTCAGCGGTAAACAAGTGAAGCGATAGCGCATGAACAGGGCCTTCTAGATAGCTTTCCAGCAATCTGTAGACAAGCTGGTGTCGCTGAACAGCACGCAGTTCAGCGAAAGCTGAAGCGACTAAAATCAGCTTAAAATGCGAGTCGGTCGCTGGGCCACCATGATTATTACTCTCATTCTCAAATCGCAAATAAGTGGGATTAAACGCCGCCTCCAACTCTTGCTGCATTGCCGCCGCGACGGGACCAGCATGACTGGCGGTAAGGGACAAATCTGATACAAAATTCTCTGTCATGGAGCCATCCTCTCGAGGGATTTCACAGACTATGCGTGTAGTTGCGATACGGGAAGCCGCAAAGTCGTCGTATTGCTTCTTTAACCATAAGAATGCCAACTTGGCGGTGGAGTTTACCGTAATCGGTCGCTACACTGCACGGCTCTAGGCGCATTATAACTTGAATGGAAAAAAGCACGATGGCACTGAACTGGTATCCTGGCCATATGCACAAGGCGAGCAAGGAAGTTGTTAAAACCCTGCTTAAAACCCAGGCAGTTATTGAGGTCTTGGACGCGCGAACACCGCAGGCAAGCTCCAACCCGCATTTCGCTGCTCTGTGTGCGAATCACCCGCGGATTCGAATCCTAAACAAAGCGGATCTAGCGGAGCCACGCGTGACCGAGCAGTGGGCAAAGTATTTTAATGCCCAACCAAAATCGATATGCCTTGTGAATGGACACGAGTCACAGCTCGATGCTGAGCAAATCATTCAGGCCGCGCGTAAACTTTTCCTTGCTAATGACCTTAAAATTGGAGAGCGCCAACAACTTCTCATCGGGGGTATCCCGAATGTGGGTAAATCGACCTTGCTGAATATTTTCTGTGCCCGCAAGCTAGCAAAGACAGGCAATGAGCCCGCCGTAACTCAAGTCCAACAACGAGTGAGGCTCGACGATCATTGGCATTTGATCGACACGCCGGGGCTCATGTGGCCTAAACTCGAAGATCAAGAAGGCGCCTATCGCCTCGCAGCAACAGGCACTATCCGCCGAACAGCGATTGAGGCAGAGGACATAGCTTGGTTTTTGGCACAGGAATTACTCAAGCACCATCGCGATCGCTTAGTGTCTCGGTACGACCTCCCCCAGGATGCGAAAGACGCGGAGTCAGTTATGACTGCGGTGGCTAAGGCACGCGCTTGCATTAAAGCCGGTCACCGAGTTGATTGGCATAAAGCGTCAGAGTCACTACTCAATGAATTCAGGTCCGGCAAGCTTGGGAGATTCAGCCTTGAACGCCCACCTCTTTAGCCAGACCCGACAACGCGAATCCGATGGGATATCGCCGCCGTAGAAACAGAAGATAGGGTGAGTCGACACTCCACACAGTAATCTATGCGCAGCTGCGCAACTGACCACAGCGAGACTTTATGAACAAGCCAACACAGCCACCTATAGACGGATCGATAGAAGTCACGAAGACCGCATTGGCTCACTCTGCATTCGAATGGAAGCGCAGCGAGCGTATCGATTCATTGAACTTGACCATGGAGCATTATGTGCATCGTGTCACCGGTGCTGCGCACTACCACCTCGCTAGCGACAACGATGAGAACGTCTTCCTAGTGGGTTTTCGTACTGTTCCAACTGATTCTAAAGGCGTTGCCCATATACTCGAACATACTGCTCTGTGCGGCAGTGAGAAATATCCGGTACGCGATCCCTTTTTTATGATGATTAGGCGTTCGCTTAACACTTTCATGAATGCTTTCACAAGTAGCGATTGGACTGCCTATCCGTTTGCCAGTAAAAACCCCAAAGATTTCAATAATCTGCTGGAGGTCTATCTTGACGCCGCATTCTTTTCTCGTCTCGATGAATTGGACTTCGCACAGGAAGGTCATCGACTTGAATTCGCAAAGCTCGATGACCCGACGACCGAACTCCAGTACAAGGGCGTCGTCTACAACGAGATGAAGGGCGCGATGAGTTCGACTAACAGCGTTCTCTGGCAGGCTTTGAGCAAACATTTATTTCCTACCACGACTTATCACTACAATAGCGGCGGTGAACCTGAAGACATTCCCAGCCTGAGCTATGAAGAACTCACTGATTTTTATCGAACACATTACCATCCCAGCAATGCGGTGTTTATGACCTTCGGCAACATCCCAGCGCATAGACACCAGGAGCGATTCGAGACACTCGCGCTAAAGCGCTTCAATGTGCTCGATACAAAAATAGAGATACTCGATGAGGTGCGATATAGCGCACCGATACGGGTTGAGGAAAGCTTCGCTGCGGAACATCAGGAAGCGCCTCAGGGGCATGTGGTGCTAGCTTGGCTTCTTGGCAAGAGCAGCAATATCGAAGAACTCTTCAAGGCGGAACTTTTGACCGCAGTCTTGATGGATAATAGCGGTAGTCCGTTACTCGCCGCCCTGGAGACTAGCGATCTTGGCGCCTCGCCATCACCCATGTGCGGATTAGAGGATTCCAACCGAGAAATGAGTTTTATGGCAGGACTCGAAGGCTGCGCTCCAGGCACTACCGATGCCGTCGAAGCCCTAGTCATAGAAACCCTGGAAGCAATCGTCGAAAAAGGGATTGACCAAGAGCACATCCTCGCTGCACTGCATCAGCTCGAATTGAGTCATCGCGAAATTGCTGGTGATAGTTATCCCTACGGCTTGCAACTGATCCTTGCTGGACTCTCAAGTGCGATGCACCGTGGCGACCCAATCGAGCTTATGAACATTGACCCTGTTCTCGAGAAACTCCGCGTCGAAGTACTAAATCCAAATTTTATCCCAGACTTGATCCAATCTTTATTGCTCGATAACAAGCATCGGCTAACACTGACACTTACTCCAGATTTCGAGCTCGCAGAACGCAAAGAAACAGCAGAGCGCGAGAAACTCGCTTTGATAAAAGAGTCACTGTCACAAGAGGAAATTGAGGCTATCGTAAAGCGCAGCATGGCTCTAGAAGCACGTCAAAGCGCCGAAGACGACCCGTCTATCCTCCCTAAAGTAAGCAAAGAAGATGTCCCTGAAACGCTAACTGAGCCAAGGCCTACGATAAGGCAACTAGCTTCGGGCGACACGCTAACTTATTACGGGCAAGGGACTAACGGGCTAGCCTATCAGCAAGTTGTTTTTACTTTACCGAAGCTGCCGCAAAACCTCATCGAGATACTTCCCTTGTATACGAGCTGCGTGACCGAGCTAGGTGTCGGTGAACGTGACTATGCCCAAACCCAAGCTTGGCAGGCGCAGATATGCGGCGGTATTAACTGTTTTAGCAGCATAAAAAGCCATCAAGACGATGAACAGGTAGTACAGGGCACGCTGACCTTCTCCTCTAAATGCCTACGTGCAAACAATCAGGCTCTCAGCGAACTGCTTGCAGAAACGATCGACGGCGTTCGCTTTGACGAGGAACAAAGGATTACTGAGCTTATTGAGCAAATTACTACCCGCAAACTCAGCAGTATTACTGGTTCAGGACACTCTCTGGCTATGAGTGCGGCCAGTAGTGGCTATTCGCCTACAGCGCAAATGAACCATCAAACTTCAGGCCTAGCAGGACTGATTAAGTTGAAGAATATCCGTGAGCAGCTAAAAAAACCTGTCGAGCGCGCTGCACTTTTGGCGCGCTTTAGGGATCTGCACACCTTAATTACCTCAGCCGATAGGCAATTTTTACTAATCGGCGAGCCTGAGTATGAAGAGGCTCTTGCTTCTCCGATTGCACACACGTGGCAATCACAAACATGCGGCTCTTCGGCTGAAAGCTTTTCACTAGAACCTATTAGACACCCTGTAGCACAAGCTTGGACGACATCAACGCAGGTAAATTTTTGTGCACAAGCCTATCCTACTGTGCCCTCAAACCATGAAGATCATGCAACGCTTCAGGTATTAGCAGGCTTCCTGCGCAACGGCTTCTTGCACAGCATGATTAGAGAGAAAGGTGGCGCTTACGGCGGCGGCGCAAGCCAAGATGGATCCTCGGCTTCTTTTCGTTTTTACAGCTACCGTGACCCAAGGCTTGAAGCGACTCTTGCCGATTTCGACAGATCAATCGAATGGCTGAGGAATACACCCCATCCAGACAATCAGCTCGAAGAGGCGATTCTCGGCGTAATAGCGCAGATGGACAAGCCGGCCTCTCCTGCCGGCGAGGCCAAGGCCGCTTTCTATAATCGCGTTTTTGGCCGCAGCATCGAGCAGCGCCTAGCATTTAGGCAACGAGTTCTTTCTACTACAATTGAAGACCTTCAGAGGGTGGCTGAGCGCTATTTTGTAGGAATTAAGCCGAGTGTCGCCGTAATCACTTCCGCAGGCGCCGCTCAATCCCTTGCCATTGAAGGGCTAGAGATAATGAAAATATAACTATATCAATTACTTAAGTTTACTTCTTGCATGAAAGAGGATTTTTTAAAAATTTCGGGAACTCTCATCCACGGACGGGGTCAGAGATTATGTAGGTAGATTGTTTTCAAACTTGTGGGTTTTGAGCCATTTATCTCTCCCTTGATAGATTGACCGCTCACTATTGCGGTCCTTAATTAGGCCAACGTGCCTTAAGCCTGCGATCTCCGGATCGCGGGCTTTTTTCTTTGAAAGGCCAAACATTGAGCCAACCCCATTCCCTGTCGACCGGTTAAGGCCCATAATTCAAGGTTCCTGCTACTACCTAACTCTAACTATCCCCTTTGTTTATGAAAAACCCAATTGACGCCCAAACCGAAGCAGTACGCATTACTCTAATAGGGATGGCTTTAGACCTTGCTCTAGGCTTGGGCAAAATAGTCGGCGGAATAATGAGCGCATCATTTGCACTGGTTGCCGACGGCGTCCATTCGTTAACCGATGCAGTGACCGATATTTTTGTGCTCGTTATTGCCCGAACAGCCTATGCTGCACCTGATAGAGGTCACCCCTATGGACACGGGCGCTTCGAAGCAGTCGGCACGATTGTCATGGGTATTGTTTTTTTTATTACTGCAGCAGTGCTGCTCTACGACGCAAGTCAACGATTAGCAGCTGTCGATGAACTCGTCGTCCCTGGCCTTTTCGGCGCTATCATCGCAGCGATTTCAATCGCCAGTAAAGAATGGATCTATAGATTCACCTTAGCTACGGCCGAGCGACTAAATTCGAGTCTTCTCCGAGCCAACGCCTGGCATAGCAGAAGTGATGCGCTGTCATCGATCGCTGTGTTGATCGGTATTGTGGGTGGCCAGTTCGGTGTCGTCTGGTTGGACACGCTCGCTGCCATGTTTGTTGCGCTACTCATTGCCAAGATCGGATGGGATTTATGCTCCGAAAGTATTCGCGAACTCGTTGATACCGCCCTACCCGACCAACGCCGCAGTGAATTTGAAGATTGTTTAAAAGCGACTCCAGGGGTGAAAGGACTTACAGATCTTCGCTCTCGACTGTCGGGCGGCAAGGCTATTGTCGAAGTACATCTCGTTGTCGACCCCCGCATCTCAGTCTCCGAGGGGCATCAAATAGGCGCATCTGCCAGTGCACGACTGAGGGAAAACTTTACTGACGTAGGGGAGGTTATCCCGCATATAGATCCTCAGGGCAATCCCGACCACGACCACCCGCTCGATGGCACCGCGGTACCGTCTAGAAATGAAGTTGAAGAGATAATCAGCACGCGATGGAGAGAAATGACCGACAGCGGATCCGGCCTTAAATTCGATCTCCATTATCTTGAGCACGGTATTGAGATAGACCTAATTGCTGGCAATGCCGATGACGCTGTTACCGCCAAGGGCCTTGCTGATCAATTGATTAATCTAGAGCATATCATCGGAATACGTGTTTTACAGCACATCGGAACGTGGTCATCAAACGAGACGCGACCCCGTATATAGCCCTTCACTCGCGCGTCTTTCGAATCAAATCGTAAGCAGTTTTAATGTCCTGCGTTTTACGCGTGGCGATGTCTATCATTTCTTCAGGCAAGCCTTTGGCTACAAGTTTATCGGGATGATGCTGACTCATCTGACGGCGATACGCACGTTTAACTTCCTCCATGCTCGCCGTGGATTCGATCGCGAGAAGTGCGTAGGCTGCTGCGAGTTTAGACCGATTTTCATCTGCACTCTCGAATCCAGCTTGACCTGACACGCGCGCGAGAACGGCGTCGAGCCGCGCCCTACCGACTCCCAGCTTGCTAGCAATCAGTTCGAGCGTTTTGCGTTCCTGCGAATGCAGCGTGCCGTCTGCGAGCGCTGTCGCAGCGACGATTTCGAGTAGCATCTGTACGAGACTAGAACGCCGAACAGATTCACGTCTGAATTGAGTAAGAATTTCTTCGAGAGGAAAATCTTTACGTTTGCCCTCATTAAAAAGCTTTATGGCGACTTCTCGCTGCTGCGTGTTAAGCCGCATTTGCGACATGACACGTTCTGCGACTACTATTTCATCACGAGTGACTTTACCGTCGGATTTCGCCACATAACCCATTAATGCGAACGTCGTTGTAAAGAACGCAGATTGCACTCGTTCAGTTTCGCCTAAACCTAAGCGCGACGACTGCGTATTTAAGCCACCATCGAAATAGTTACCCAGACTTACGCCCATTAACGCGCCGAGCGGCCCGCCAAGCATGAAACCAAATGTGCCGCCAACAACCTTACCCCACCAACTCATAATTACTCATCCAAATTAGACACAGTCAGAGCATAGCAATTAGCTTTTAATCTATAGACTTGAGTGACGATTCATGCGATCGCAATAGATCAAGAAGCGCAGCTTCATCGCCCACTTCGATACCTAGCTCTGTGGCTTTGGCTAGCTTGCTGCCGGCACCTGGTCCGGCATAAACGATTGTCGTACTTTTCGACACACTGCCTGCGACCTTCGCGCCTAATGCGACAAGCCGCGCCTTTGCCTCATTTCTTGAAAGCATTTCTAGCGTACCCGTCAGCACGATTGTTTGACCGCTTAGGGGTTGGCTCTCAGCACTCGCTACGTTTATTTTCGGCCAAGTTATCCCGCATTCTTGCAATCTCGCTAGCAATGCGACGTTTGCCTTATTGGCGAAGAAACTGACGACGTGCTCGGCTACGATGGGGCCGACATCGGGAACATCAATCAGTGACTCAATCGTTGCCTCTTGTAATGCCGAAAGCTCACCAAAATGATTGGCGAGTTGAAGCGCGGTCGCCTCTCCTATCTCCCTGATTCCCAACGCATACAAAAATTTGGGCAGCGTTGTCCGGCGAGAGTCCGCGATTGCTGCCACAAGCTTTTCTGCAGATTTAGCCCCCATTCTCTCCAAATTCATCAAGGTGCTGGCTTCTAGACTAAACAAATCAGCAACATCGCGTACCAATTCAGCCTCGACGAGCTGCTCGATTATACGCTCGCCGAGACCGTCGATATCTAGGGCATTTCGAGAGGCAAAGTGACGTATAGACTCCTTACGTTGTGCTCCGCAAACAAGTCCGCCATTGCAGCGAATGAGCACTTCTCCCTCCTTCTCAACAGAGGAGCCACAGACAGGACAATGAGATGGCGCAACTATCGGCCTCGGGTTGGGATTAAGCGACCCAGGCACCCCCTTTACCACTTTCGGAATTACGTCGCCCGCTCTTCGGATCACTACTTCGTCACCGATTCGAATTCCGAGACGCGCTACTTCGTCCATGTTGTGTAGTGTAGTATTGCTAACGGTAACGCCACCAACGAAAACAGGCTCGAGCCTTGCCACTGGCGTTATGGTTCCCGTGCGACCCACTTGAAACTCAACATCGATAAGGCGCGTGCTTTTTTCTTCTGCTGGAAATTTATAAGCCATGGCCCAACGCGGAGTTCGAGCATTAGTACCGATAGCTGATTGCAGATTAAACGAATCCACTTTAATCACTGCCCCATCGATTTCATATTCAAGAGCGTTCCTCATACCTAACAGCTCTTCACAGTAAACGATGCATCTATCGATACTTTCCACGACTTGTCGTTGAGGATTGGTCGGCAGCCCCCATTCAGCCAAGGCGATAAAAACACCATCTAGGCTGTCCGGTAGCTCTCCGCCCTCGTGAAGGCCTATGCTATAGCAATACATTTGTAGGGGCACTTTGGCAGCTCGCCTAGAGTCCAACTGTCTTAATGTACCAGCGGCTGTATTTCGAGGATTAACAAACACCTTGGATTGATCTAATCGCGCCTGCTCGTTCAACTGGGCAAAACCACGCTTACCCAAAAAAATCTCTCCTCTGACCTCGAGAAGTGATGGAAAGCCTCCACCACTAAGCTTTAGAGGGATACTGCGAATCGTACGCACATTGTGAGTGATATCTTCGCCAACACTGCCATCGCCCCGAGTCGCTGCACGAATGAGTACACCGTTTTCATAAAGCAAGCTGACGGCGACCCCGTCGACTTTGGGCTCGCAGCTATAGGTAATTTCTCCATCGATTTCAACACGCTTTAGAATTCTGCCCTCAAACGCTCTCAGATCATCACCATCGAACACTTTGTCTAGCGAGAGCATCGGAATTTCGTGCGTAACTTGAGTAAATCCCGGGAGAGGCTCTGCGCCGACGCGACTCGAAGGTGAAGTCGGCGAATGCAGATTGTACGTGTCTTCAAGCATCACGAGACGCGCGAGCAGCGCATCATAATCAGCGTCGGTAATTTCGGGATTATCTAACGTGTGGTAGAGGCGATTGTGGCGTTCCAATTCAAGCCTTAGCCCAGCGACCTCATCCAGAATCTCTGGGGAGACGATCACCCTGCGACGGCCCTCGAGCGCAACCTTCGAAGCTCAAAATCGCGGACGCGCTGCCTATAGTGTTCAATTGTTTGGCCTGTCATCATATTGCGCTGATCGTCGCGCAGTTCGCCGTCGATGGAGCGCACAAGGTCTTGTGCAGTTTGAAGCATTTCTTCGAAAGCCTCGAAGCTACTTGCTGGTGCGGGCAACGGCAAAAACAACGTAACCCCTACGGTCGCGAAATTTTCCATATTGCTAAGGTCAAACGTGCCCGGCTGTAGCATATTGGCAACGCTAAAAAGGGCATCGTCTTCAGTCTCACTCGATCGCCTGCTAAATATCTTTCTTTCGTCAAATTGCAGATCAAGCCCTTCCATCAGTGACAGCAGCCTCTCCCCCATAATCAGTCGGCCCTTCTTCGCCGTTACATTGAGTACAAGGACTTCAGTTACGTCACTCATGCTGCTTTGCTGTGGTTTTACCGCTGGCTTAGGCTTTTTATCCTCTTCTGTCGTGTTGCTTGCCAACTCGCCGTTGTTTACGCCGGCTGCATTGTCAGCTCTCCCCGTGTTTTCTTGCTCCTTGGTTTTAGTCTTTTTTTGCGACTTTCTAGGAGCTTGCTCGGCTGCGTTTTTAGACGCCTGTTCGTTGGCTTTTTTATTCGGGGTTTTCGCCTGCTCTGCAGGGACAACGGTTGCTGTTTTCTCTACTTGGATTGGAGCTTCGTCCGCTTCGCCAAAGGATTGAGAGGTAGTAGTCAGATCCTCGAATGTTTCCGGAAACAAGTCTGTAACCGCCGGGGAGTGAGACTCAGACGGTTCTTTAGCCCTAGCGCTGGATGCCTCCGATGTGTTCTCGACCTGAGAGTACTCCTCGAACAATGCGCTGCTCTCAACGTCAGGAGCCATAGTAGGATCGTCGGCTAAAGAGGCTTCTTCGGTAGCTGGTTGGATACTAGAATTGCTACTGAGATCATCTTCGGATGACTTGCGTGCGCTAACAAGAGCGCTCAATGACTTGCCAGCTGCGCTTAGTGAGCCAAATAGCGTAGTGCCACGAAACTCTTTCCGTGCTGTAGTTTTGACACGCCTATTTTCGCCACCGATCCGGTCACCTGCGGATAGAGTAATGGACGAATACTCGTCGCTCTCTTGCTCACCTGTCTCTTGCAGATCCTCGCCGATTTCAACTTCTTTACTAAGCGCCACTTTTTGCTCTGGCGGCTCTAGCTGATCTGGCTCGTTGAAGTCATCAATATCATCAATGCCATCACCCAAGGAAATCGACCCCGGCACTGCTGGCGCGAGCCCGTCGCTAATACTTTCCTGGGCTCCAGGTTCTAAGTCCGCGTCGGCGTCAGCGTTCAAATCAGATTCTACTAACCCTTCTTCGGCTGATTTTACCTCCGACGCGACCTCTTCATCCTCGTGCTTGGACGAGGTTTGCTCTGTTGCATTGCTGTCGATCAACAAGTCAGCAGAGTCGTTCGATACATTCGAGGATTGCTGTGATGATTTATCTGAGACGGCGGCGTCCTCTCGGCTTTCTGGTGGCGTTATGCTCGCATCATTGACCGAACGACGCACTATACGGGCACCGCCGCTCGGGAGCTCTGCCAACTCCAACGCATCGAGATCTATATCTTTGGGTATATTCTTGTCGATCGCGAGCCTAAGTTGGTTTTTACGCGCTTTCAAAGCCACCAAAAGGCCTCGCACGACCACCCCAACAATAGTTAATCCGAGGATAAGAATGACGAGTTCGCGTAAATCCATAAGAAACTTTAGACAGGCTGATGATTGAAAGGTCTTCCAAGGGTTATCAGCACGATGGCCGCAGATCTTTAGGGATCTGCGCGGGAAAGTTAAAAATACTTAGCGTTGATTCTTGTCAAAAGCGGAGGCCATCCCGTCGTCGCTAAACAAAATGATAATCGTGCTGTCGCTACATGGCTGCAAGCTCAGCGGCTTCTTCAATGTCAACCGCAACGATCCTGGAGACACCCGGCTCATGCATCGTTACGCCCAAAAGTTGATTGGCCATTTCCATAGTAATTTTGTTGTGAGTGATGAAAATGAATTGAACCGATTTTGACATTTCTTTAACCAGATTGGCGTAACGTCCCACGTTCGCATCGTCCAACGGTGCGTCGACTTCGTCGAGCATACAGAATGGCGAAGGGTTCAATTGGAAAATTGAAAACACGAGAGCTATCGCGGTCATCGCTTTCTCTCCGCCTGAAAGCAGATGGATAGTGCTGTTTCTCTTGCCTGGTGGCCGCGCCATGATGGCGACCCCTGTGTCGAGCAAGTCTTCGCCTGTCATATCAAGATAGGCGTGTCCTCCACCGAATACTCTTGGGAAAAGCGCCTGCAAGCCGGCGTTGACTTTATCAAAGGTTTCTTTGAAACGTGCACGCGTCTCTTGATCGATTTTCTTAATGGCATTTTGCAGAGTAGTCAATGCACGTTCGAGGTCTTCATTTTGCTTATCTAAATAAACCTTTCTCTCGGACTGCTGTGCATATTCGTCTATTGCTGCCAGATTAATTGGACCTAAACGCTGGATACGATTGGCAAGTCGCTCTAATTCTGCATCACATTGCTCAACGTCCAACTCTTCCGGCAGTGCATTTAGTACGGCCTCCAAATTAAATTTTGCGGCAGTCAGTTGCTCGAGGACTACCTCCTGCTTTACAGACGAGCCTTCGCTTTTCAGACGTGCCTGCATTAGCACTTCCCGAATTTGATTACTACGCTCCTGAATACTATTCCTTTCGGCTTCTAATCCGCGTATCGCATGTTCGTTTGCGTCGACTTGAGCTTTAGCTTGGAAGAGCTCCTGCTCAACTTCTAATCGCTTTTCCAAAAGCGATTCCAACTCAGAGCGCATATCAGCAACAGGCTCTTCGGATGTCGCTATTTGCGTTGTCAGAGATTCAATGCGCTCTTGGCTACGTTTGGCCTGTGCAGACATTCGATCCATTGTTTCGCGAGTTGATTGAAGCTGGGACTGCAAGGTTTGCTGCCGTAAAGCAAGTGAATGAGCAATATCCTTGTGGTTTCGCGCCTTTTCACGTGAGGCTTGCTGCGAGCGCATATGATGTTCGCGCCTTTGCTCCAGCGCTTCACGTGCTTCGATATTTTCTTCCATGGAATCGAGCGCAACTTGTAGCCGCTGCCTAGATTCGGCTATGTTTTCCTGCTCAAGCTCGATTTGGCGTTTAAGTTCCTCAAGCTCGTGGTGGATTCTCTGACGGCGCAAGCCCGCTTCCTCGACTTTCGCCTGCTGCGCGCTCAGCTGAGATTTAAGGTTACCGAACGCCTTGCTGTTGGCTGCGATATCTACCTGCAATTGTTCGCGCGCCTGCTCGGCCTCGGCAATTGCCTCTTTTAAGTCAATTTGACGGTCGTTAAGTTGATTTGAAAGGAGAAGACGCGCATCGATTAATTCATTGAGTTCTTCGATAAGCCCACGCCTCTTTACAATCGACCCTTCTTTGTCTGCCGTCTTTAACTGGACCCATGACCGACCGAGCCAGACTCCATCAGATGTAACAATAGACTCATGCGAGCCTAGCGTTACCCGTTGCGCTAATGCGTCAGTCAAGGAGTCGGCGGCATAGATTCCTTGTAGCAAATCTCGTATCCCGCTGTCAGCCTGGACAAAGTCACCGAGTGGTTTGAGAGTCAGGTTTGTCGAGAGTTTGTCACTCGCCTGTGTCTTGACATCGACAAGTGCGATTCGCCCCTCAGGCAACTCCGCGAGAAGCGCCTCGAGGTCGTTCAGCCCTTCTACACAAATACTTTGAAGCGTATCTCCCAACACTGATTCGACGGCCTGTTCCCAGCCCGCCTCAATACGAATGCTTTCAGCAAGGCGTTGCCGATCTCCAAGACCATTGCTTCGCAGCCAGGTATTGACCTCTTCGTTATCGAGCCCAAGAGCAGCTTGCTGTAGTGCTTCTAACGAGGCTAATTTCCCACGAGCTGTTTGCAATTCACTTCGAGCGGCGTCTAACTGATCTGCACATTCACTGTATTCCGAACGACGTAGCGCAATTTCACTGCCTGCGAGCTGGCTCTGAGCCTGAAGTTTTTCAATAGACTCCTCCAAAAGAGCAAGCTCCTCTCGCGCCTCGATGACAGTTTCGTCTTCGTCTGCCTGCAAGAGTTGTGCGCGCTCTTCCTCTAACCGGCGGCTACGTTCGAGCCCGCGCTGCACAATATTCTCAAGTTGCTGAATCCTCGCCTGTTCGACCTCTGCTACCTGCCTGGGACGCTCCGCACTTTCGTTGAATGCATCCCATTCCGTTTGCCATTGTCGTAGTCCAGTTTCGGCATCCTCAAGTATCGCCGCTGATTCCGCTGCTAGTTCGAGTGCAGAATCTAGCTCGGGGCTCACCTCCTCGAGCTCTGTCTCTATTTCAACGATGCGAGAGAGATCCGTATCGAGTTCCTCTCTCGTCTGCTCATACGCCTGTTGAGTTTCTCTGAGATCGAAACGCATTTGGTCCGCGCGTTCGAGGTGGTGCTCGATAGATTGCTCGAGACGCGCAATGTCGTTGCCTAAACTATAAAATCTTGCCTGCACTTCGCCGAGTTTGTCAGCCAGTTCCGTACCATCGACTAAGCGCTGCTCGATTTTCGCATCGGCTTCACGCTGTTCGGCGATCGTGGCCTCCAGCTTAACCTCTTGGTCTCCTATGGCCGCCTTGTTTTGCTTAATATCAACATCCAGTGCCTGCCATTTAAGCGCGTTCAGATAAGCAGTCGTCTGCCGCTCCTGCGCCTTGTATTCGCCATATTTTTCGGCAGCTACCGATTGCCGTTGGAGATGTGCAAGCTGCCTTCCTAATTCGTCACGAATATCTGATAACCGCTCTAGATTTTCGCGTGTACGCTTAATTCGGCTCTCAGTCTCCTTTCGCCTTTCTTTGTATTTTGAAATGCCTGCAGCTTCTTCAATAAAAACGCGCAGCTCTTCTGGTTTTGACTCAATCAGCCTTGAAACCATGCCCTGCTCGATAATCGAATAGCTACGCGCACCGAGGCCTGTGCCGAGGAAAATATCCGTGACGTCTTTCCGACGGCATTTCGTGCCATTTAGTGAGTAGGTAGACTGCGAATCACGATCGACCTTCCGCTTTATAGAGACTTCGTCGAAGTTTGCGTATTCGCCGGTCAATTTATGATCGTGATTATCGAACACCAACTCAACACTCGCCTGTCCCACCGGCTTGCGCCCACCAGAACCGTTAAATATGACATCGGTCATATTTTCGCCTCGCAGGTTCTTTGCGGAACTTTCGCCCATCACCCAACGAACTGCATCAATGACATTCGATTTACCGCAGCCGTTAGGCCCGACGACTGAGCAGAGGTTTGAGGGAAAGTCGATTGTTGTCGGATCAACGAAAGACTTGAATCCAGCTAGCTTAATACATTTGAGACGCATCGTTTTCAGATTCTGATAATTATTCTTGTCGTGAGGGCTGAGTAACGCCGGGGAGACGGAAATACCCACTAACCTCTGGTTGGCTTGATTTTAAACGATAGAGCAGCGCAATAACACTACCAATAGTGGTTTTTGACAAGCAGTTCACCTGTATATTGATCGGTGAAACACCTTTGCAATGTACTGTAAACCATAAGTCACCTTGCCAAACGCCTCCCGACATCTAATATCACTGAGGAGCGGCTGTTTTCGGTAGCGCAGCTGGAGAATCGCCTGCCTATGGAGACAACGCTCATTAAGTCGGTTTCCTCGCGCCTGTGCGACACCATGCGATGCTCCACTACTAAAAAAAACTACAACCAAACAATGAGAGGCGAAACATGTTCACGATAGATCTTCCACAGCAGATTGAGAAGCGACTTCTAATATTGGCGATGACAACGGGTAGAACGATCGAGTACTGCGCGCGTGAAGCGATTTTAGACTACATCGACGAAATCGAAGAGCGCTGTCTGGCAAAACAAAGAGCAGAATCCATCCTCGCTCTACGTGTCTCGAAGGGCGACGGCCTGGAATGATGTTACCGAAGTCATTTCAAAGAGTTGTATCCGTAGTTTGAAAAGACAAGAGACACGCCTTAAAGGCACGGGTTTTATGATTGATAGAGACTAGGAAACTCTGAAGCAACCCGTCGTCAGTGTCAGTAGTACGGATAATGCCTGTGGGATAAGGAGTTCGGGATAAAGGAGTGCGGGATAAGGAGTTCGGGATAAAGGAGTGCGGGATAAGGAGTGCGGGAAGAAAGAGAGGACAAAAAAATTGGTCGGGACGGCAGGATTTGAACCTGCGACCACTACACCCCCAGTGTAGTGCGCTACCAGGCTGCGCTACGCCCCGATTTTTTGGGATTTTAACGACTTTCCTTTCAAGATGACAGCGTCGGAAGGCGATTCTTTTCTAAAGCGAGGCTATTACCGCCTCGAGTTCTGCAATGACGGTTTTGAGCTCGGTGTTTGATACAGGAGCAGGTTGGATAGGCTCACTCTTATCATTCATCTTGAGCCTAGCTCCACCAATCGTGTAGCCCTGCTCATAGAGAAGACTTTTAATCTGACGAATCAGAATTACGTCACCGCGCTGGTAATAGCGTCGATTGCCCCGACGCTTTACTGGTTTAAGTTGCGGGAATTCGGCTTCCCAATACCGAAGCACATGGGGCTTTACGGCACAAAGTTCACCAACTTCCCCTATCGTGAAGTAGCGCTTGGGCGGGATTTCAGGCAATTCGTCGTTATTCTTGGCTTCCAGCATAGCCCTCTACTCGTGCTTTAAGTTTTTGACCAGGTCGGAATGTGACCACCCGGCGCGCATTGATGGGGATCTCTTCCCCTGTTTTTGGATTGCGTCCGGGACGCTCTTTTTTGTCGCGCAGATCAAAATTACCAAAGCCCGAGAGCTTCACCTGTTCGTTAGACTCAAGAGAGGATCGTATCTCTTCGAAAAATTGCTCGACTACCTCTTTTGCTTCGCGTTTATTGAGGCCGAGCTCCTCGAATAGACGCTCAGCCATATCTGCCTTGGTTAGGGCACCGTCTGTCATATCAAACCCTCATCTTGGTTTGCTTCCGCGCTATTCACCGCGCATTGAAAAAAATGTTAAGCCCGAGAGGAATGGGCGTTAAACCCGCAACTCAGCATTAAAATCACTCTCTAGAGCTTTGATACATTTAGCAATAATAGCAGAAATTTCCTCGTCGCCAAGGGTGCGCGAAGGATGCTGCCAGGTCAAGCCAAATGCAACTGATTTTCTGCCTTCACCAACCCCCGGCCCTTCATAAACATCGAAAGTGGTCAATTCTGTGAGGTCATCACCCGCATTGACGCGGATGCATGAAGCAAGATCACCCGCCGCAATCCCCGCAGACACAACAACCGCTAGATCTCGACTAACTTCTGGATATCGCGACAGCGCGGATGCCGCGGGCAAACGTCCTTCGACCAGCGCCGCAGTATCTAGCTCAAACAAATAGGCTTTGCTAGGAAAACCAAAATGCCGTTGAAGGCGCGGATGAAGCGCTCCTACAAACCCAATAGGCTCGCCCTTGCAGCGAACTTCGGCGCATTGCCCGGGGTGCAACGCCGAATGTTCGCCTTTCACGAACTCGTAGGCCCCAGCCCCCAAACCCAGATCAAGCAAAGATTCTACAGCACCTTTGATGTCATAAAAGTCGACAGCTTGTTTCGGTTGATTCCAACTAATGGGGTTTAACGAGCCGTAAACAAGCCCCGCTATTTTTCGCGTTTGCGTGATCGCGCCATCTCGCCGTTCGAAAACCAAGCCCTCTTCAAATAAGCGCACGCGCTCACGCTGGCGATTGAGATTGTAGCTTAGCGTCGAAAGCAAACCGGGAAGAACACTCGGGCGCATGACAGACATTTCTGCAGAGAGTGGATTTTGAAGCAATACCGTCTGGCGTTCAGGATAGACGTTTTGCGCTAAATCTGGATCGATAAAACTGTAATTGATTGCCTCTTGATACCCCTCAGCAACTAGAATCCGTTTAAGCGCTGAGACGGGGCGAACACTTTCAGCGATTTTAGGCAGCCGTTGTGCACCCATGCCAAGCGTTTCTGGCAACTTGTTATAACCGAAAACTCGCGCAATCTCCTCGATGAGGTCTGCTTCGATAGAGATGTCGAAGCGGAAGGAAGGCACCGTGAAAACACAACTTTCAGTATCGGAAGCTACTTCGACTAAACCGAGTCTGGATAAAATATCCAAACACTCCGCCTGCGGTATCTCAACGCCTAACAGACGTTTTACATTCGAAAACGTTAACCGCACCTGTCGACTTTCTGGCAAGTTGCCAGTGGCGACGCTAACCGGTCCAGCGTTTCCTCCAACTATTTCGAGCAGAAGCGCCGTTGCTCGATCAAGCGCGCGCGCCTGCAACGCGTAATCCACACCACGCTCATAGCGATGCGAGGCATCTGTATGCATGCCATAACTTCGCGCCTTTCCGGCTATCGCGAGTGGGGAGAAGAATGCGCATTCAAGAAAAATTGATTTGGTCTCTCTCGTTACGGAACTCGAGAGTCCACCCATGATACCTGCCATAGCGAGCGCTTGCGCCTCATCTGCAATGAGCAGTGTTTCAGAGCCTAGAACGACATCACGATCGTCCAATAGCGTCAGTTTCTCGCCCTCGCTCGCAAAGCGCGCCGTCACGGTGCCCTGCAGCTTATCGGCATCGAAAGCATGCATAGGATGGCCGAGTTCTAACAGCATGAGATTTGTCACGTCGACAACAGGGTCAATGCTCCTCAATCCGCTGCGACGAAGCCGTTCCTGTAGCCAATAAGGGCTTGGCGCCTCAATATCGATGTTTTCAATCACCCGACCTAAGTACGTGGGACAGGCATCAGGCGCCGCCGTCGCTACCGGAATGCTGCGCTGTGTCGTTATCTCGACTGATGGGAATTCAAGCCCTTTAACCGGCGCACGCGCGAGGACGCCGACTTCCCGAGCAAGCCCTATCATACCCAAGCAATCACCTCGGTTCGGGGTAAGATCCAGCTCAATAAGTTTATCGTCTAAGTCCAGCGCGACTCTAATGTCGTCACCGACTGTTAGCGTTTCAGGTAGCTCAAGCAAACCATCGGAGGACTCGGCAAGACCGAGTTCTTCTGCAGAACAAAGCATACCGTTGGACTCGACACCTCGGAGCTTGGCTGCTTTGATCTTGAAAGGTTTTTCGCCACCCCCGAGGACAGCGCCGACTTTCGCGAAGGGCACCAAAAGCCCCGGTCGGACATTCGGCGCGCCGCAGACAACCTGATAGTCAGTGACGCCATCTGTCACTCGACAAACGGAGAGCTTGTCTGCATCTGGATGTTGCTCGGTGCTCTCTACGCGCCCTACTACGACTCCGCTGAACTGCGAGGCCGCAGAAGTGACGTTATCGACTTCCAGGCCCGCCATTGTTAGGGTCTCGACGAGTTCGGCTGTCGACATACCCGGATCGACAAACTCACGTAACCAGCTTTCGCTAAAAATCATGTTGGACTCACATACTTTTGACAGCGCCGGCGGTTTATTCCCAGAGCGAGGATCACACCAGAGGCGCTAACGACTAATTAAACTGCTGCAGGAAACGAAGATCATTCTCGAAGTAGGTGCGTAAATCCCCTACTCCATAGCGCAACATGGCAAGACGCTCGACACCCATGCCGAAGGCAAAACCGTTGTAGGTTTCCGGATCGATATTCGACATCTCGAGAACACGAGGATGCACCATTCCGCATCCCATGACTTCTAACCATCCCGTGTTCCCGCAAATGCGACAGCCTTCACCAGCGCAACTCACACACCCCATATCTACCTCAGCCGATGGCTCGGTAAAAGGAAAGTAAGAAGGCCTGAAACGCACAGGCAAATCTGCTTCGAAATACGCTTGTAGAAATTCGATTACAGTGCCTTTCAAGTCAGCAAAGCTCACATCTCTGTCGATAAGCAATCCTTCAACTTGATGAAACATCGGTGTATGGGTGAGGTCTGAATCACAGCGATAGACTCGCCCCGGGCAAATCATTTTAAAGGGCGGAGCTCCGCCCTCCATCACGCGCACTTGAACAGGCGAGGTATGTGTGCGTAGTACAGTCGCCGGATCGATATAAAAAGTATCATGCATAGCGCGTGCAGGATGGTGTGCAGGAATATTGAGCGCTTCGAAATTATGGTAATCGTCTTCGATCTCAGGACCCTCGGCAACCTCGTAGCCGCTGCCCGCAAATATAGCTGCAATGCGCTCAATCGCTTGCGTAATCGGGTGGAGGCCACCTTGAGTCTGGCGACGACCGGGAAGCGACACATCGACGGTTTCGGCCTCTAGCTGCGCACTGAGACTCTGTTCGATGAGGATTGATTTTCGCGCTGTGAGAGCTGAGTCGATTTCGCGCTTGACGACATTGATCCGCTCTCCTGCAGCAGGACGCTCATCAGCAGGAAGTTGACCTAGCGCTTTCAACTGGGCAGTCACCGCGCCTTTTTTGCCGATGTAGTGGACACGCAACGCTTCCAACGACTTTTCATCGCTGGAATTCTGAATTGCTTCTAGCGCCTCAGTTAAGAGGCTATCGGGAGTTGCCATCGTACGACCTTGTCGAATGAGATCTCGACTCTATGGTGAGACTCTTCGCGGCGCGTTCTCAGAAGAAAGGCGCCGCTTGGAGGGTCAGCTCACAATTAGGCTGCGAGGCTAGCTTTCGCCTGATTGAGTATCGCATTGAACGCAGGCTTGTCATGCACAGCCAGGTCAGCCAGTACTCGGCGATCGACTTCGATACGAGCTTTTTTTAGGCCAGCGATTAGCTGGCTATAAGTCATGCCGTTGGCGCGTGCTTGAGCATTAATACGCGTAATCCAGAGTGCGCGGAATACACGCTTTTTGACACGACGGTCACGGTAGGCGTATTGGCCTGCTTTAGTAACTGCCTGAACAGCAACGCGATAGATGCGGCTTCGGGCACCATAGTAGCCTTTAGCCTGCTTTAAAACTTTTTTGTGACGACGATTAGCGACAACGCCGCGTTTAACTCGAGCCATTAGATATCTCCTTTAACCTTTGATTAGATTTCGCGAAGCATGCGTTTTACCGCAGGCATGTCTGAAGCATGAACGGCACTTGTGCCGCGCAGCTGACGCTTTCGCTTCGTCGTCATCTTGGTAAGGATGTGACTCTTATAGGCGCTTTTACGCTTGTAACCGGAGGCGGTCTTCTTAAACCGCTTCGCAGCACCACTGTGGGTTTTTAACTTTCCAGCCATTATCTAACTCCGCATTTGCTCCCATAGGTCGATACCTTGGGGCTAAAAGTAGTGATACCTGCAGAAATGAAAAGGCCAGTTCCTGAGTAACCGAGCGATGCCCGACGCCTCTGGATGCTGACCCTCAGATTATTACTGCGGGCGCTTTTTGACCGGCGCTAAAACCATTACGATCTGCCGGCCTTCCATCTTGGGCTCCTGCTCCACGGTACCAAATTCCTCTAAATCCTTACGGATTCGATTCACGAGTTCCATGCCAAGATGTTGATGAGCCATTTCCCGGCCGCGGAATCGTAACGATACCTTAGCCTTGTCCCCATCCTCTAGGAAACGTGTCAGGTTGCGTAGTTTTACCTGATAGTCCCCTACTTCCGTCCCTGGTCTAAACTTAATCTCCTTAACCTGAGTGCGGCGCTGCTTCTTTTTACTCGCAGCTTTCTGCTTCTTAAGTTCGAAGATATGCTTGCCGTAGTCCATAAGCTTACAGACTACCGGCTCTGCATCTGGTGCGATTAACACGAGATCGTGCTTTATCGCCGCGGCAGCTTCTCTTGCCTCCGCAATCGACACGATGCCCAATTGCTCTCCCTCGACACCTACTAGGCGAACCTGCTCGGCTTCGATGTGCTCATTAATTATGGGCTTTTTAGAACTGCTCCTCATGGCTTGCGCGAACGCTCATCCCTCGTGTCAATTAATCTGGATAGAAAATCAATACAACCAATTGATTTAACTAAATAAAATATTTATTCAACGCCCGTGATCGCCTAGCTTGCAACTCGCGTGCGGCCGAAAAGGGCGACATCATCGCTCAAATGAGAGCAAAAGTCATCTACTGTCATCACGCCAAGATCTTCGCCGCTGCGGGTTCGAACTGCGACCGAGCCAGACTCAACCTCTTTGTCACCGATAACTAATAAATACGGCACCTTTTGCATCGCATGCTCTCGAATCTTGAAGCCTACTTTCTCATTTCGTAAATCCGTGCTCACCCTGAATCCTTGAGCAGATAATTTAGCTTCGACTTCGCGAACATACGCTGCCTGTTTGTCCGTGATATTCATAATCACAGCTTGCTCAGGAGCTAACCATGTAGGCATTGCTCCGGCGTAATGCTCTATCAAAACCCCGATAAAACGCTCGAAGGAACCTAGGATTGCGCGATGCAGCATAACCGGCTCTTTACGACTGCTGTCTTCGGCAACGTAGCTAGCACCGAGACGGCCTGGCGTATTGAAATCGACTTGAATCGTGCCGCACTGCAGAATCCGACCCATACAATCCTTGAGCGAGCATTCAATTTTAGGCCCGTAGAACGCACCCTCACCTGGCACCAATTCCCAAGGCAAACCAGTGGCATTGAGTGCATCTTTCAAAGATTTCTCCGACTGATCCCAGATCTCATCAGAACCGACGCGCTTTTCAGGGCGGGTAGACAATCTCAGGATGACCTCATCGAAACCAAAATCTCGGTAGACAGAAAAGAGTAAGTCCATAAATTTCGCGACTTCACCCTGAATCTGCTCCTCTGTGCAGAAAATATGACCATCGTCTTGCACAAAGGCCCGCACACGCATCAGTCCATGCATACTGCCCGAGGGTTCGTAGCGATGACACGACCCAAACTCAGCAAGCCGCATGGGCAGATCGCGATAGCTCTTGAGACCCTGATTGAATACCTGGATGTGGCAAGGGCAGTTCATTGGTTTGATAGCATACATGCGGCTCTCGGATTCGACGCTAAACATTTCATCCGAAAATTTAGCGGCGTGCCCCGAACGCTCCCAAAGACTGTAGTCGACGAGCTGCGGGGTATTGATTTCTAGATAGCCATTGTCGTTCTGAACCTTGCGCATATATTGCTGCACAGCTTGATAGACACCCCACCCTTTGGGATGCCAAAACACCATGCCAGGCGCTTCTTCTTGGAAATGGAAGAGGTTTAGCTGCTTGCCGAGCTTGCGGTGATCGCGCTTCTCCGCCTCCTCAATTCGCTGTAGATACTGCTTCAGGTCTTTCGGCGTCGCCCACGCAGTGCCGTAGATGCGCTGCAACATCGCATTATTCGAGTCTCCACGCCAATAGGCTCCGGCGACAGATGTCAGTTTGAACGCCTTGAATTTGCCGGTATTGGGGACATGAGGACCACGGCAGAGATCTATGAAATCACCCTGCTTGTAGAAGGAGAGATCCTCGTCACCCGGAATACTCTCGATGATTTCTACCTTATATTCTTCACCCATCTCCCTAAACATTGTGATTGCTTCGCTGCGACTCATCACTGAGCGATGCACATCGAGACTCTCCTTCACGATCTCGCCCATCATGTTTTCGATAGCCTCGAGATCCTCTGGCGTGAATGCGCGTTCGAAAGCGAAATCGTAGAAGAAACCGTCCTCAATGACAGGACCAATAGTTACTTGAGCGGAGGGGAATAACCGCTGAACGGCTTGCGCCATGAGATGAGCACAGCTGTGCCTAATAACTTCGAGCCCTTCGCTATCGCGTTCGGTAATGATCGCGACTTCGGCATCGCGTTCAACCATTGTCGAAAGATCGACCAATTGGCCGTTGATGCGTCCTGCAAGCGCGGCCTTTGCAAGCCCCGCACCGATTGACTCTGCAATTTGTGCAACGCTTAACGCTGCGTCATATTGGCGCTTGCTGCCGTCAGGCAGGGTAACTTCGAGCATGGGATTCACTTTAAGAGCATGGATTTAATGACACGCCTAAATGGTATATTTGGTGCGAACACCTAACCAAAACGCTTAATTGCTTGATAGCTGTCTGTAGAATGGTAGGCACGACCAGATTCGAACTGGTGACCTCTACCATGTCAAGGTAGCGCTCTAACCAACTGAGCTACGCGCCTGTTTCACCCTACAGAGGGATCGCAGATTATACGGAAAGGCATCCTGTCCTGTCGATTCTTTTCTGAAAATTCATCTGCACGGTTTCACACTTCACCTGAGCGAAATCACGGCTTATGCAATCAGTTTCTGCCTTAATTCGGCGATACGATCGCGCGTTTGCGCAGCCTCCTCGAAGGAGAGGTTTTTTGCATGCTCATACATCTGCGCTTCAAGCAGCGTAATTTCTTTAGCAATCGCTTTCGGATCACCGAAGTCTAATTGCGAATAGGCACCCGACTTCTCAGCAACTCCCCTGCCTTTTGTTCGTTCGCGAGTCTCTGGATTCGCATATGCGCCTTCCATGACATCTAATATACGCTTACTAACGCCTTTAGGAGTAATGCCGTGCTTTTCATTGAAGGCGATCTGAACATCGCGCCGTCGATTAGACTCATCTATCGCGCGTTGCATGGAGCCAGTTATTTTATCTGCGTAAAGTATGGCTTTACCGTTTAGATTACGGGCAGCACGCCCTATTGTCTGGATGAGCGAGCGGTCCGAGCGAAGGAAGCCTTCTTTGTCGGCGTCGAGAATAGCAACAAGCGCGACCTCTGGGATATCAAGCCCTTCCCGCAAAAGATTAATCCCTATCAGTACATCGAATTTACCGAGACGTAGATCGCGGAGAATCTCAGAACGCTCAACCGTATCAATATCGGAGTGCAGGTAACGCACGCGGACGCCGTGTTCAGCGAGATAGTCTGTGAGATCTTCGGCCATCCTCTTAGTAAGCACGGTCACAAGCACCCGCTCACCGTCGGCCGTCACACGCGTCACTTCCGAGAGCAAATCATCAACCTGTGTTGTTGCGGGACGCACATCCAAAATCGGGTCGAGCAGACCTGTTGGTCGCACAACTTGCTCAACACGCGCACCTTCATGCGCTTCTTCGTAGTTACCTGGCGTTGCTGAAACGAAAATAATCTGAGGCGTGAGGTTCTCCCATTCCTCGAATCTAAGCGGTCGGTTGTCTAGAGCAGAGGGCAGTCGAAACCCGTATTCGACCAATGTTTCTTTGCGTGACCTATCACCTTTGAACATCGCCCCAAGCTGCGGAATCGATACGTGAGACTCATCGGACACGATAATCGCGTTATCGGGCAGATAGTCATAGAGCGTCGGCGGAGGCGCACCTGCCGGCCTCCCAGACAGATACCTCGAATAGTTCTCGATGCCGTTGCAGTAGCCGAGCTCCTGAATCATTTCGAGATCGAACTTGGTTCGTTGCTCAAGGCGCTGGGCCTCGACTAGGCGGTTATTAGCGTATAGAAAATCCAAACGCTCTTTGAGTTCGACTTTGATGCTATCCACGGCATTCAGCAGCGTTTCGCGTGGGGTTACATAATGCGATTTTGGAAAAACTGTAAGCCGTGGCACCTCCTTAACTACCGCACCGGTGAGCGGATCGAAATACGAAAGCTTTTCTATTTCATCATCGAACAACTGTATCCTGATCGCGTTTCTTTCGGATTCTGCTGGATAAATATCGATAACATCACCGCGCACTCTGTAAGTAGCACGCTTTAATTCCATGTCATTTCGAGTGTATTGCAGTTCTGCGAGACGCTTAAGGAGAGTCCGCTGATCAATTTTGTCACCCCGATCTAGGTGTACTACCATTTTTAAATAAGCAGCGGGGTCACCAAGGCCGTAAATCGCCGAAACAGTCGCAACGACTATTACATCAGAGCGTTCCATGAGCGCTTTTGTCGCGGATAGTCGCATTTGTTCAATGTGATCATTTATCGATGAATCTTTCTCGATAAACAAATCTGAAGCAGGAACATAGGCCTCCGGCTGATAATAGTCGTAGTACGAAACGAAATATTCGACTGCATTCCTAGGGAAAAATTCTTTAAATTCACCATAGAGCTGTGCAGCCAACGTTTTGTTAGGCGCCATAACGAGCGCCGGTCGCTGCGACCGTTCGATAACGTTGGCGATCGTAAAGGTTTTCCCAGAACCGGTGACACCTAGTAGCGTTTGTGCCCGTAAACCATCCTCTAAACCCTCTAGAAGCCCTTCAATAGCCTGAGGCTGATGTCCGGCAGGTTTGAAGTTTGAGTGTATTTCAAATTTTTCGCTCATGAGCTAGGAGCAATCCTTTTTTCTTTACTAGCGGCTTTGCAACACGAAAACAGGGTGATGCGGCGTGGGCTGAATTTCAACCGCGTGAACAGAGGGCTTAGCCTACACTAGAATCACATCAACTGCTTAGTGAGTGTTGACCCTCAAGGCATTTCTCATTACTATACGCGCGGTTCGAAGGTAATCGATCGCGTTTACCGAGAATTTTGCCCAATAGCTCAATGGTAGAGTAGGTGACTGTTAATCACTTGGTTCGTGGTTCGAGTCCACGTTGGGCAGCCATTTTGTGTTAGTAGGCCCTTCGGTATACGCCGTCGGGCCTATCTCACTCCCCCCTCCCCCGAAGTATTAGCGCCTGGTCTGGCTCCACCAAATCAAACACTAACGCATTGACTTTAATCGTTTGATAACGGTTTTTGAGTAGCACACACACTTGCCTGTTTAGCATTATGTGCAGTTACGCTATAGTCTGGTTACATCGGCGATCAGGACTGCGCGCAGTGCTTACTGACGACGCAGCGCTTACCGATTTTTATATTCTGGCAATACCGACTGGTACCAGACAATGGCTATCTAGCTGTTCATCTGTTGAGAAGGAGTTACACATGGGCAAAAAAATTGCCGCACTAGGTTTATACGCCATCACGTTATTTACGTCAGTAATAACGAGCGCACAAAGCAACCCTGTGGTTGTGATGGAGACCAACAAAGGCTCCATTAAAATCGAAGTTTGGGAGGATAAAGCGCCAATATCTGCGGCTAATTTTTTGCGTTATGTCGACGCGAGTTATTACGACGGCCTAATATTCCATCGCGTCATTCCTGGCTTCATGGCGCAGGGAGGCGGCTTCAGTGAGGACATGGTGCAGAAGTCAACTTTCGAAGCGATCAAGAATGAAGCAAGTGCGGCTCTGCCAAACAAGCGTGGAACGCTTGCCATGGCAAGAACCAACGTTGTTGACAGTGCGACTAGTCAGTTTTTTATCAACTTCGTCGACAACGATTTCTTAAACCACACAGACAACACCCCTAGAGGATTCGGTTATGCTGTTTTTGCCGAGGTTATTGAGGGAATGGAGATTGTAGACTCTATGGCAACGGTTGAGACCACGAATAAACGCGGCCATCAGAATGTGCCAGTGGAACCGATAGTGATGACTCGCGTCACACGTCAGAAATAATAGCCTGTCGCCGCTTCGATGTAGGCTGCATTTATGGTCGCATCGAAGCTAGTTCTTTTTGCTACTTCGGGACGAAAAAATCGGGGTAACGCTAGCACCTGCAGCCGCGTTATCTTTGAGTGCTGCTGCAGGTTCAACCGCTATCTCAACGCCCTTCTCCTTCGAATCAGTACTCACGTCTGGCTCAAAACCCGCAACCGCTGTGAGCAGCACTCGTCGGATCTCTTCGCTATCGGCGGTATCACAAGCACGAGCCAATTGATCTATAAGCGGTTTGAGCTCTTGCCAACTAAGGGTTTCTTCCTCAGCGCGCATAATTTTGGGATGATCCGTACCTGTGACCGACTCACCTATCAACAGTTCTTCATAAAGCTTTTCGCCGGGCCGCAACCCGGTATATTCAATGGCTATGTCGCCTCTGTATGAATTTTCATCACGCACATCGTAGCCCATCAAGTGCACCATTTTCTTTGCCAAATCGACGATGCGAATTGGTTCGTGCATGTCGAGAACAAACACGTCACCGCCAGTTGCCATCGATCCCGCTTGGATGACAAGCTGCGCCGCTTCTTGGACAGTCATAAAGTAGCGCGTAACCTCAGGATGCGTCACAGTAACCGGCCCACCCATACTTATTTGGCGTCTAAACAGAGGAACAACCGAACCGGAGGATCCGAGCACGTTACCGAAACGAACCATGCTGAATCGAGTTGCACCCCCGTGCTGAGCAAGTGCCTGCAGTACCTGCTCAGCAAAGCGCTTGGTCGCACCCATGTAATTCGTTGGCCTGACAGCTTTGTCCGTCGAGATAAAAACAAAGTCTTTAACGCCCTGCTCCTGCGAAGCCTGAGCGGTCGTTAGAGTGCCGAAAATATTATTGCGCGCGCCTTCAACGACGTTATTTTCAACCATCGGCACCTGTTTGTACGCAGCCACATGGTAGACGGTATCGATCTCGAATCGCTTAATCACATCTCGTATAAAACTGTCATTACCCACCGACCCGAGAGCAGCTTGAATCTCCACTGCTGCTGAGGCATTACCGGATTCCAAACGCTGATGTTCCAATTTCGCAAGCAATTCTTGTTCAAGCTCATAAAGACCAAACTCAAATGAGTCGAGCAGCACAAGCCTCGATGGCCCTATGGCGACTATTTGCCGGCACAACTCGGAACCAATAGACCCGGCCGCACCGGTCACGAGCACTGAGCGAGACCTGATGCAGGCACCGAGCAGCTGAGGATCAGGAGGAACGGCATCTCGGCCAAGAAGATCTTCAATGTCGATATCCCTAATCTCGTCTACACCAACCTTCCCTGACACCATATCGAACAGATCCGGCACGGTTTTAACGTGCACGGGCAGATGCTCGAGCTTGTTCAGGATTTCTTTTCGTTCAGCATGAGACGCCGAAGGAATGGCAAGTAGTATTTGTCTTACAGAGAATGCTTCAACTAATTCATACAAAGAGTTAGGCCCGTAGACTCTGACTCCGTGAACGGTGCTGCCGAGCAGTTTATGTCCGTCATCTACGAACGCAACGGGTAAGTACTGATCCCCACTTTGTAGCGCAGCAAGCAGCTGCATTCCCGAGCTACCCGCACCGTAAATAATGACAGGCTCCTTCGGTCGAAAATTCTGTATCAGGCTAATTATGACTAATTTGCCAAGCAGCCTTGAGCCTCCCATCATCAAAAGCGCAAGCATCCAAAATATTGGCAATATCGCTATTCTCGCCTCGCCCTGAGCCGAGGAGAGACTATAAGCAACGGCCAAAATAAAGGTAGCAATCGTGACACACTGGGCGATCAGAAGACTCGATTGCAGCCCCATGTATAGAACCAAAACTCGGTAGAGGCCGACGCGAATAAAAGCAAGCAGGCTGAGGAGCAAAGCAACGGCTAAGAAAAGGAGTGTTTTTTGTTCCTGTTGGAAAAACGCTGCCCCAGATAACCCATAGGAAAAAACAAGCGATACACCGAGTAATACAGCATCCCAACACCCAGTGATTACGCGTTTTATCGGTCGCGAAATTGGAATTGAATAGACCTGCATGATAAGTCCTTTATTTGACTGTTTCGGCGCCGCCGGCGCTATCGACACCAGCACCCACGAAATAGCACGCGACGAATAGCGGCAAAAGCCCAATAGTTGCAAATAGTACACCGTAATGCGGCAGAATGCCCGCAAGCCAAGCAAGGGGAAACAGCCAGAGCACATCGACAATAACGAGCATCCCTACAACCCGCGAGTGGCTGTGCAGGCGCCTCGAAAGGATTTGATAGGCGTGTTGCGAGTGCCCTTCATACCACTTCTCACCCCGAGCAACCCTATTTACTAGCGTCACCGCAGTATCAGCTATAAACACGCCTAGCAGAAGCAACCAAGACCAGACCGATATTCTCGCTGATACCAAGGTTTCCAAGGCCAGCAGCCCTATAGCAAACCCAATAAAACCGCTACCTGCGTCACCCATAAAAATGCTCGCCGGAGACCAGTTCCAGAGTAAAAAGCCCGCCCCAGATGCGGCCAGTACTACAGCAAGAATAATGACCACATCAAGTTCCCCAGTCTCAGCGAGAAGCACATCGCCACTCGCTGGCTCAGTGATTAAAAGCAACACGCAGCCAACAGAGGTAACCACTAGATGCGCCCCTGCAATACCGTCGATACCGTCCATAAAATTGGTAAGATTCAGAAGCCATACCAAGGAAAATACCGCCAATAGCGTCAAGAGCAGCGGCTGTGAGAGGGTAAACCAACCAAAATCAACGGAGCCAACTCCAATGGCTCGAACGGCTATAACACTCAATATAAACTGGACGGGCAACCTGAGTCGTGAGGTCAGCTGCCAAAGATCATCACCAAAACCTAAAAACAGAATTAGCAGACAGGCGACATAGGCTGACAAGGATCCTTCAATTTCGCCACTCATAGCGAGCCATGAGACACAGAGGAAATATGGCGCGGCTAGTGCCGCACCCCCTCCTAGCGGCTTAGGGTGCGCATGAGCGCTGCGAGCAACCGGGAGATCAACTAACCCCAGAAAAGGAGCTAGTTTTATAACACCCGCATTGAGGACAGCGACAAGCGCGAAACTAGCTAGCGACAAAATAGACAACAACATCGAGCAGGCGATCCCTCAGCTAATTAACTCTAGCGATGCACTTAACCAACATCGATTTAACGACTCATACCGGCTCGTTGAACTCTATCCGATCGGTTAAGGCGGTTTAACACCCTTCTATTATAGGTGTAGCCACGAGAACAAGATGGCGATTCTTTTCTACTGTTAAAAGGCCAACCCCTTTGACTTCGGAGAGTTCCTCGATCGTAACGAAGTCACCGTGCAGTTCTCGATAGCGGACGATTTCTTGGGCCTTAGTCAGGCCTATGCCGACAAGGTTTGCTGCCAAACTCTCTGCATCAGCCGTATTGATATTCAATTTGGATATTTCTGTAGACGCCAAATCAGCAGCTTCATCTGTTTGCGCCAGAGCAGAATTGACGCCGACAAAGGACGCAACAATTAAAATACACACTGCCGCTGACGCTCTCGCGACATTCCAACGCGGCGATTGATTGCCTGTCGCTTTCAGAACTGACTCTGACATCGACGGCTCCACTAATAAATTCAACTTTCTAAGAATCATATACTTCTCCTTTTATTGAATATTAAGAGGGGCTAACCAACAATCAGCCAGTTAAGGCTAGAGGTCTACCCTTCAATAAAAAGTCTAGCAGGTGATTCTTCAAGAGCCAGTAACAGCCCGATTAAAGTCAGCGAGCGCCTCTAACGGCATATCTGCTTGCGTAATGGGTCGCCCCACGACCAGATAATCGCTGCCGTTAGCAATCGCCTCCGCAGGCCCAACAATTCTTTTCTGATCGCCTTTCGCATCTTCTGCCCGACGAATACCAGGGGTTACCAAACAAAATTCAGCGCCCAACACCGATCTCAGCGAAGCCGTTTCTGCCGCCGAGCACACCACCCCATCGAGCCCGGCATCCTGCGCTAAACGCGCCAAGTTGAGTACTTGCTCTGCTGGCGATGCTTGGACCCCCACCGCCTTAAGATCCTCTGCAGACAAACTTGTGAGCACCGTTACTGCGATCAAAATCGGCCGCTCTGCTGGACTAAATGTCGCGATCGACTCACGCGCCTCATTCATCATGTCACTACCGCCAGAGGCGTGTACATTTGTCATCCAGACACCCAGGTCTGCCGCTGCCGCCACAGCATGTGCAACCGTATTAGGAATATCATGAAACTTTAAATCGAGAAAAACGTCGAAGTTTCTAGCGACTAGTTGCTTAACTAAGTTTGGCCCGCACCGTGTAAAAAGCTCCTTACCGACTTTCACGCGACATTGCTGGGGATCGACTCGGTCGACAAATGCTAGAGTCTTAGACTCCGAATCAAAATCCAATGCGACAATAATTTTGCTTTGCAACTGCCCCCTCCTTTATCTGTTTAGTTTCTTAACTGGCCCTATATCTGATAATAACTGCTTTTGTAGGCATTGCTTAACACGATCAATTGGCTTCTTTAGACGCCTCAAGTTTAGCAATTCGACTTCTAAGACGCGCAATTTCTAGCCGCCCAATCAAACTCGAAAAAAGCCTCAACCCCACCATTAGCCCAAGCAACCCACCCAGAACAAAGGCCGCAGCAATCCAAAGTCCGACAGGCCTTTCCTGCGACTCAATCGCGCCAAAGGACAAGCTGACTAACGCGTCATTTGCTCTCATAAATCCGAGACTCAAAACCATCACAATGAGAAGAAAAAAGCCGGTTAAAGTTCTGATAAGTTTTTTCATTAAGTCGCTCGATAACTAGGTTTCAGCGTATCGTTGCCTATAGTAACCTATCGGCTCGTGATGTGATTCAGTTAAGACCGCAGCTTGGGTTATATTCATTAATGCAAAAAAAACGGCAAAATCAGTATGATTTTGCCGTTTTGATGATCTCGTCGATGGCTTGAACGTCTTGTCTCACGCTTACTAACAACGTAGCTTATTTACCCAATGCCATTCCTTTATTTACTCGATCACGTAGCTCTTTCCCTGGTTTGAAATGCGGCACATGCTTCCCGCTTAGCGCTACAGGTTCACCCGTTTTAGGGTTGCGCCCAATACGCGGGACGCGATAGTGCAGAGAAAAACTGCCGAATCCACGGATTTCTATCCTACCACCGTCGGCGAGCACCTGAGACATCGTCTCTAATACACCCTTTACGGCTAACTCTACGTCCTTAGCAGAGAGCTGAGTTTGCTTCCCCGCAATACGTTCGATGAGTTCAGATTTGGTCATAGCCTTACCTGTATTTTAAGAAGTTACTAACCATCTTTAAATTATCAAGAATTAGCAGTCCGAGTAAACGATACAGCTGGCTACTTCGGCAACAGTGTTACCTCAACCCAAGTGCAAAGCGACTAAAACGCAACACCAAGGCTGAGGCTTTACCGAGAAGTTAGCTCTTTTCCATCTGCGCCTTGATAAGGTCACCAATTGTACCACGCGACACTTCTGCTGCTTCCTGATTCTTATGATCCTTAATTGCTGCTCGCTCGTCGTCGATTTCCATCGCTTTGACAGACAGGCTGAGATTGCGTGTTTTGCGATCGACGTTAACGATTTTAGCCTCGACTTCATCGCCTTCCTTTAGTACCGAACGAACGTCCTCGACCTTCTCACGTCCCAACTCAGAGCCGCGAAGATATCCTTCAATGCCGTCAGCGATAGCAATTGTTGCACCCTTGGCATCAACCTCAGTAACGGTGCCTTTCACAATGCTTCCACGCTCATATTCTGAGGTAAAGCTTGCAAAAGGGTCTTCGCTAAGCTGTTTAACGCCGAGTGAAATTCGCTCGCGCTCAGAATCAATCGAGAGAATAACCGTCTCAATTTCGTCGCCTTTCTTGTATTCGCGCACAGCTTCCTCGCCCGTCTCATCCCAAGAGATGTCAGAAAGGTGAACGAGACCGTCGATATTGCCGTCCAGGCCAATAAATATTCCGAAGTCAGTGATCGACTTAATCACGCCAGATATTTTGTCGCCTTTCTGGAATTTCTCGGCGAAGCCGTCCCAAGGATTCTGGAAGCATTGCTTGATGCCGAGAGAGATGCGGCGACGCTCCTCGTCGATATCAAGAATCATTACATCAACTTCTTGGCCTAGCTGAACGACCTTCGAAGGATGAATATTCTTGTTAGTCCAATCCATTTCCGAGACGTGAACTAGGCCTTCTACGCCCTCTTCTAACTCTGCAAAACAGCCATAGTCAGTCAGGTTTGTAATGACTGCCTTAACCCTCGCATCTTTCGGATAGCGTCCCTTGATCGCCAACCAGGGATCTTCACCCAATTGCTTGAGGCCCAATGAAACGCGATTACGCTCACGATCATACTTGAGCACCTTAACGTTGATCTCATCGCCAACATTAACTATTTCGCTTGGGTGCTTGATGCGCTTCCATGACATGTCAGTGATATGTAGAAGACCGTCTACACCACCAAGATCGACAAAGGCGCCGTAATCAGTGAGATTTTTGACAATTCCTTTAACAGCCATGCCTTCTTGCAACTTGGCGAGCAATGCATCTCGCTCTTCGGTGCTGACAGACTCGAGTACTGCTCGGCGAGAAACAACTACGTTGTTACGCTTTTGATCGAGCTTGATGAGTCGGAATTCCAACTGTTGACCTTCGAGGTGAAGGGTATCGCGGACTGGTCGAACGTCGACCAAAGATCCAGGAAGGAACGCACGGATATTGTTGAGATCGACAGTGAAACCGCCTTTGACTTTACCGTTGATAACGCCCGTAACGATGTCGTTCTTCTCGTATGCAGCTTCGAGCTCCATCCATGATTCTGCACGCTTCGCTTTCTCGCGCGACAGTTTAGTAGCTCCGAATCCGTCTTCAACAGTTTCTAGCGCTACTTTTACAATCTGACCTATCTCGAGAGCAAAATTACCCTGCTCATCGAGGAATTCCGACTTCGCGATGACACCCTCTGATTTGAGACCAGCGTGTACTGTTACCCAATCCGAATCAATGTCGATAACGGTTCCGGCGACTATCGCGCCCGGATTCATATCGATTTCGCTTAGGCTCGCTTCAAATAACTCTGCAAAATTTTCACTCATGCTTTTTCCATCTCAGTTGCGCTAGCCGCCCAAAGACTTTGCCTTGTATAACGACCGGCTTATCCGTGCCCCAGCGGCTACGGTGTTGTTACTAAATTCAATAACTCGACACCAATGCTGGTGATGTGCCGACTATCGACTTAATGGATCTATTCAACGTGTTGACGTTATGCAAGCGAGTTTAAAGCTTTTGGCTTTAAAAACAGGCACCACGGCCACAACTAAATCCAATTTCTCGCCCCACTAACCAAGCCTTTTATGAACTAAGTCAATAACTTGGGACATAACTTGATCGATACTCATCGCTGTAGAGTCAATAGTGATGGCATCGTCTGCGGGCTTCAAAGGCGACGCGCTACGCTGCATATCACGGGCGTCTCGCGCTTGGAGCTCGCTCAAAAGGGCTGGCAGAATAGCATCAATACCCTTACCTATCAACTGCTTATATCGCCTTTCGGCACGCGCTTCGACGCTCGCCGTGAGGAATATTTTAACTGCCGCGTTAGGAAAAACCGTCGTACCCATGTCACGCCCATCGGCGACTAAACCATTAGCACTCAGAAAGTCACGTTGACGCTGCAACAAAGCAGTGCGAACCGCGGGGATTACAGCAACCTGTGAAGCCATTGCGCTCGCTTCGTCGGTCCGAATAGCGAGACTGACGTCTTCGATACCAAGCCAGACAGAGCCCTCTATCCAAGGCGAATCAGCACTAGATCGACCAAACCCAATGTCTAAATTATTTGCGAGTTCGGCGATAGCGTCGCTATCGGCATCGGGGGAAAGATTTGCTCGTCGCGCGGCAAGCCCTAGCACACGATAGAGCGCCCCGCTATCGAGCAGAGTAAAGCCGAGTCGCGTAGCTAGACGGGAGGCAATGGTCCCTTTACCAGAACCCGAAGGCCCATCTATCGTGATAACGTGATTAGGCATGCTCGACGCGAATTTCCAGACCAAGCGTTGAGCTCAACTCGACAAAATTGGGGAACGAGGTAGCGACATTTGCGCAGTTCAAAATTCTAAGCTCACCCGCAGCCCTCAGACTAGCTATCGCAAACGCCATCGCAATTCGATGATCACCCAGTGAATCGATTTCGGCCGCGGCAAAGCAAGCCTCTGGGTCGCCAGAGATACGTATCCCGTCAGTGAACATTTCGCAATCCACGCCGATGCGCTCCAAGCCAGCAGCCATGGCTGCGAGTCGGTCACTCTCTTTAACGCGCAACTCCTCGGCACCACGCAAAACTGTCTCTCCCTGCGCCACTGCCGCCGCAATGAAGAGCGCAGGAAACTCATCGATTGCGAGTGGTATCTGCGACTCAGGTATCGTAACGCCATGCAGTGGGGCGTATTTAATCGCAAGCTCTGCAACGGGTTCGCCGCCAACAGAACGTGGATTCAATATACTTATGTCAGCTCCCATCAATTTAAGGATATTGATCACGCCTATTCGCGTTGGGTTTATGCCAACATGCTCAAGAACAACGTCTGATCCTGGGCAAATCGCGGCTGCGACAAGAAAAAAAGTCGCCGAGGAGATATCACTAGGCACATCTATGGTCGTCGCTCTTAACGGGTGCCCACCCTCGAGGCTGACAGTGGAGCCGTCGGCAGAGCGCATGAGCGGATAACCAAAACCCTCCAACATTCTTTCTGTATGATCGCGGCATATACCCGGTTCCGAAATTTCAGTTACGCCGTCGGCATAGAGGCCCGCAAGCAGGAGGCAAGATTTTACCTGCGCACTCGCAATCGGCATGGCATAGTGGATACCGTGTAATTTCGCTGGCGCGATTTGAAGCGGCGGCCTGCCACCCACTTGCGCATTAATAGATGCTCCCATTAGGCGCAAAGGCTCTACCACCCTCGCCATGGGCCTTTTCGTGAGCGACTCATCACCGCTAAGCTCACTGTCAAATCCCTGCGCGGCGAGCAATCCGGAAAGCAACCGCATTGCGGTGCCTGAGTTACCCATATAAAGCGGCTTTCTCGGCGCAGAAAGACCATTGCGACCAACACCGATAATGCTAAGCTTCCCATTTTCAGGGCCAACTATAGTTACGCCTAGTTCGCGAAAGGCCGCCACCGTGTTTAGCGCATCCTCACCTTCTAAAAATCCGCTAACCTCCGTGCGCCCTTCTGCGATTGCTCCGAAGATAATGGCGCGGTGGGAAATTGACTTATCGCCCGGAACACGGACACGGCCTTTTATTTGGGGAGGACTCGAGCAGCGCTGACCGGCGATAAAGACGACAGACTTTCCATTCATATGTGTGTTCGCAGTAGGATTATAATGTGTATTGATAAACGCCTCTCTCGTCCTTTTTGCCTCCGAGAAGAGCGCATGAAAATCTGTGCCCAACTGAGTATCAGGAGATGTCTCAAGCGCAGTTTTAAGCCCTTGCAAAGCCGTAATCATCGAACCTAGCACTTCTGCATTTGCCACTCGATTTGCAACAAAAATGTCAGACCACATACGGGCATCGCTTGACGCGAGTCGACTAAAATCGGCGAATCCCCCTGCTGCATAGCGAAAAATATCGCCACTTTTTTCTTCTTTGGCAAGCACATCGACAATGGAATATGCCAAGAGATGCGGTAAGTGGCTTGTCGCTGCCAAGACCTCGTCGTGACGTTGAACGCTCATCGCGAGCATGTTCGCACCAAGAGTAGTCCACATCGCCGTGACAAGTCGCAGCGCCTCGGGGGAATTATTTTCAAGTGGGGTTAGTATGATGCTTCGCCCTTCGAAAAGATCCCCTTTTGACGCCAGGTAACCACTTTTTTCCGACCCCGCAATTGGATGTCCGGGAACGAACCTCGCAGAAAATTCAGCAGGTAATTTTTCGGTCGCTTCAACTACATTGCCTTTAACACTGGCGACATCAGTAATAATTGTCCGCTCGTTACAGCTAGATTCTAGGCTCGGCAAAATAGTCGCCGTAGCCTGCGGAGGTAATGCGACAACAATGAGATCTGCTTCGGCACAGGCTGCAGGAAGATCGTCAATTCCGCACACTTGGTCAACATCTTTCGATGCTAGTGCAGCCGCCATTTGTCCGCTATTACAATCACAGGCGATGATTGTTTGATTCGGATTTTTCCGTTTAAGCCCCCGCGCTATTGATCCGCCTATCAGCCCTAAACCGACAATGAGTACTCTTACATCCTCAAACTTAGTCATCGCTATCCACCACCGAGATCGGCGTTAAACGCGATTTCAGGAGCCGAAACGATCTCTCCGGCCGCATCCATTGCCCTCGCAGAGGGATAGCTTCCCAGAACGCGTAGAGACGTTGTTCGGGGCTCAAGTAAGCCAAAGAGTTTCTTTTCAAGAGCACCCGTATCATGGGATGTCTCGTCGATAACGAAATCTATAAAGAAGACATATTCCCACGCACGCTGCTTGGAAGGGCGCGCTTCAATTTTTGATAGATCTATTTGTAGATCATTGAACGGCTCCAATATTCTAAATAGCGCTCCAGGCTTATTGTCAGTAGCCACTAATAAACTGGTTTTTCTTTCACTCGCATTTTCAGCTCTGCCCAGACTCGTTGACAGTGACTTAACGAGCGTCTCACTCCCCTTAGAAAGTATAAGAAATCGAGTTCGGTTGTGACTGTGGTCTTGAATCGATGCGCTTAGTATCTCTAAACCGTAAGTTCGTGCAGCAAATTCTCCCGCAATAGCTGCAACCCCCTGCTCGCTCTGCGCGAACTCTGCAGCTTGAGCGTTGCTTGCACATTCGCGTAGCATCACGTTGGGAAAATTGCCGCTTAGCCATCCCCGGCACTGCGCGAGGGATTGCTTATGCGAAGCGATGGTATGGATTTTTTGATTCGTGAGATCGTGATGCCCAAGCAAGTTATGGACGATGGGAATGATAATTTCGCCCACAATAACCACTGAGGTCGTCAAGAGACAATCTTGCGTATTGTTGACAGCGCCTTCTGTCGAATTTTCGACTGGCACGACCCCAAATAGCGTATCGCCGCGCTCAACGCTTGCGAATACATCTTCGATATTCGCTGCAGGCTGCATCAGCCAAGGCTCAGAACTTTTTCGCGACTGACCCTCGAAAAAAGCCATAGCTGCCGCGTGCGAGAAGGTGCCCTGAGGACCCAAATAAGCAACTGACGTCGCCGCGCTACTCGGCATTGCTATCGTCGCTCTCGTCGGCAACTCCTTCAACGAAGTCTCCCGCGGGCTCGTCTACACGCTCTAGCCCCACTAACTTCTCACCTTCCTTCAATCGGATCAGGCGTACACCTTGGGTATTACGCCCTTGTATAGAGACCTCGTCTACGCGTGTGCGCACCATAGTGCCTTTACTCGAGATCAACATAATTTCGTCGCTGTCGGTCACCTGAACAGACCCCACTACTGCACCATTGCGATCGCTTGCTTGAATACCGATAACACCCTGTCCCCCTCTGCCACGCAAAGGGAAATCGCTGGACTTTGTCCGCTTTCCATAGCCGTTCTCACTTACCGTGAGCACCTGCTTTTCGTCGTCTGCTACCATCAACGACACCATACGCTGCTCTCCAGCCAATCTAATACCGCGAACACCGCGAGCCGTTCGTCCCATCGCCCTGACATCTTGTTCTGAGAATCTAATTGTCTTCCCTGATGTACTCATGAGAATAAGATCTCGCGTTCCATCCGTAACTGCTGTACCAACTAACTCATCATTTTCATCTAATTCAATAGCACGGAGGCCAACACTTCGCTGCCTTGCAAAACTGGGTAATGGTGTCTTCTTCACAGTCCCGTTGGCAGTTGCCATAAACACAAACGAGCCTTCGGTGTATTCCTTGATTGGTAGCATGCTCGTTACCCTCTCGTCTTCGTCAAGAGGCAGGATGTTGATCAGTGGTTTTCCTCGCGAGGTACGGCTCGCGATCGGAATCATATAAACTTTTAGCCAGTACACCTTTCCGCTGCTCGTAAAACAGAGCAAGGTGTCATGAGTGCTCGCGACTAGTAAATGCTCAACGATGTCTTCGTCTTTGACCGCCGCTGCGGCCTTGCCCATTCCGCCGCGTCGCTGTGCTGCATAATCACTAAGCGGCTGAGTTTTCGCATATCCTGTTCTCGAAATAGTCACTACACGGTCTTCTTCGGAAATCAAATCCTCAACGGTGAGATCTTGCTGCGTGCCAACAATCTCTGTGCGACGCTCATCGCCGTATTCATCGCGCACCTTTTCTAATTCGTTTCGAACAACACTTAATAATCGCGATTGATTTCCCAGAATATCCAAATAATCGGCAATCTGTTCGAGTAGCGCCTTATAGTCATTGATCAGCTTCTCATGCTCGAGCCCCGTCAGTCTGTGCAACCTTAATTCGAGAATCGCCTGTGCCTGCTCCTCTGACAATTTGTATTCAGCACCGCTTAAGCCGTACTTAGGATCCAAACCCTCCGGTCGGCACGCGTCTGCGCCCACTTCTCCTAGCATTGCGAGCACGCTGTCTGATTTCCACGAGCGATCAAGAAGCTTAATCTTAGCCTCTGCCGACGAGGGCGAGGTCTTAATCAATTCGATAACCTCGTCAATATTTGCAAGAGCTACCGCTAGCCCTTCAAGAATGTGTCCTCGGTCGCGCGCCTTTCGCAAAAGGAAGGTCGTACGCCTCGAGACGACTTCACGTCTGTGTCGGATAAACGCATCGAGAATTTCGCGCAGTGTTAACAAACGCGGCTGACCGTCGACTAGCGCAACCATATTTATACCAAACACATTCTGCATTTGAGTTTGGGAGTATAGGTTATTGAGGACAACGTCCCCCATTTCACCGCGACGCAGCTCGATAACAATACGCATGCCGTCTTTGTCAGACTCGTCACGCAGTTCAGTTATTCCTTCGAGCTTCTTCTCCTTGACCAATTCAGCGATCTTCTCAATCAATCTCGCTTTGTTCACCTGATAGGGGATTTCCGACACGACGATCATTTGTTTTTGTGATTTCTCATCGGTCAGAACCTCTGCCCGAGCACGCATATAAATGCGACCACGTCCGGTCTGATAGGCCTGTAAAATCCCAGCTTTACCGTTAATGATGCCGGCAGTTGGGAAGTCCGGTCCGCTGATATGTTCCATCAGTCCTTCAATGCCAATATCTGGGTCGTCGAGCAAAGCGATAGCCCCACCGACAACTTCTGTAAGATTATGTGGCGGAATATTCGTCGCCATACCAACGGCGATGCCACTCGATCCATTGACTAGCAGATTAGGGATTTGAGCTGGAAGTACGTCCGGAATTTGTTCTGTTCCGTCATAGTTTGGCGAAAAATCAACCGTTTCTTTATCAAGATCAGCCAGCAGATCATGGGCGATTTTAGCCATTCTAATTTCGGTGTAACGCATTGCCGCCGCGGAGTCACCGTCGACAGAGCCGAAGTTACCTTGGCCATCCACGAGCGGATAGCGCAATGAAAAATCTTGTGCCATTCGCACAATAGTGTCGTAAACAGCAGTGTCCCCATGAGGATGGTACTTACCAATAACATCCCCCACGATGCGCGCTGATTTTTTATAGGGTTTGTTGTAGTCGTTAGATAGCACGTTCATCGCGAACAAGACGCGACGATGAACTGGCTTGAGACCATCGCGAACATCAGGCAACGCTCTTCCTACAATGACACTCATTGCGTAAGCGAGATAGGATTCACGCATCTCGCTCTCTAACGCTACCGGCAGTACCTGCTTGGCAAATTCGCTCATAGACTCAACTTTCCTAACACTCTGGTTTTCTGCAGAAACACACTTTATTTTCTCTTTCTATAGCGGCCGTAAGGCTGTTTTTTGCAGCCCTTTTTAACATCGTTTCACAGAATTTTTGCCGTCTATTTGAGGCTACTCTGCAGCATTCCTGTTACGACGAACGGGCCCTCGGACAAGCCTTTCCTCTGCGCGCAAAAAGGTGTCCGAACACAACCTCTTAACTGCAACTTATGATGCGGAATCATAGCATAGACAGCTCGTTTTCGCAGGACTAAATCGCTGTGCCATGGAAGGATACTAGGCATGCTCGCGTCCTAAGCGACATAAAGTAATGATGGAGGTTATACTAAGCTCTCTTAAGCAATCTGAGCACTAGCCACGAGAATAGAAATGACCGATAAACCCAAGATAACGCCCGATCTCGTTGTTTTTGCACGCTGGATAGTCCCTGTTATTCCTGACAAAACCATTCTCGAAAACTATGCGCTGTTTGTTACAAAAGGGCGCATAAGCCACCTAGTGCCGGCTTATGAAGCAGAAACAATGCTCTCAGATAACGCCCTTCAGTCCGCCACTCGTCTCGACAATCATGTATTAATACCAGGCCTCATAAATGCGCATGGCCACGCCGCCATGACATTGCTCCGTGGCGTTGGCGATGATATGCCATTGCAAGCTTGGCTTGAGCAGAGGATCTGGCCATTAGAGGGTGAGCTTGTAGACGCCGAATTCGTGAACGCCGGCGTCCGTCTTGCCGCCGCCGAAATGATTCGCTCGGGAACAACATGTTTTGCCGATAATTACTTCTACCCTGATGAATCCGCAAAAGTGACGCTGGAAACCAAATTGCGCGTACAGTTGGCGTGTCCGGTCCTCGACTTTCCGACACGATGGGCAAAGAATGCAGACGAATACATTAACAAAACCACTGCTTTGCACGATCGATATCGCAATAGCGAACGAGTGCATGTCGCGTTCGGGCCTCACTCTCCATATTCAGTCTCAGACGAGCCTCTGCGCAAGATCGCCACGTTGGCTACAGAACTCGATTTGCCGATTCATATGCACGTGCATGAAACTCAGACCGAGGTAGATGATGCGCAGCGTCGGGATGGCATGCGCCCATTAGCACGCCTGCATGCGCTCGGACTGCTAACGCCGAGGCTTATTTGCACACACATGACGGCTCTTACACAGAACGAAATTGAACTTATGGCAGAAAACGGCAGCCATGTAGCTCACTGCCCTGAGTCCAACCTCAAACTCGCTAGCGGTTTTTGTGAGGTCGAGAAACTTACACGGCAAGGCATCAATGTTGCGCTCGGGACCGATGGCTGTGCAAGCAATAATGATTTAGACATGTTTTCAGAAATGCGCACAGCCGCGCAGCTCGGCAAAGCTGTCGCCAAAGACGCCACCGCCGTTCCGGCGAACGCCGCTCTTGCGATGGCCACCATCAACGGCGCGAAAGCGATGGGCCTCGACGCCGAAATCGGCAGCCTTGAGATCGGAAAACTTGCCGATCTTTGCGCTGTTGACCTGAGCAGCATCAATAGCATGCCGTTGTATGACGTCGTATCGCAACTAATCTATTCGACGCAGGCGAGTCAGGTAAGCCACGTATGGAGTAGCGGCGAACCGCTGCTTTACAATGGCAAACTCCAAACAATCGATGAACAAAAGTTAAAACAAACAACCCAAGAGTGGCAGATGCGCGTAAAACAAACCGCAGGCATGGCTTAAAACCCCAAAGCAAATAGCGCGTATAGGATTAGTAATGAATAATGTCGACGAATTAGAGATTAAGAAGTTTGAGGCGCTCGCCGCGCGCTGGTGGGACCCTACAAGCGAGTTCAAGCCGCTTCATGAAATCAATCCGCTAAGAATGAGTTTTTTAACCTCGAAAACCACCCTTGCAGGAAAAAAGGTCTTAGACATTGGCTGCGGCGGCGGCATTCTAGCCGAGGCAATGGCGAGACAAGGTGCCGAAGTGGTCGCGATAGACATGGCAGAGGCTTCACTCTCCGTCGCCCGCCTGCATCAATTAGAGAGCAAACTCGACATAGACTACCGACGGATACCGGCTGAAGAATTGGCAAACGCCGAGCCTGAGCAGTATGACATCGTTACCTGCCTTGAGATGTTAGAGCATGTGCCGGACCCAAGTGCAATCGTTGCTGCCTGCCATACTCTGGTAAAACCCGGCGGCCACGTATTGTTCTCGACAATAAATCGCAATCCAAAATCCTATTTGTTCGCGATAATCGGCGCAGAGTACATCTTAAATCTGCTCCCTCGAGGAACCCACGAATACGCAAAATTCATTCGGCCCTCTGAGTTGGCCAGTTGGGCCCGTGATGCCGGATTAACCCTGCGCGAGCAAAAAGGCATGACCTATAATCTCCTGTCAAAGCGCTACTCACTTGGCACCGATCTCGACGTAAATTATCTCGCCTATTACTCCAAACCCGAGATTGAGGCCAGCGGCCAATGAATCTAGATACGTCCATCGAGTGTGTTCTGTTCGATCTAGACGGCACACTCGTCGACACGGCGCCGGATTTTGTCCTCGCGCTCAATTTGCTGCTAGTCCAACACGGGAAGCAAGCGTTAGATCCGCAAGTAATTTCTCGCACCGTTTCGGATGGCGCCAAAGCATTAGTCTCGCTAGGCTTTGGCATCGATGAAAAGACAGAGGAATTCGCGCCTCTCCACTCGGAGCTTCTAGCTCTGTATCTCAAGCAAATTGAAACAACTCGATCCGCTCTCTATCCCGGTATGGAGTCCCTGCTCGACTCGCTCGAACAAGCGGGCATTCCATGGGGTATCGTGACTAACAAGCCACGTCTCTATGCAACTGCGTTACTTTCACGCTTATCGCTTCTCAGCCGCTGCCCTGTGTTGGTTTGCCCTGATGATGTCGAGGAGAAAAAACCGCATCCTGAAGCGCTTTTTCTCGCGCTTTCGACTCTGCAGTGTAAACCAGAGCGGTGCGTCTATATCGGAGATCACATTCGTGACATGCAAGCCGCTAAGAATGCTGACCTAATTGCTATAGCGGCCAGCTATGGATACTTAGCCGATGGAGTGGATCCTGCCGAATGGCCGGCCGACTTTATCCTCAGCCAACCGGAGCAATCAATAGCGCTCCTCAATCTACTGAAGTTTCGACAATGACCTTTACTTACGATGCAGCCAGAGACTGTCTAACTGATAAAACCATATTAATCACCGGCGCAAGCGACGGAATCGGGCGCGTTGTCGCTGCTGAGTTCTGCGCACGCGGCGCAAACGTTATTGCACTCGGTCGCAGCCAAGAAAAACTCGAGGCGTTGTTCGATGAGATTGAGGCAACATCACCTGGACGGTTAATCATTCATCCATTGGATCTATCCACGGCGACTAGTGAAGAGTTTACAACCCTTGCAGGCGCACTTGCTGAGCAATTCACTGCGCTGGACGGATTAATACACAATGCTGCCTTGCTTGGGGCGCGCAGCCCGATCGAATACTACCCCGACACCGACTGGGACAAATTGATGCAGGTGAATGTGACTGCGCCCTTTAAACTGACGAAGGCACTAATTCCTGCCCTGTCACGCTCTAGCGACGCGCGAGTCATTTTTACTTCTTCGAGTGTCGGCAGAGTTGGGCGAGCGTATTGGGGAGCTTACGGTGTTAGCAAGTTCGCACTCGAAGGATTAATGCAAACATTCGCAGAAGAAGTCGGAAATATTAGCGAGATTAGCGTCATGAGCTTTAACCCGGGTGGGACGAGAACCGCTATGCGCAGAGACGCCTACCCTGCAGAAGATCCGCTGACCCAACCGACACCCGAATCCCTGCTACCGCTTTATCTTTACTTGATGAGCCCTGACGCTAAGAAACATCATGGCCAAGCGCTGGATGCACGCGGCTTCGAAGGGTGAGCAAAACCCTTTTCTCCCCCATGCAAAATCTTGGACCTCACTTACTTGCTAACGAGGCGCAGGCTCCGCATCCTGCGGCTTTTCGATACGCGGGTAAGCAACCTTCAAGAGCTTTTCTAACTCTTTACGGGGGAGCTCTTGATAACGCCCCTTCGTAACCGTGCTTGGAATGAATAAAGGGCCAAATCTTACGCGTTTCAAACGGCTCACTTTGACGCCCTGAGACTCCCAGAGTTTACGAACCTCTCGGTTACGCCCTTCAAGAACAACTACGTGATACCACTGATTAACACCTTCGCCGCCGAAGTGTTGAATATCGGTAAACCTGCACATATTGCCATCAATCATCACGCCATCGTGCATCTGTTGAACCATCTCTTTGGTTACGTCACCGAGTACACGCACCGCATACTCACGCTCTATCTGCGCACTTGGGTGCATAAGACGGTTAGCAAGTTCCCCATCTGTCGTAAACAGCAGAAGCCCGCTGGTGTTGATATCTAATCGTCCAATCGCAACCCAACGCCCATGCTTAATAGGCGGAAGTCGATCAAATACTGTCGGCCTACCCTCGGGGTCTTTTCTCGTGCACACTTGATCCTCGGGCTTATTATAGAGAATCACTCGACGCTCATGATTCGACTTTAATTGGGCAGCCACCTTTTTCCCATCAACGACGATCTTGTCGTCTTCGCTCACCCGATCGCCGACCTTTGCGACGACCCCATTGACCTTAACCCGCCCTTTTTCGATCCACGTCTCCGCTTCGCGCCGCGAAGCGAATCCTGCGCGCGCCATTACTTTCTGTAATTTCTCAGACATACAATCTACTCGGTAGGGGCGTTTGGATTTGGTTCACTCTCGGGGTCTTCGGACCTCGGTTGCTCTTCATATTCATCGCTGGAAGCGGTTTTCGCCAGACGCGATGGATCACCACCTAAGTCTTGCTCCAGCGCTGACAGTGCTTGATCAATTTCAGCGAATTCATCTTCGCCATCGTCTTCCTGCTCGTCTGATTCCTCCGACTCCTCTGAACTCTCGGGCAAACCGTTAGGATGGAGAATCTCATCGAGAGGTTTTTGCGACAATGCAATGGCCTCCTCTTCTGCGAGTAATTCTGCCTTCTCGTCTTCGCTCAATTCTGCGGTGTTTTCCTCTTCGGTATTTTCAGGCATTTCTAATACACGCGCTGCAGCGAGTTCCGCTTCAAATCCGAGGTCTTTAGCGCCTCCATCCATGTCGCGAATCTCCGACAGCGCGGGTAACTGCTGCAAGCTTTCAAGATTAAAGTAATCGAGGAATTGCTTGGTTGTCGCAAACATCGAGGGACGCCCTGGCACATCTCTCTGCCCCACCACCCTGATCCACTCTCGATCTAGCAATGTACGAATAATGTTCGAACTCACGGCTACGCCGCGAATTTCCTCAATGTCTCCGCGTGTAATCGGCTGCCTGTAGGCTATAAGTGCAAGAGTTTCGAGCAACGCACGCGTATAGCGCGGGGGGCGCTCTTCCCAAAGCTTACTTACCCACTCAGCAAGCTCTTGCTTAACCTGGAACCGATATCCCGAGGCAACTTTTGTTAATTCGAAACCGCGGTCACCACACTCCTCATCGATTCGTGCGAGAACTGCGAGCAACTCTTCGTTTTCGGGTCGTTCATCGTCATTAAAAACTGCTGCAATACTTTCTAGCGTAAGGGGCCTGCCAGCCGCTAGTAGTAGCCCCTCAATAATCATTTTTACTTTATTATCTACATCGTTCATTCGGTTAAAATTCCTTGTGAGGCACGTTATGCCTCCTCTTCCTGAATGCTCTATTGGACAGCCTCTTGGTCGGTCTCTTGATCGTCATCGAATTCACTGCTCAGAATGGGCTGTTCGCTTAAAGTCTTAGCTTTCACATGAATAGGTGCGAAAGGCTCGCTCTGCACGATTTCAATCATGCTCCCTTTCAACAACTCCATCACAGCAAGGAAAGTAACAACGACGCCGAGCCTTCCCTCCTCCCTAATGAGAAGCGATGACAACGGAACAAATTTCTTGTCATTAATGCGCACTAAGAGTTCCGACATCTTCTCACGCGTCGACAGGGTTTCTCGATGAATTTGATGACTTCCGAACATATCCGCGCGACGAAGTACTTGGGCAAGAGAGATTAAGACCTCTTTTAGATCGACCTCTGGGTCAATCGTTACACGCTCCAACTTAGGAGGCATTGCTACAGCTCGGTGGTAGTCACGATTCATCCGCGGCAGTTCATCGAGCTGAGCAGCCGCATTCTTAAACCGCTCGTATTCCTGCAAACGCCGGATAAGCTCCATTCGAGGATCTTCTTCCTCGGCTTCTAGATCCCCTTGCCTAGGCAGTAACATTTTTGATTTTATTTCGGCGAGCATTGCTGCCATAACCAAATACTCAGCTGCAAGCTCGAACTGACTGGACTCCATCAGTTCAACATACGCCATGTATTGATCAGTGATTTCGGCGACGTTGATATTCAAAATATCAATATTTTGCCTTTTTATCAGATAAAGCAGCAGATCGAGAGGCCCCTGAAAGGCGTCGACCAAGATCTTAAGAGCATCTGGGGGGATGTAGAGGTCCTTGGGGATCTCATCAAAAGCTTCCCCATCGATTAATGCGAATGGCACACGCGTTTCTGCGCGCACTCCGTTTTCGTTTACCAAGACTTCAGCGCTCTGTTGATCTTCTATCAAACCCGTTTGTCCTTACTTTAACTAGCGTGAGGTGGCTACCAACTCGTTAGCCCCATAGCAGTGCGCACGTCGTGGAGTGTCTCACGTGCCGTTTCGCGCGCGGTCTCACATCCTTCGGCAATAATGGAGCGCACAACATCAGGGTCTTTCTCATATTGCGCAGCTCGTAGCTGAATCGGTTCTAACTCCGCGACAATGGCATCGCTCAACGGCTTTTTACACTCGAGACAGCCAATGCCAGCACTGCGACATCCGGCATTAACCCAATCCCGAGTCGATTCATCAGAGTAAACTTCATGTAACTGCCAAACGGGGCACTTATTAGGATCACCGGGATCTGTCAAGCGCACACGGGCAGGATCTGTCGGCATGGTGCTAATTTTTTTAGCGATCTGCTCAAGAGGTTCGCGTAACGTAATCGTGTTGTCGTAGGACTTTGACATTTTTTGCCCGTCTAGCCCCGGCATTTTTGATGCAGGCGTGAGAAGCGCTTGCGGTTCGGCAAGTATCATTTTCCCGCCACCTTCTAAAAAGCCAAACAGCCGCTCTCTGTCACCTAATGAAATATTCTGCTGCTCGCGAAGGAGTGCCTGCGCTTTCTCGAGCGCCTCATGATCACCTTGCTCTTGGAAAGCTGTACGAAGGCTGTTGTAGAGACGCGCAGATTTTTTACCCATTTTCGCAATGGCCGCCTCAGCTGCCGCCTCGAAACCGGGCTCGCGACCATAGATGTGATTAAATCGCCTTGCCGTCTCTCGTGTCAGCTCAACGTGTGCAACTTGGTCGGCTCCCACGGGCACATGACCTGCGCGATAAATCAGAATATCTGCAGCCTGTAACAAGGGATAGCCTAAGAAGCCATAAGTATCGAGCTCTTTTTCATGCAGTTTTTCTTGCTGGTCTTTATAGCTTGGGACTCGCTCCAGCCACCCCAGAGGGGTGAGCATCGAAAGAAGAAGATGGAGTTCAGCGTGCTCTGGGACGCGCGACTGAACAAAAAGAGAGGCTGAGCCGGGGTTTACACCAACCGCAAGCCAATCGATCACCATGTCGAGAACGTTGTTCTCAAAAATAGTCGCATCCCCGTAGTGAGTGGTCAGTGCATGCCAGTCGGCGACGAAGAAAAAACACTCGTACTCGTGCTGCAGCTTGACCCAATTATTGAGCACTCCGTGCATATGCCCCAAATGAAGACGACCTGTGGGCCGCATACCTGACAGCACACGCTGCTGTGAATCTACTGTGGACAAACTATTCTCCGTGTTCTTTGTTCAGATCAGTTAAGGCCGTAGCGCTAGAGCCCTGTGTGCGGGTATGCCTCGCGTTCGTAATTATACCTTCTCGTTACTAGGCGAGAAACTCACTTGCGTCGCCAGCCCCCTCGCGCATCAGGCTAGGAAAGCCCTCGGTGAGGTCCAGCATTGTTGTTGGCGTCTCGCTGCAACTACCTCCATCTACTATAAGGTCAATTTGCTTACCAATTAGCGACTTCATTTCATAAGGGTCGAGCAATGGCCCATCTGCATCAGGCAATATCAGACTCGTAGTCATAAGCGGCTCGCCCATCTCAGCGAGAATTGCCAAAGCGATCGCGTTGTCCGGAACCCGCAGCCCAATAGTTTTGCGTTTAGGATGCATGAGTCGCCTTGGCACCTCAGGACTTGCCTTCAAAATAAAGGTAAACGGACCGGGGGTGAGCGCCTTGAGCAATCTGAATGCGCTATTATTAACCTGTGCATACACGGCCAGTTCCGACAGATCACTGCACATGAGTGTGAAATTATGCTTCTCAGAAAGCCCGCGCAACCTGCGAATCCGTTCTAGCGCTGATTTGTCACCGAGATGGCATCCTACGGCGTAGGTCGAATCCGTCGGATAAACGACAACCCCGCCACTACGCAAGGAGTCCGCGACTCGCCGAATCGACCTAACGTCTGGGTTTTTAGGATGAATTTCTAGGTATTCGCTCATAATTTTCGCTCTTCGGGGCCAATTCTACGCGATATACACCGCAATGCGGAAACCTTTATCGAAATGCATTAGACTCCATGCCTCAATTAATTCTTATTCACATGAACGACGTTATCTGTTTATGAAACAACTCATCGACTACATTCCACTCTTAGTGTTTTTTACAGTCTGGAGCCTTGACGAGAGAGTCGTTAGCATCGCTGGCTTTGAACACTCGATTGGTGGAATTTTTAGCGCGGCGGAATTTTTACTCGTAGCATCTGCACTGGTTTACGGCGCGCTCTGGCTTAAACAAAGGCGCTTGGACAAGTTTCAATGGATCACCTTTGTAGCCGTTATCTTGTTCTGCCTGCCAACCATCATTTTCAGGAATGTAGAATTCCTTAAATGGAAAGCACCGATAGTTAACTGGCTTTTCGCGGGAATCTTCTTAGGCTCTCGATTTATAGGTGAAAAACCTGCTATCGAGCACATGATGGGACACGCAATACCCGCACCTCGCGCGATTTGGCAGCGACTGAATCTCTATTGGGTTTTCTATTTTACGATTCTAGGGGCTATAAATCTGGCCGTAGCGCTACTATTAAGCGAAGCTCTTTGGATCAAATTTAAGGTGTTCGGTAATCTAGCACTTACCTTCTGCTTCGTCTTCGCGCAAATGCCCCTGCTCGCCAAATATATTGACGACCCGGAGGCCGATTCCTCGAACTAGCCTTTGGATACCTACGTTCAAGAGGCACGCCCGAATCATGTTCAGCCCAACTACCATCAAGAAATCAACATTGAGAAAGTATTATGTTATTTAGCCTTGTCAGTCAGGATATTGAAAACAGTACAGAGCGCCGAATGAGCGTGCGCCCCGCGCATCTAGAGAGGCTCCAGACGCTCGCCGATGCCGACCGCTTGGTTGTTGCGGGTCCATGTCCTGTAAACCCTAACGGAGATATTGACCAAGGATTCAGCGGCAGCATTATCATCGCTGACTTCAGCGACCTCGAAGAGGCGCAGCGGTGGGCAGAAGCCGATCCTTATGTGACCGCGGGTGTCTACGCCTCAGTCACTGTCAAACCCTTTAAACGCGTTTTTTGACTTACTAGCCACTAAGGGCAGGACTCATGGTGCTGCGAGTAAGTTGGGATAATTCTCCTCTAGAACCGCATTCCATTCTGCGAGCTGTGGAGCCTTGCGCTCGAACAAAGCAGAATAATTACCTTCAATCCGAATCGACTCTATTGTGTCCTTGCGACGCAATGATTGTACGATAGGCAGACCGTCGACTACTTTGCCAAAAACTGAGTGCTTGCCGTTCAGATGCGGTGTTGCTAAATGCGTAATAAAGAATTGGCTCCCGTCAGTCCCTGGGCCGGAGTTCGCCATCGACAGTATGCCAGGCTGATTATGGCGTAGAATGATCTCACCGCTAAAGCGGTAGCCAGGCCCACCAGTCCCATCCCCTAGGGGGTCTCCTCCCTGAACCATAAAATTCCTCTCCCAGCGATGAAACGTAAGACCATCGTAGAAGCCACGCTGAGCGAGATTGATAAAATTTGCGACCGTGGTTGGCGCCGCGCGCTCGTTAAGCTCGGCGGTAATGACACCAAGATTTGTTGTAATTTTCGCAACGAGAGACTCAGCCGCCATAGAGGGCAATACGATCAACATCCCGACAACGAAACCTACAACTCTTAGACAACCCGCCAAAAGACTAAAACAACCTAAAGCGCGCTTTGGCTGCAGGCTATCTCTTCGTAATCCGATGAATTTTTCCATATTAAACACCCTCTAACTCGTAATCGATAATAACAGGCGCATGGTCCGAAAAGCTCTGCTCGCGATAGATCGAAGCGCCCACTGTCGAATCCGCGATTTCGGGAGAAACAACGTGATAATCAAGTCGCCATCCCACGTTATTCGCTCGAGCCTGCCCACGATTTGACCACCATGAATACTGTTCTGCTTCAGCGTTCACTCGACGAAATGAGTCTGCGAACCCGACTTCGTCAAATAACTCATCAAGCCATGCCCTCTCCTCTGGCAGGAAACCTGAGTTTTTCATATTGCCCTTCCAATTTTTTATATCGATCTCTTTGTGGCAGATATTCCAGTCGCCACAGACGATATAGCGCCTATCATCTTGTGCGAGAGTCCGCATATGCTGCATGAAATAGTCCAAGAATCGCATTTTACGGGCCTGTCTCTCGTCACTGCTCGAGCCAGAGGGGAGGTAAAGCGAGATAACGCTTAAATCGCCAAAGTCGGCCTGCAGATAGCGCCCTTCTGTGTCCGCGATGTCTAGCCCAATTCCTCGATGAACCTTGTCAGGCTCTTTACGACTATAGAGCGCCGTGCCCGAATAGCCTTTTTTTTCCGCATCAAAATAATAGCAATAATACCCCTCAGGATTGAACTGCGGGTCTGTTAGCTGGTCCGCCTGCGCTTTCGTCTCCTGCAGGCAAACTATGTCTGCGTCGACTGTGGGCAGCCAGTCGAAAAACCCCTTACGAGAAGCGGCACGGATCCCATTACAATTCAGCGTTACGACTCTCATTTTTTTTGTCTCACTCATTTATTTTCGCATGCAACTTACCCCTGAGGCTTTGCGTAGTCGGAGAAAGCTACGCACTGCTTAGGTGTTACCTATTCGTTACCATGTGACACAAATCACAGGCGACTAAGAAAATCCGCAGGGGGTTCGGGCATAAAATAGACTTTCTATAGGATATATTTCGTTAAAAAAATTTATTAAGTAATTGTAATATATAGATTATTATATTTTGACGGGGTTTCTCAGACTTGATTCATTACCGATAAAAAAAACCAAATAAAGTGTTACCAATATTCTCCGATTGTGTTACTATTTGCCCCGTTGCTGGATAGGGAGGCGTCGGGCCTCAGACTAAAGCAACACCTTAAGTTTAGGAGTATGTCATGAGCAACGCACTCAAAAGAGCGCGCCCCGTAGTAGAAGCCACTGTTGTTAGCGTAGCGTTAATAATCGCCGCCCTATCAGTGCCCGCTGCGATAGTGCTCGCTAGCGTATAAACGCAGCAACAAAGGAATTAACAGTGCTCGCCAGCAATCGCGAGCACAGGTAAAGGTGAATGACGCCGAGTCAGGACTCGATTTCCCTCGCATTATTTCTGTGCATCTTGAACACCAAATTTCTCCCCGAGGTTTGGTGTTTTTTTTGCCTTAAAAAGAGACCACTTTTAACTTATCGACGAAATTACAGGGCTTATGACTGCTATCTAACTGCTCTGCGATCACCCGATCCCACCCCGTCGCGCAGGCGCCCGGTGAGCCTGGCAAACAGAAGACAATGACATTATTGGCAATCCCCGCAAAAGCACGGGATTGTATTGTCGACGAACCAATTTCAGTATGGGAGAGCTGGCGAAAGAGTTCACCAAAGCCATCGATGGACACGTCAAATAACGGCTGAATCGCTTTCTGAGTATTATCTCGGGGGGTAAATCCAGTTCCTCCGGTCATCAGTATTACCTGTACGCCCGGATCGGCAATTAGCTGAGAAACCTCGGCTCGCAATTGGTAAACATCATCTTTAATGATGCTTTTATGACAAAGAAAATGGCCCGCAGAGCCTAGGCGCTCCACAAGCACGGCGCCCGAGCGATCAGTTTCCTCGGTCCGAGTATCAGACACTGTTACCACCGCTATTCGCAGGCTTGCCCTTTCTTCACTCATTTATTGTCCTTCCTGTCTGCTTCACGCAATCGACAACAACACACGCGGTCAATTCCATCGCGCCCATGCCGCAAACCACTGACGTTTCGCCGAAGCAAAGCGGCACTAACCGCCTGTCATGTTCATTAATCGAATGGGTTGTGCGTGGTCTTTTTCGTAAAAATAGTGCCGCTCGGGTTTAAGATCCATCGCCGCTACTATCGCGTCGCGTAGCATTGATTCGCTAAAATCTTCTGCCCTTAAAATTGCCCTAAGGTCCATCGAGTGCTCATTTCCCAGGCATAGGAGTAGTCGACCCTCAACCGTGACCCGAACCCTATTGCAGTCACCACAAAAATTATGGGTAACTGGAGAGATGAAACCGATACGTGATTTATATCCCTTTACGTCTACGTAACGCGAGGGCCCTGCGGTTTTAGCCGCACTCTCAGAGAGCTCGAAGCGCGAACTTAAAAGCTCTCTAACCCATGCGTTACTGCAGGTAGTGTCCTCACGCGCATGATCGGAGGCTTCTCCGAGTGGCATTTCCTCAATAAAGGCGATGTCGATATCGCGCGCCAATGCGTATTCCGCCAAATCAATGACTTCGTCTTCGTTATAGCCGCGCATGATGACGCTGTTGAGCTTCACTCTATCAAAACCCGCTGCTCTCGCTGCGTCTATTCCTTCGAGTACTTTATCTAGCTTCCCCACTCTGGAAATCCGTTTGAAACGTTCAGCGTTAAGGCTATCGATACTCACATTTACCCTTGTGACGCCTGCGGCACGCAAGGGTTCGGCGTACTTATCAAGCTGAGCACCATTGGTTGTCATCAGTAGTTCCTTCAGATCCGAGAGTTGCCCTAAGCGCTCTACGAGGCTGAGTACATCGCTGCGCACCAGTGGCTCACCACCCGTCAAACGAATCTTTGTTACTCCAAGATCAACGAAAGCTTTAGCAACGAGAAACAACTCCTCAAGACTGAGTATTTCTTTGCGCGGCAAAAACGTCATTTCCTCGGTCATGCAATAAACGCAGCGAAAATCGCACCGATCAGTAACCGACAACCGAATGTAATCGACTCGGCGTCCGAATTTGTCAACTAACGCCTTGCGGTTAGTGCCACTGTTACTTGCTGCCATGCTGCAGATCCTTTTCCATTGCAGTTGAGGTTCTCGGCCAATTAAATGAGCCTAACTATACCTCTCTTCACACTGTATTGCAGGCCTCGAAGGCCAGTTCTATGTCATCACCTGAGCAGCTGGGCCGCGATGACACAGAGGGTACATCCCATCAGGGTGTCGATGACCGGGGCCGCACGTAACACGAGGGATCTAACCTGCGGGCGGCCGATGACTATAGAGAGCCAAGCAAACCAAGCGAAGGTGGCGAGCACCAAATAGCTACCATAGATCAGTTGTTGCGCTATTGCCGTCGCAGGATCAATTACCACAGCAAACAAGGCAAGAAAGAAGAGTGTCGCCTTCGGATTTAGACCATTCGTAGCAAAGCCAGTGACAAAAGCGCGGCGCGCAAGCTGCATAGACGGAGTTGGCGCATCAACTTCAGAGATCTCTAGACTTACGGAGTTTGATGAACGCCGAAGCCGAAATTCACGAAATGCCGAATAAAGCGACTGGCCTCCCAGAAAAATCAGCAGAATTGCAGCACCCACCTTCATGCCCGAAAATAGAGTAGGCGAACTCGCGATAATTACAGCGACGCCAAAAAGACAGTAACTTACATGAAGGCCGATACCGGATGCGATACCGGCACTCGCCCAAAGCCCAGCAAAGCTCCCGTTCTTGAGTGTCTGCCGGAGCACGATGGCAAAATCAGGACCTGGCGAAGTTACCGCTAGAAGGTGCGCTAGAGCGATCGTACCAAACTCGGTCCAATTCAACGGCTACTCGACCTCGTCACTAATCGTAAGCCTGATAACTCCCTTCTGAGTCTTATGGGCAAAATCGTCAGAAACGACGCGATAATCGCCTCGTGAAGGGTTCGCCGTACCGGAAAGAGACACTAATGCCGAAACGCGAACCAAATCTGCCGAACTGAGATTGAATGGCCCTACTTGCGAGGAATTATCCAGGACAATCGTCGCAGGGAGATCGGCAACCCGAAGCTGCGCTGCAGCGAGCGGCGGCATTCCTTCGCGCTCTGCATTACGCACAGCGACAAAAACCCGCAAATCAGGCGGCACCACCAAACCCTCAGCCAGAGCAAGTTGAACCTCTATCACAGGTTCTGCTATCTGCTCGCCAGATTCTTCTTGCATCAACCTCTGTGCATTGGCAATTTCTGCACGAAGGGACTGAGCCTCAGGAGAATTCGGGTCGAGCTGAATAAGTATCCGCCAATTAGCGATAGCAGCTTCGTAGTCACCTCGGTTCTGTGCATCCGCTGCAAGCAATTGAATGATGGCAATCTCGTTGGGATTGATCGCACGCGCTTGTTCTATGAGCGCATCGAGCTCAGGAGTGAACTGAAACTCAGATTTAATGTAGAGAGCAAGTGCCGCACGCCCAAGCACTAGCGCTTCCTCGGGCTCACCACTAAGCCGCTGCGCTGCTTGACGATAAGATATTTCAGCCTCGTTAAATCTACCTATTGTCGCGAAGTTTTCACCCAAAAAATACCAAACCCAAGGATTCTCATTCCCATTCTTAACCAAATCACCCAGTTGAGTCACAAGAGCCGAGGCAGCAGCAACATCTCCTCGCGCGGCGAGCGACTCTTGAAACAATCCCATGACTTGGACGTCTTCAATGAACCCCCAGCGTTTATAGAGAGCGACAGACATTGTAGGAAGCACGATAACGATCAGGCCTACAATGAGCCAACCACGAGGGGAATGAACAGGCACCTTTCTATTCGGCATCGACTCTTCGACGTCATCTAGCAGAGACTGCTGTAATTCTCGCAGCAGAACGGCGTGTTCGTCTGCCTCTATTTCGCCGTCCGCAAGATCCTGAGCAAGTTCACTTTCTCTTTCCGCAAAAAGCCGAAGATTCTCGCTGCGCTGAACGCTATCGACCGCCACTTCATCGGCCCCGTTCGCTCGATAGAAAGGGACCACAAAAAAAGCAAGCGCTAGAGCGGCAAGCACTGCAGCTAAACTCCAAAAAAGCATAATAATCCTGTTGTTCTCTCTGTTTGCCGCGTCGAATTCGCGCTAATTAGTTGCTAGATAGCCCTACTCATTTGAGTTCTTGGCAACGGCTTTCGACCTATCGTGTTCGGCGATTAACGCGTCTAGACGGCTCTTTGAGTCACCCGTAACAACCACCGGTTCCGCGTCCATTTTCTTGGCCTTTCGCCAAATATTTACAAGCACTATTGCGCCAATGAGGAAAAATAAAAGAGGACCGAACCACAGCAATATAGTCTCAGGTTTTAACCTCGGCTTATAGAATATGAAATCGCCGTAGCGTTCATACATAAATTGTTCAATCTGCTCGTCGCTCATCCCCTCCATGATCATCCGATGCACTTCACGGCGCAGATCTTCGGCCACGCCGCCGGTGGACCCTGAAAGACTAGTGTTTTGACACATGGGACAGCGAAGTTCGTCCGACAGCGAACGGAACCTTTTTTGCTGTTCTTGCGTTTCAAATTCGAATGTATCGACCTGGGCGAAACTTAACCCCGGCAGAGAAACAGCAAGAATCGACAACGCAAGGCATAGAAAACTGAAACCACTGAATTTTCTTAGCCGCACTTGACTCGTTAAATGACTACTCATCATTCGGCCTCTTCCGCTCTGAGCTCAGCGATCGCCGGTTCAAACACTTCACGCCATACCGTTTCATCGAGAACGCTGACATGTCGATAGCGAATAACTCCCTTACTATCGACCAAATAAGTTTCTGGTGCGCCGTAGACGCCAAGGTCGATACCAAATCGCCCTGGTTCATCGAGTATACTGAACGCATAAGGATTACCATTGTCCTCCAACCAATTAAGCGCCAGCGCTTTTTGGTCACGATAGTTAACACCAACGATGGGAATTTCACCTGATTCAGACAGACGCATAAATGTGGGGTGCTCAACTAAGCATGGCAGACAATAGCTACCCCAGACGTTAAGAAGAAAGGGTTCGGACGGCAAAGAGTCGTTGGTTACGGAGGTACCATCAACGGTCGTGAGATCAAACGCCGGCATTGGCTTATCGATCAACATAGAAGGCAGCTCTTTACTGTCAAGATAAAGTCCCCGCCACATGACAAGCGCCAAAATCACAAAGGCGGCTACTGGCAGAAACGCGAGTGAACGATTCATCTTTGTTGACTCCAAATAGAATAAACTCCGAACACCTCATGCTGAGACAAACCCTAGAGCCCATTCTAGGATTAGGCTAGGAGCTTGTTTAGGACCTTATCTAGGGCCTTACCTTGGAACTACCTCAGCTGACCCTGCCGAAGGGACGTCGACTGACTGCTTCTTGTCAGCGTGCTTCTCGAGCGCTCGACGGTAGCGCTTGTCACCCGCCGCTACCACGCCGCCTAAGCACATAAAGATCGCGCCGAGCCAAACCCAGCGAACAAAGGGTTTGACGTAAATAGTCATCGACCAAGAAGCGGCGCCCTTCTCCTCACCAAGCGTAACGAAGAGGTCCCGCCAGAATCCGGCGTCAATTGCCATTTCTGTAGAAGGCGTCCCGCTGGCAAGATACAGGCGTCTCTCTGGATGCAGTTCACGTAAAAATTCATCGCCACGGTAAACGTTAAGCGTTGCTTCCATGCCACGAAAATTGGGACCGGTTATTGGCTTAGCGCCGACAAATTCGAACGCATAGCCGCCGAGGCTCATGCGCTCCCCGGGGCTCAGTAGCACGCTTTTTTCTGTGGAGTAGACACTCGTAAGGGCCGCCCCGACGACCATTATCGCCACCCCCAAGTGAGCGATCTGCATTCCATAGTAACTCAAAGGCAGCGAGGCCAGGCCAGCGCTGAGAGTTTTCTTATTCGCCACCTTATTTTTTATGTCCCTCACGGCAGACAAGAGTATCCAAAGGGCAAGAGCGATGGTAATCGTTGCCCCTAATCCGAATTCGAGAGTTATCGCAAGGGGTAGAACGACGCCAAGGCCGAGACTGATGACACCAACCCAGAGGAGCTGAGTGGACAGATAACGCCCTGATGTCTTCTTCCATCGAGAGATTGGTCCGACGCCGAGGACCAGCGCGAGCAATGCCATCAAGGGGACGAAAATCGCATTAAAGTAAGGAGGTCCAATAGAGATCAGATCATCGGTAAGCGCCTGATAAACCATTGGGAAGAGCGTCCCAAGAAACACCGAAGCAGCAGACACAACCAAAATGAGATTATTTACGAGAAGAAGCATTTCACGCGACAAAATCCCAAAACCGAAACGTCCCCGCAGTAGCGGCGCGCGCAGCGCGAACAGCAAGAGCGCCCCACCGACCGACAGTGTCAGAATGGCAAGAATAAAGACTCCACGCTCTGGGTCCGTCGCAAACGCATGAACTGACGTGAGCAGTCCTGAGCGTGTTATGAAGGTGCCAAGCAGGCTTCCTGCAAACGCGAGAATCGCGAGCATTACTGTCCAGCTCTTGAATATCCCTCTCTTTTCAGTCACTGCGAGCGAGTGGATTAGTGCCGTGCCAAAAAGCCAGGTAATAAGCGGTGGGTTTTCGACCGGATCCCATGCCCACCAGCCGCCCCAGCCCAACTCATAATAGGCCCACCAGCTGCCAAGCGCGATCCCAATAGTGAGAATTGCCCAGGCGACATTCGCCCATGGCCGACACCAGCGCGCCCATGCAGCATCCAACCGACCACTTAACAGCGCGGCCATAGCAAACGCAAACACAACAGAAAATCCAACGTACCCCATGTAAAGCGTCGGCGGGTGAACAATAAAGCCGAAATCTTGTAGGGCGGAATTCAAATCAGCGCCGTCTGCAGGTGGCAGAGGCACGATTCGATCGAAGGGATTGGAGGTGGCTAGCATAAATAGCAGATAGCCTACACTCAGAAGCCCGAGAACGCCGAGTACACGCGCGACAAATTCGAGAGGCATGCTGCGGCTAAATATCGCTACCGCTAGCATCCAACCTGCGAGCATAAACGTCCAGAGTAAGAACGAGCCTTCGTGCCCTCCCCAGACCGCTGTCAATTTATAGCGAAATGGTAGTAAAGAGTTGGAATGTTGTTGAATGTAGGTAACCGAAAAATCGTCGATAGCGAACGAATACGTCAACAGCACGTACGCGAGGCCAATAAAAACAAAGATACCCGCGACCAAGGGTCTAGCTAGCCCCATGAAACGGGCGTTGCCGTTCGCTGCTCCGTAGAGAGGGAAAGTTCCGAGCAGCAAGCACAAGCAGAGCGCGAGAATGAGAGCAAAATGTCCTAGTTCTGGAAGCAAAGAATCCTACCTCGGTGCAGGGCACCATCTTTTGTTCTGGAAGAGCGAAGCGATAGCATGTGGCTGCTTTGCCCGAGTCTCAATCACATTTTACCGGTCCAAGCCTATTTCACGTCCTAGTAGCTAGGCTTATAACCCTCGCTTGGCATAACACCTTGCGCGCCAGTTCCTGCCGCGTCCAATGCGGCTTTGACCTCCGGAGACATATAATTCTCGTCATGCTTGGCGAGCACTTTAGAGGCTTGAAACACGCCACTCGAATCTACTCTACCCTCAGCGACGATGCCCTGACCTTCACGAAAGAGATCTGGAAGAATACCGACGTAATGGATCGGTACTTCGCTGACAAAATCAGTGGTTACAAAGTTGACACTCAAACTGTCCTCCTCGCGTGCGATGGAGCCGTCTTTCACCATGCCACCGATACGGAAGTGCTGCCCATCCGGCACCTCGCCTTCGGCAACCTGTGTGGGCGTGAAAAACATATTGATGTTCTGTTTGAGCGCATAGAGCGTCAAACCGACAGCCGCGCTGAGCCCAAGAGTAATAAAAATGATAATACCTAACTTCTTTCTGCGATGAGGTTTCATGAATTATCTCCTTGCTGAGGGCGACGAGTATCAACAGCCCGTTGCGAAGCGGTCTCTCCGGTCTCGTCTAACTGGCCTCGCGATTCAGCTTTCGCGATCTGAACACCAGGCGTGGACCCGCTATTACGCGTGACTTGGTTCTCGATGCGCTCTCGGCGACGTAAATCCCTTAGCAAGGCGCTACGTCTCCTCAACGGCACGAGTATATTGACCGCAATGAATAACGCAAAAAGACCGTACACCGCCCAAACATTAAACGCATATCCACCCATGTCGATGAATTCGGCCCAGCTGTCGAATTGTATGGCGTTGATTAAATCCATGCTCTGTCGCTTCTCACTCTTTTACCGTTCAGCTGCGATCATCTCTTTCACCCAGAGCGCGCGGCGTTCCCGCTGCAAAATCTCGTTGCGTGTGGACAAAATCAAACTGACGCTCAAGAAAAGATAGACCCCCAAAATCATCAGCGCAGTCGCAATCCAAAATTCAGGGCCGTTCGCACTCCCACTCTGAAGCGAAACGGGACTGGCGGGCTGATGTAATGTGTTCCACCACTCAACCGAATACTTGATGATCACCACGTTGATACAACCTACAATGGACAAAAGCGCACATGCTTTCGCCGCTTTATCCGTGTCTTCAAGCGCTGATCGAAGCGAAACCACACCGAGCAAGAGAAAGAACTGGAACAGCATCGACACGAGTCGACTGTCGCTCCACTCCCACCAGGTGCCCCAACTAACGCTTCCCCAAATTGAGCCGGTTGCCAACGTAATAAAAGAGAACCAAGCGCCCAAAGCGGCCGCGTTCTTGGCAACCATGTCGGCGAGTTTCATCTTCCAAACCAGCGTGATTGTTCCGGCGACAGCCATCAGCGGAAAAAAGGCAAGGGAGGTCCCAGCAACCGCGACATGGACCACCAATATTCTCGAGGTATAGCCTTGCTGGTAATCCGGAGGCAGGAAGAGCAATGCCCATACGGTGGCTGTACCGATCACAAGAACAGTCGCGACGACGAGCCAAGGTAGCCATTTTGTTGAAAGCTCATAGAACCATTTAGGCGATCCTAATTTGGCGAACCATAACCACATACCACTCAATCCTCAAGACAAACGCTCTGCATCTTATATTCGGTAATTCGTTCAGCTGTTTATACCCTGCGAAGTGTATCACGAGCGGGAGCCGGCGGTCGCCGTTGTTGGTGTTACAACGTGTCGCTGAACGGGCTTTTGCACTCCTTGAACTACGTAACTGGGCGTGCTTCAGACCAAAATTACGGCTAACTTACACTAATACGCAGGGCTGCAGCAGAGGTGAGCGGAGCGAGGCTGAGCGAACCCGCGAGCAAGGCGAGTAAAAGCGTCAAATAGCCCCCTGAGGGGAGACCCGAAGCGCTCGCCTGCACGGCGAGTGTCCCGAAAATTAACACTGGCACACTGAACGGCAGGGTGATGACAGCAAGAATTAATCCTCTGCTTCCCAAACCAACAGTTAATGCTACCGCGATAGACCCTATTAGGCTAAGAGTCGGTGTCCCGATGAGCAAAGTTAGCATGAGAGTCGCATAGGACTCGGAAGGCAACTTGAGCATATAAGCTAATAGCGGAGACGCGATAACGACGGGCAGGCCGCTCACTAGCCAGTGCGCGATATTCTTTGCCAACACCAAAAAAAACAGTGGGTGTGGGCTCAGTAATAATATTTCCAATGACCCGTCTTCAAAATCGCCTCGATACAAACTATCCATGGACAACATCGCCGATAGCAGTACAGCGATCCAGATGACACCTGCGGCTATCTCCGTGAGTCTCTCGCCCTCTGGGCTTATTGCCAAAGGGAACAGAGAGATCACAATGACGAAAAACATAAACGGATTAACGATGTCATTCTTGCGCTTAAACGCGATAAGCAGGTCTCGTTTAAGCGTAAGCATAAACGCTGAACGCGTGCTCGGTTTAACACCCACGGACAGCATATCAATTCACCCCGAGAGTCAGCCGCGAAACGCTGGGCATGGATAATTTATGGTGCGTAGTCACAATAACCGCACCGCCCTGTCGGGCATGGTCTGCTAGAGTCTGCTCGAGCTGGGCAACCGCATCTACATCTAGGGTTGTAAAGGGCTCATCTAATACCCAAAGCGTCGCTGGACTGAGCCGCAGGCGTGCGAGGGAAACTCGCTGCTGTTGGCCCGCGCTCAGCGTATAACAGGGAGACTCTTCGAAACCTCGCAGCCCAACTGCCTCAAGCGCATCGAGCAGAAGCTGATCATTGACGTTACGCTGCATTCCCGCAGACCATCGCAAATTTTCAAGCGGGGTAAGAATTTTGTTAACTCCTACTCTGTGACCGAAATACAGCAGATCTCCAGCGAAGGATTCGGCCATATCGTCAGTCGACTCACCCCGCCAAATAATCTCACCGTCATAGCCATCATTCAGGCCGCAGAGGATTCTTAGGAGCGTTGTTTTGCCGCTTCCGTTGCTGCCGGCTATCTGGAGCACCGTGCCACATTCAACGACGAAGGACAGACCAGCGAATAACATGCGCTCATCACGTTCGCAGCATAAACCACGCACCTCGAGTAGAGGGGCGCCCAAGGCGACGGTAGATTCGGTGATTTGATTCATGCGCGATCTCGCGTTATGGGCGCGCAGGATAACGCTTCGAAGGGGCTGCTGCCAACCCGAAAGGGTCTTGCTCAGCGCCAATCGGCAAGGCGAGAGCGCAGACGCATCGCCGCTTGGCTGTGTATTTGGCTCACACGGCTTTCGCTCACGCCGATTACCTCGCCAATTTCTTTCAGGTTAAGCTCCTCATCGTAATAGAGCGCCAAGACAAGTTTTTCGCGCGGCGGCAGATTATCAATAGCTCTAGCCAGATGCTCTTTAAAGGTCGCGCGCTGTAGCCCATCGCAAGGGCCGGGTAGATCACCTACAGCGAGTTCGATCGCAGAATCATCACCTTCCATAATATCATCGAAGCTAAAGAGCCTGCTGCCACTTGCATCCTGAAGAATCGCGTAATACGCATTCAGGTCGATATCCATTTCTTTAGCGATATCTTGGTCTCTCGCGTCTTTACCAGTGCGGGCCTCGATGGCCTTAATCGCTTCAGCAACTTTTCGTGATTTACGATGAACAGAGCGCGGCGCCCAATCTCCTTTTCGCACTTCGTCGAGCATCGAACCACGAATCCGAATCCCAGCATAGGTCTCGAAACTAGCGCCCTTCGAGACATCGTACTTTTTCGCCGCCTCTAACAGGCCAATCATTCCCGACTGAACGAGATCGTCGACCTGAACGCTTGCGGGCATACGCAGAAGCAGGTGATGCGCGATGCGTTTCACAAGCGGCGCGTACTTCTCAACCACCATACTCATATTGGCGTCGCTTGCCTCGCCGTTTGGCAACACGTCCTCGAAAATTTTCGCCTCTGTGCCTTCAGTCATCTATGCCCCATCCTTCTCTTATTTTTATCTGTCCGTGAACCACTGCCAACACGCCCGAACAGTCTCAGTGAATTAGTGATAGCAAAGTCCATGCCAATGCAAAATATGCGACTAATTCCTCTGAGCTAACGCGCTTTTTTTTCGGACCACCATATAAATTCCAACTAAGAACTCGTTGCCACTGCCCTCTGCGAAAACACGCTCAGCCCTTTTGCTTAATCAATGAAAAACAGACATCGCTCAAGCAACGCGTTCCCCACGTGAAGTGATTTGCGTGAGCACGAGTAGATTGCGATTCACAGGGAAACAAACGAAAGAGAGGCGGGAAATGCGCAACTAGAAGCACATAATTACCAGATTAACTGTAATTAGATCAGTAAGAAATGAGCTTTAATAAAAGTTAATTAGAGCTTACTAGATACGAGTTTTCAAGAAACCAAACCGTCTGCGTTTTTGAACTTGAGCGCCTAACGAGCAAAACCAAACTAGTACGGAGCGACGATCCCACGCCCTGCTTATCACGTTAGCACCAAGATATGCCCAACCCTTAAATGCGCTAGCAGGCAACGCATTTAGCATGACAAAGAGAGCGACAAGAGGAAATGCGAAGACAAACGGAGACGACATTACGTCTTGAATTTTCAAGTTGAGGAGACGCGCTTATCGCCAAAAATCCGCTGATGGCCCAGCTTGGCGTCAAAGTCACGGCGACGTCGCGTCAACTATCCGTCAACTATCCGCCGACTATCCGCCCACTATCCGTCAACAACTGCACTCTTGAGGCCTGCTATAGACCTCTGCTGACGCGAGCCAATTCAAACACCACGACACATAGGCTTGGGCAGCACAGGAAAACTCTTTACACCAACTTAAGCACGCGGCGGAGTCACACCGGTTTGCCCCATATATTTTCCACCGCGCTGTTTATAGGTCATCTCACACTGTTCATCCGATTGGTAGAACAACATTTGAGCGACACCTTCGTTGGCATATATCTTAG
>JAFMKB010000046.1 GCA_017853205.1 Gammaproteobacteria bacterium
GGCGCTAGCGACGCCAGATCGAAATCACTCCAAATATCTGCATTGACGACAATAAAACTAGGATCGTGCAACAACGGCAACGCTTCAATGATCCCTCCGGCGGTTTCTAGCCGTTCCGGCTCGGCAGAATAGTTAATTGCAAGGCCGTACTGCGCACCATCACCGAGCGCCGCTTCGATCTGTGAACCCAAATAGGAATGATTAATTACCACGTCGGTAATCCCTGCATGCTGCAGTCTTTCAAGTTGGTGCTCAATAAGCGCCTTGCCAGCTACTTTTAAAAGAGGCTTAGGCGTCTTTTGGGTAAGCGGCTGCATACGCTTTCCGAGTCCTGCCGCTAATATCATTGCTCGCATCGAGCCTATCCCCCGACCTAAGTGCCGCTTGCATCGCTAATTAGCGCCTGCAACTGTTTCTCTGCACGCGGCAACACCGCATTCTCAAACAAGACGACCATATCTTTGAGTTCAGGATGCAACCGCGCGACAGACAAAAAATAGTCCATCACTAAGGGGATATCGGCCAGATAGGCAGACTTATTATCGCGAAGATGCAGGCGTGAAAAGATGCCCATCACCTTGAGGTGACGCTGCAGGCCCATGAGATCGAAGTCACGTCTAAATGCCGCATAGCCGCGCTGACTTACCGCGAGAGAGGCATCGGCTCGGCGCTCGTAGAAAAATCGCGACCACTCTTCGACCAATGCGCGCGGCCAACAGATATAGCAGTCGCGTAGCAGCGACACTAAATCGTAGGTGTAAGCGCCGCGTACCGCATCCTGAAAATCGATCACACCGAGCTCGCCATCGTCTAGCAGCATCAGATTACGCGAGTGGTAGTCCCGGTGAACGGCACACTGCGGCTGAGTCAGCGCCGCGTCGGCGAGAAAATCAAAGGCGTTCTCTACAACCTCGCGCGCCCCTGCGTCTAACTCAAGCGCGAGTAGACCGCCGCAGAACCACTCACTGAAAAGCCTCATCTCGGAAAGCAGCCTAGGCTTGTCGAAAGCAGGCAGCGACTCGGCGTTAAGCCCTGCCTGCAAAGCTAGCAAGGCATCAAACGCCGAAAAATAAAGTACAGAGGCGCCCTTTTCACCTGCGGCCTTAAGCGCAGGCAGTAGCATTTTGTCACCAAAGTCCTCTAGCAGCATAAACCCCTGCGCATACTCCACGGCGAGCACCTTGGGGGCACGCACGCCGGCAGCGATCAACTCGGTGGCGATGTGAACGAACGCAGAGTTATCTTCCGTCGCTGGCGGTGAATCGACTGCGATCAGCGCCTTGGGCTGCGCGTCAGCGGGCGATAACGTGAGACGAAAGTAGCGACGGAAACTGGCATCTCCGCTCACAACGGCGAGGCGCTCGGCAGGACGAGCTGTCGGAAACTGGCGTAGCGACTCAGTGGTCGCCCACACTAACAACTCACGCTCTCGCGTATCGCTCATCTGTACTTTGCCTCTCGCTGACTGCCTTTAGAATTTTGGGGCACGGTTGAAGGGAGCGCATGACAAAGCGCCGCGACGCTAGGAATGGGTTCGCGCATCCCTTATCATGAGCACCCTTAAAAGCGGGTCCTCCGGATCTCTGTGTCGGTAAACGTGGCAATATGTTTACGATTAGGCAGAGATAAAACACTCCGCATCGATAACCAAACCCGTTGCAGTGCGTTTACTGTTGAAGAGTAGAGCCAGTTTCATAAGGGCGAGAACTACCCATGCCATGGATAGCCAGAACACTGCGACCTGACACGTCAGCCTCACGCATGACTGCGAGCCACGGGCACGCCATGGCAGGTCGACATGCGCGTGCGACTCGCGCTTGGCAAACGCTCGCGATCCTCGGTTTTACCCTTGCTATTCTTCAAGCCACTCCGGCCTTCGGTCAGTCGAGCAATGCACCGCGCGTGAGCTGCGTCGCCAATGCCGCTGGCGACAGATGGATCTGTGAGACGGGCCAAGACGTCACCCGAGCCGACCCGAGAATTATGTCTTCGCGCGCGGACAACGCGGTCGTCGCCTCGACACCGACTGATAGAATCGGGAATAACAACCCCGCCCGCCTCGATTGGGTCGCCCGCGAGGCAATGACACCTGCGCAGCGCGCAGCGCTCCCCGACGACTGCTGCGGTGGCTTTATCGATCCGCAGGCCGAATCGGTGCTGAGGAGCAGTACTAATACCGATATAAGTAATCGCCTCGCTGATGAGGACAGCCCGACAATCACGACGCAGTTCATTTCGAGTGATGGCCTTAGCCAACGCGCAGCAAGCAGCATAGATCTTCGCGGCGAGGTCACTGTTGTCCAGGGCGCGCGCACAATTACTAATCGTGGCACCGAGACCTCGGCGCAAACAATCCTCGATCGCGACGCCAACACAGTGAGTTTACGCGGCGATATCGCCTTCCGCGAACCCGGCGTGCTACTGCGCGGAAACGAAGCGCTTATCGACTCCAACAGCGGGCGCAATACCGTAGATGCCGCGCACTATGTGCTACACAGCAGCGGCATTCACGGTGCCGCAAAAACAATCGATTACGATTCAGAAACAGGCCTGATCATGCTCGACAACGGAGAGTTCAGCCGCTGCGAACCCGGCAATGAGTTTTGGGTTTTGCGTGCGAATGCCTTCGAACTCGACCAAGCAATCGGCCGTGGCCGCGCAAAGGCGATGAGCCTACGCATACGCGATATCCCAATTTTTTATTACCCGGGCACCGTACAATTTCCCATTGGTGACCAGCGCCTGAGCGGACTACTGCCGCCAAGTATTGGTTCTAGCCGCACTGGCGGAGTCGACATCGAGGTACCTTACTACCTCAACCTTGCGCCACAGATGGATGCGACGCTCAGCCCGCGACTGCTTAGCGACCGAGGCGTAATGCTGGGTGCGGAATTCCGCTATCTGGCAAAAACCTCGATGAATACGCTCAATGCGTCCTATCTTGGAGGCGACAAATTTTTCGATCCAGCAACCGTCGACACACTGGGCTCCGAATCGCCTTCACAAGAAAATCGATGGTTCATAGGCTTCGAGCATCAGGGCCAGTTTGGCAACGGTTTCTCGACTTATGTCGACTACAACGCAGTAAGCGATAACGACTATTTTTTCGATTTCGGTAACGGCGGTCTCAATCTTTCGAGCCAGACCCACCTCAACCGTCAGGCTAGGATAGATTTTAGAAACGATTATCTGCGCGCAGGCATTAATGCTCAGCGCCTTCAGATTATCGACCCGTTTGCGGCCGCATTGGATATCAATAAACCCTTCGATCGCTTGCCGCAGTTTACATTGGCCTCACAGATCCCGCTTGGCGCTGGTTTCCGCATCGCCTTTGCCGGCGAAGCAACGGCTTTCGATCGCACGCTCGAAGAGAGCCTACTAAGCCAAGCAAAAATCGATGCCGGCGCGCTTGTTACGGGCACTCGTGTGAACCTCGAACCGGAGATTAGCTGGAGCGCCGAGCGTCCGGGTTGGTTCATTCGCGCAAAAAGCAAATACCTGCAGCGCAGCTACAGCCTCGACAAACAGGCTCTCGGCACGGCCGATTCACCCGATTTCGGCGTGCCGGTAACGAGTCTCGATACTGGCCTTATTTTTGAACGCACGACCGGCAGAAGCTGGACGCAGACGCTGGAGCCTCGTGTTTACGCACTCGACAGCGGCTTCGCCGAGCAGAGCGAAATTCCGCTGTTCGACTCGTCCGAACTCAATTTTAGTTTTGCCCAATTGTTTCGCGATGAGCGCTTCGCCGGTGGCGATCGCGTGAGTAACGCCCGGCAGGTGAGTGCGGCACTGACTACGCGCCTGCTAGACACTGCTGGCCGCGAAAGAGCCCGCGCGAGCCTCGGCCAAATCATTTATTTCGAAGACCGTCTTGTAGACCTCGCCAATCCGCTACAAAACTGGGCGCCGCGGTACTCAACTACCGCAGACGGCTCCGCTATCGCCGCCGAGGTTTTTTACGCGCCAACGGACCGTTGGCGTTTCTTAACCGACGTACAGTGGGACGAGGAGACACAGCAGGTTATCGAGGGGCGTGCGCAGATTCGTTATCGCCGTGACTCGTCGCATCTAGTCAATCTGGCCTACCGCGAGCGCAATCTAGTCAGTTCGCCGAATCTAGTGCTGCCACCGGCAATCGATGGAGCTATCGACCCGCATATTCGGCAGACAGACTTTTCGGCAGTCTGGCCACTAGCAACGAATTGGAAGATACTGGCGCGCTGGAACTACGATCACAGCAATGCACGGAACCTAGAGAGCTTCACCGGAGTCGAATACAGTAACTGCTGCGCAAAGATTCGCCTTGTGGCCCGCGAATGGATTAATGAAAACGAGCTGTTTGTGCGCAATTTTGAGCCCAACCGCGGCATTTTTGTTCAGTTCACTCTGGTGGGCCTTGGCAATCTTACCGGTGGTGGCCTAGACAGCCTCCTCACCGAAGGGATTCAGGGCTACGACTCGGAACGCTAAAATTGCCGCCGCGTAGTAACCCTCAATGCGATACACTAGACCTAGGCGACAGCAGAATGCTCGCGAGACTAATTTACAAATGGTTAACCTATGAATGATAACAATGTGAACCGCCGCATCCTCTTTGTCATCGGCGCGCTGCTGCTTCTACTAATTGCAGCGCCCTTCGCGAATGCGCAGCGCGTGTTGCTCGACAAAATTATTGCCATCGTCGACGATGACGTCGTGTTAAAAAGCGAACTAGATGAGCGGATTAACGAGATTACTGCCGCAGCGCAGCGCAGCGGGCAGCCGCTACCGGAAGATCGAGAACAATTTGAGTCGGACATTCTTGAAGCGCTGATAGTCGAGAACATTCAGATGCAACTTGCTAACCGCGTTAGCATTCGCTACGACGATGACACGATTAATCGCGTGCTCGGTAATATGGCAAGAAACAGCAATCTAAGCTTCGATGAATATGTCGACGCACTCGAAGAGAACGGTGTCTACCTGCAAACGCGCGAGCAGGTGCGAAAGCAGATGACCATGCAAGAACTACAGCGTGGCATGGTAAACCGCCGCATCAAGATAACGGAACAAGAGATCGACAATTTTCTTAATTCAGAAATGGGTCGCGAACTAATGGCCGCCGACTATTTTGTCGACGACCTGCTTATCCCGTTTAGCGCTGCGGATACACCAGAGATAAAAGCAGAGAAACAACGTCTTGCGGCTGACCTGATCTCCCGCATCGATGACGATTTCCCACTTGCTGCAGCACGCGCTGCGGCGCGGCAGAATACAGCAATCGAAGTTGGCGGCGCCGAATTAGGCTGGCGCAAGGCGAAACAACTACCCAGCCTCTTCGCCGATATCGTCGTCGAGATGGAAATTGGCGAAGTCGAAGGCCCTATCGAGGCTGGCAATGGCTTGCACATTATTCAACTTGTCGACAAACAAGGCGGCACCGAGCAGTTTGTTAATCAAACCCGAGTACGTCACATCATGCTGTCGCCGAACGAGATTCGCGACGAGGCGCAGACGGAAGCTGAAATTCGCAGAATCCACCAACGTATCCTCGATGGCGAGGATTTCGCAGCTATCGCACGACAGAATTCGGACGATGCCTCTTCAGTTGTCGGCGGCGGTGATCTTGATTGGGTAAACGAGGGTGGTATGCCACTTGAAATGGAGCAAGTAGTTGATACTCTCGAAATTGATCGCGTTAGCGAGCCATTCCGATCGCAAGTTGGCTGGCACGTCGCTCGCGTTGAAGGTCGTCGACTGCAAGACTTGAGCCGCGAGTTCACCCGCAATCAAGCAGCGAATGCGCTGCGCAATCGAAAGTTCGAACTCGAACTCGAAAACTGGCTTTTAGAGATTCGCGAAGACGCCTTCGTCGAGTTAATAGACTAACTTGGAGCGCCTCAGTGACCCAACGCATCGCGCTCACTCCCGGGGAGCCCGCGGGCATCGGCCCCGATCTCTGCATTCAGCTCTGTCAGCAACCACCAGCTGATACGGAGCTCGTTGTTGTTGCCGACCCGCAGCTGCTGCGTGACCGGGCAGCGGATCTTAGTTTACCGCTGACGCTCTTCCCCTTCGACGCGACCAAGCCTGAGCGCCCGACCCAGCCTGGCACGCTGAGTGTTCTGCCTCTCTCGTTAAAAGTCCCCGTCCACACAGGCGAACTCGACCGAAGAAACGCTGCCTATGTCTTAGAAACGCTACGCGTGGCAACCGATGCAACCCTCGCCGGCGATTTCGATGCTCTCGTCACTGGCCCCGTGCACAAAGGCGTGATTAACGATTCTGGCATCGCGTTTAGCGGCCATACTGAATTTTTAGCGGAGCGTTGCGGCTGTGAATTAACCGTCATGATGCTAGCAACCGAGGGTTTGCGTGTCGCGCTTGCGACGACACACCTGCCGCTCGCCGAAGTGCCTGCGGCGATCACACAAGCATCGCTCACGCAGATTATCGAAATTCTCGATGCCGATCTCACCGCTAAATTCGGCATTGAGAATCCGCAAATCGTCGTCTGCGGACTCAATCCGCATGCGGGCGAAGGCGGCCATCTCGGACGTGAAGAAATAGACACCATCGAGCCCGTGCTCAACAGATTAAGGGCGCGCGGTATCGCGCTCGTTGGCCCACTTCCCGCCGACACGCTATTTACGCCAAGACACTTAGACACCGCCGATGCAGTGCTGTCGATGTTTCACGACCAAGGTTTACCGGTACTCAAATTTAAGGGCTTCGGCGCTGCAGTCAATGTCACGCTAGGGCTGCCCATCGTGCGCACCTCGGTAGACCACGGCACTGCGCTAGATCTCGCAGGCAAGGGTACCGCGAGCAGTGGGAGCCTCGCGTACGCGATAGAGACAGCGAGAAAGATGGCCACTCATTGGCAGTCACGGCGCGTGTAGCACATCACGCGGAGGATGCGAGCGTGGCGTCCAGTTAATTTTCGCTCACCTCAATGAGCTGTGCGAGTCTCACTAAAGACAGAGAAAGATATCCAGCTTATGACTAATCCCTCGGCACGCAAGCTGAACAACGGCCTCAACCACACGCCGCGAAAACGCTTCGGACAAAATTTCTTACACGACCAAGCGGTTATCCAGCGCATTATCGACGCAGTTGCACCTCAACCAGGTGATCGCCTTCTCGAGATCGGACCGGGTCAAGGCGCCCTCACTGAGCATCTAGCTGCTGTTGGTACGCGCCTCGACTGTGTCGAACTAGACCGAGATCTCGCGGATTTTCTCATCGCGCGTTATGAGGGAGAGCCTCACGTTGCTATCCATAAGCAAGACGTCCTCAAGTTTGAGTTAGACAGTCTAGAACCCGCGCCTCATTCGCTGCGCGTAATTGGCAATCTTCCCTACAATATTTCGACGCCTGTATTGTTTCATCTGTTGCGCTTTAACCAATCGATAGACGACATGGTTTTTATGCTACAGCTCGAAGTCGTGCAGCGAATGGCAGCAGGTATCGGCGACAAAAACTACGGTCGCCTCGGTCTGATGCTGCAGTATTTCTGTGAAATCGAGCATTTGTTTAACGTCCCCTCGACCGCGTTTACACCTCAGCCCAAAGTAAGTTCTGCGATAGTCCGGCTGCGCCCGCATCGCACCATGCCAATTGCCGCGCGCGATGTTAATACGCTGCAGAATGTGATTCGTACCGCGTTTAATCAGCGTCGTAAAACACTGCGTAACAGCCTGAAGACACTCGTGAGTGACGCGGTTTTCGCCACCCTGCCAATCGACGTTACCCAGCGCCCAGAGAACCTAAGCCTTAAAGACTACGTATTAATAAGTGACGCTATCACGGACAACGCCGCATGACCGACACTTCAAACGATTTACCTCGATCACCTATTTCTGCCGCGGCTCTGCGTAGCACGGTCGAGATTAAAGTAGTCACCCAATATCTCGCCGCGCAGTCGAGCCCTGCGAGCTCGCAGTATGCGTTTGCCTATACTGTGCATATAACCAATAACGGTAATCAGAGCGTACAACTTATTGCACGGCGCTGGCTGATCGTAGACGATAACGACGAAGTGCAAGAGGTCGCTGGTGAAGGAGTGATAGGGCAGAAGCCGCATATCGCTCCGGGGCAGTCGTTTCATTACACAAGCGGCGCGATATTGCAGACGCCCTTCGGAACGATGCGCGGTGACTACGAGATGATCACTCAGAGCGGCGAACGCTTCTTGGCAGACATCCCTCTGTTTCTGCTGAGCCTCCCCGACTCTGTTCATTAAACCCACATTTTTCCGCTTACTCTAGCGCGACATCTCTCTGCGTTGGCTAAAGTCCTTGCCGCAACTACCGCTAGTAATAAACTATGAGCACATACGTTGTTGGCGACATTCAGGGCTGCTACAAAGGGCTGCGAAAACTCCTTAAACAAGTCGAATTTAAGGCGGGTATCGATCGGCTATGGTGTGTGGGAGACCTCGTTAATCGCGGCCCTCGCTCACTAGATACGCTGAGATTTTTACGCGACCTTGGCACAGACTGCCGCATCGTTTTGGGCAATCACGATTTACATTTTATTGCCAAAAAGGAAGGCTGTGCGCCACGCCGCGGCAAGCATACAATGCAAAAGTTGCTCAAATCATCCGACGCACAGATGCTCGCTGATTGGTTGAGGAAGCAGCCGCTTGTTCACTTCGACTGCGTCGAGACCCAAAGCGGCCTGCAGGATTTTTTGATGTTACACGCCGGCGTTGCGCCACAGTGGTCGCTTCAACAAACCCTGATTTTGGGCGCCGAGGTCGAGCTTGCTCTGCAGGGTAATGACTACCACGCTTACCTCAAACACATGTATGGTGATACCCCTCGACGCTGGCATGACGGCCTCGAAGGGCTCGACAGGCTCCGCGTGATCACCAACTACCTCACTCGCGTGCGTTACTGCGATGCGATTGGCAATATGCAGCTAAGCGCGAAAGAAGGGCTTGCGATGGCGCCGCGCGGTTACAAGCCTTGGTTTAAATATGAGAAGATCAGCGCAAAGGCACAGATACTCTTCGGCCACTGGGCGGCTCTGCAAGGGCATACCGGCAAGCCCCGTGTGCATGCCCTCGACACGGGATTTGTGTGGGGACAACAACTTACCGCGCTGCGCCTCGAAGACGGCAAGCGCTTCGCTTACTCAAAGAAGTAATCTCTGGCGATGAAAATTTATTTGGTGGGCGGCGCAGTGCGCGACAAACTTCTTGGCCTTCCCGTGACGGATCGAGACTGGGTTGTTGTCGGTGCGCGCCAAAACGAGATGCTCGATTTAGGTTTCGCTCAAGTTGGTAACGATTTTCCAGTTTTTCTGCATCCACAAACTAAAGAAGAGTACGCACTGGCCCGCACGGAGCGAAAAACTGCGCCGGGGCATACGGGATTTGTTTTTGATGCCAACGAAACGGTCACCTTAGAGCAAGACCTTGCCCGTCGCGACCTCACCATCAACGCCATTGCCGAAACTGCCGACGGCGAGTTAATCGATCCCTATAATGGTCAAGACGACCTTGCCGGTCGCGTCTTGCGACATGTCTCGCCTGCGTTCGAGGAGGACCCGCTGCGGGTTTTACGAGTCGCGCGTTTCGCTGCGAGATTTCACTCGCTCGGCTTTCGTGTCGCACCCGAAACCAATGCGATCATGCGGAAGATTGTACACAGCGGCGAGCTGGCGAGCCTCGTCAGCGAGCGTGTGTGGCAAGAGCTCGCAAAGGCGCTGGTGAGCAAAAGTCCCGATGCATTTGTTACTGTACTGCGAGACTGCGAGGCGCTCGGCATTGTGCTGCCAGAGATCGACGCCCTGTTTGGTGTGCCACAGCCGGCCAAATTCCATCCCGAAATTGACACTGGTGTACACCTGTTGATGTGTCTGCAACAGGCGCGTCTGCTCAGCGACGATCCGCAAGTACTCTATGCGACGCTCGTGCACGACGTCGGTAAAGGAGCCACAGACAGGACGCTCTGGCCGAGTCACAAGGGGCACGAGACCTTAGGCTTGCCCCTGCTCGACGCTATCGCTGCGCGCCTAAAGGTACCCAACGACTTTGCAAAACTCGCAGCGCTCGTGTGCGAGCACCACACGAAACTGCATAGGCTCGAGCAGGTCGATGCCGACAAAGCCCTTGCCCTGCTCGAAGCAATCGATGTATTTCGGCGACCCGAACGCCTCGATAAATTTTTGCTCGCCTGCGAGGCCGATGCGCGCGGGCGCACCGGATTCGAGGACCGCGATTACCCCCAGCGCGCGTTCCTTCAGACTCTCGCCGAGGCGGCAACGGGAATCGATGTAGGCGCAGCGATAAAAAATGCGAATCCCGCTGACATCGGCGCGTTCGTGCGCGAGCTAAGACGTGCGGCGATTGATGAACGCCTTATACAACTTCGTTCAGAGGAGCACCATGCCAGCTAAGGTCGTTTTAATCACCGGTGCCGCAATCCGCATCGGTGCGTGCATCGCGCGCACTTTCCATCGCAGTGGCTTCGACGTTGCAATCAGTTACCGCAGCTCGGTGACTGCCGCGCAGGCGCTGGTCGATGAGCTGAACGCAATCCGCACTGGTTCAGCCAGCTGTTGGCACGCCGAAATGACAGACCACGCGTCTGTAAGCAAGCTGGGCAATGATGTTCTCGCCTTCCACAAACGGCTGGACGTGCTCATTAACAATGCCTCGTCGTTTTACCCCACTACATATGGCGAATCGACTCAGGCACAGTGGGACGATCTCGTCGGCAGTAATCTGCGCGGCGCGTATTTTCTGACTCAGCAATTGAGTACAGAACTCGCGGCCAATTCTGGCGCTGTGGTTAATCTTACCGACACTCACGCCGATCGCGCCTTGCCCAGACATCCGATCTACAGCATTGCAAAGGCAGGGCTCAAAGCGATGACAAAATCACTCGCCGTCGAACTTGCGCCCCACGTGCGAGCTAACGGGGTCTCACCGGGCGCGATTCTATGGCCTCCGTCTCTCGAAGACGACAGCGATCCCGCCGTTGAGGCAGGCCGTCAAAAAATGTTAGCGGGGATTCCTCTCGCCAAATTGGGCAGCGTGCAAGATATTGCCGACACAGTGTATTTCGTTGCCTGCGAGGCAACTTATCTCACCGGTCAGACCATCAAAGTCGATGGCGGACGGAGTCTTTTGTAGCGGTAAGCGATGCCTATGGCCACGCAAACTCGATTGGCCAGAGTTTTTGGCTGTCTTTGTCGTAGCTCGCCCACAGCTCCGCGTAAGTTTTACCAGTTGGCGCGTGCTGTGTATCGGGGAGCAGTTCGGCTAAGGGTAGGAGAACAAAAGCGTTGCGAGTGATTTCCGCGCGAGGAAGATTGATGCCGAGTGAGGCTCCGTCTTCGTTACCGTAGAAAAGGATATCGACATCGATGGGCCGTGACGAGAATCTAGCCTGAGTTCGATCCCGCCCCTGATTTTCTTCGAGATGCTTTAAAAATTCCTGCACAAGCACCAAACTCAGATCTGTCTCGACAACAACAACAAGATTTAGAAAGTTGTCGCCGTCAAAGCCTATCGCCTCACTTTCGTACACCGACGAAAGGCTGAGACTCGAGAATTGCCTTGCCAATGCGTCCAGCGCGAGTCGAATATTGCGTTGGGCATCGATATTACTACCGAGGCTCAGGGCAAGCGTCGTGTTGAGAGTCACGTTAACAAATCCTTGTTGGGTGAGGCTATTTGGCTCCGCGCTCTATGATAACACCAACGTCTTTAGACCCTGTTACCGCGCCAGGTTTGCCGAGGCGCAGGCGCAGCCAAGGGACAGAGAACTCTTCTAACACAATACCCGCGATTTTTTCGGCAAGCGTCTCGACCAACAAAAATTCAGACCCTTCGACAAAACTAATTAACCGCTTGGCTACCGCCTTGTAGTCGAGCGCGTCAGCTATATCTTCGCTTGCCGCCGCCTTGGTGTTATCGCAGCCCATTTCAAGGTCGATACTCACGGTCTGCTTGGTCTCGCGTTCCCAGTCGTAGATGCCGATGATGGCTTCGATTTCGAGTTCACGAATGTAGACGATATCCATAAAAAATCCTGTGCAAAATGATGGCGCTAAATTGCTGCAAGCGACTCCAACGACCAGCGCGGCTGCGCGCGAATTTCAAGATCATCGCGCTCGCCTGCTAGTAAACGCTGGCAACCAGCATAAGCGATCATCGCACCGTTATCGGTGCAGTATTTTAGCTGCGCATAGAATAAGCGCCCATCGACCTTCGCCATCGCCTCCTCTAGCACTTCTCTGAGTCGCAGGTTTGCGCTAACGCCGCCCGCAATGATGAGCTTTTTGTAGCCGGTCTCTTCGAGCGCCCGCCTGCACTTAATCGAAAGTGTATTCACCACTGCCTCTTCGAAGGCACGAGCGATGTCTGCAGCATCCTGCTCGGCGAGTTCGCCCGCTTCGTCGCGCAGGCTCGTAATAGTATTTCTCACATAGGTCTTCAAACCGCTAAAGCTAAAGTCGAGGCCCGGTCGATTGATCATCGGACGCGGGAAATCGAATCGCGTCGGGTCTCCTTTCTGTGCAAGCTTCGCAACATGGGGACCCCCGGGATAAGGCAGGCCAAGCATTTTACCTACTTTATCGAACGCTTCACCCGCGGCGTCATCAAGAGACTCCCCAAGGAGTTCATATTGGCCTATACCGCCGACTTTCACTAGTTGTGTATGACCGCCGGAAACGAGAAGTGCAACGAACGGAAATTCGGGTGGTTCCGGCTCGAGCATCGGCGCAAGTAAATGCCCTTCCATGTGGTGCACACCGATTGTCGGCACGTCCCACGCCATGCCCAACGTGCGACCGATAGCTGCTCCGACAAGCAGCGCGCCGACCAGTCCCGGGCCTGCCGTATAGGCCACGCCCTCGATCTCGCTCGCGTCAATACCCGCTTTTTCGATCACCTCTTCGATTAGCGGCAGAGTTTTTCGAATATGGTCTCTGGACGCAAGCTCTGGAATCACACCGCCGTATTTGGCATGAATCTCGACCTGACTATAGAGACAATCGGCGAGCAAACCTGCCTCGCTGTCATAAATTGCAACACCAGTTTCATCGCAAGATGTTTCTATACCTAATACTTTCAATGACTTATCTCTCGGATAGTGATGAAGGACAGGCAATCATGCCAAAGAATAGCGCCCGCCCCAAGCTGCAGTTTTTGGTTATCAAAAGCTCGCGCTTTTTTATCGCCCCGCCGCGTAACTTCGTTGCAGGCATTCGCCGAGTTTTCCTTTGCAATTACACGGCTCGCGCATTAATATTACGTCCCCTGAAATTCAGAGAGGCTCGCTATCGGCCAGCAGCTCGAATTTTCAATCAATTTGAATCACATTATTTAAGGTAGGTGTTTAGTTCAATGCCACAGGTAAAACTGAAAGAAAACGAACCGTTCGACGTTGCCCTTCGTCGCTTTAAGCGATCTTGCGAGAAGGCAGGCGTTCTCGCCGAGGTTCGTCGCCGCGAATTCTACGAGAAGCCTACTTCGGTGCGTAAGCGCAAAGCAGCTGCTGCCGTAAAGCGCCATGCTAAGAAGCTACAGCGCGAAAACAAGAAGACTAAGCGCCTGTATTAGGTTAGGTTACTACGACTAGCCTTCTTACTCATGTTGCCGGCTAGTCAGTAATCGCTTGCCCTTAGTGTGACTTGGAAGTAGCAAATCACCACCAAGAACGCTACCCTCTGCTCACCACAGACTTGCCGTTTAAGCGTCGAGTAAAAAGTAGCGCCTGTCGCTTCAACACTTATAATCTTGTTAAAGACTCTACCCTGAATCTAAGAGCGGAGCCATTTAATCATTTAGCCATTTACCAGAGCGTCAGAAATCCCCTAACTCACGGTCTAAGGATAGTAGCCACCATGGCAGATAGCACCCTGAAGAGTAATCTCACCGAAGCGATGAAAGATGCGATGCGTGCGAAAGACAAATTTCGCCTTGGCGCAATAAGACTCGCATTAGCCGAGATCAAGCGCGTTGAGGTGGACGAGCGAGTTGAGCTCGATGACGAACGCGTCACCGCTATTCTAGACAAGATGGTTAAGCAGCGCCGCGACTCCATCAAGCAATTCGAAGCAGCAGACCGCCACGAACTCGCCGCTGTTGAGAAAGACGAGATCGTCGTCCTGCAGGAGTTTCTGCCTCAGCCTCTGACCGAAGAGGAATCCGAGACCATCATAAAAGCCGCAATAGCCGAATCAGGCGCGGCTTCCATGCAGGACATGGGCAAAGTTATGGCGCTTGTCCGGCCTCAAGTCGTGGGTCGTGTCGACATGGGTGCTGTCAGTGCAAAGATTAAAGCACTGCTCGTCTAGCGCTTCGCAGTCTAGGATCGCCGGCACTCTGTGCGAATAAGCATTTTCAAGGTTAACGTTGCACTTCGGCAATCAGCTAGGTGGTCGGCCATTATGCTCGACCCTCAGAGTCAGCGTTTACTCGTTTTACTCCTTGACTCCACAGAGTAGAACGCGAGGCCCATTCAGGCTGCAAGTCTTTCGCGCTATCGACAAACCCCTGACGACAGCGCGGCACAAACTTCGATACAATAACTGCGTTTCCCGATCAAGGCATGGCATTAAGACCAGCTGCCTACTTGCCTTTAACCAACTCATTTTTTATGTTCACCAGATAGAATGGAGATCACATTCCGCCGATGGCAGGCCTCATCCCGCAGAGTTTTATAGACGACTTATTGAGCCGCGCCGACATTGTCGACGTGATTGATAAGCGTGTTGCGCTGAAGAAAAGCGGCAAAAACTATTCGGCTTGCTGCCCCTTTCACAACGAAAAATCGCCCTCCTTTAGCGTTCAGCCCGAAAAGCAGTTCTATTATTGTTTTGGCTGCGGCGCGGGCGGCAATGCCATCGGCTTCATTATGAATTTCGACTCGGTGGATTTCCCGCAGGCAGTTGAATCTCTTGCCCGAGATAATGGCATGGAGGTTCCGCGCGAAGAGAGCAAAGCAGCAACCAAACGCCGCGCCGAGACTGCAGACCTTTACACGCTTCTCGAAGAAGCAAATAGCTATTACCAACTCCAGCTGCGAAAGCATGAGGGTCGTACGAGTGCCGTCGACTATCTTAAAAAACGAGGCGTGAGCGGTGCCATCGCGCGAGACTTCGGCATCGGCTACGCGCCGCCGGGCTGGGATAATCTCTTAAAAGCCTGCGCATCGACGCCGGAGCGCGAGAACAACTTGCTCAAGGCCGGAATGGTAATCGAGCGTGAGACCGGTCAAGGCAGTAGTCAAAGCGGTGGAAGCCAGTTCAAAGGGTACGACCGCTTCCGTCACCGCATTATGTTCCCGATTCGCGATGCCCGCGGTCGAACCATTGCCTTCGGCGGCCGCGTGCTCGGCGACGACAAGCCCAAATACCTCAATTCGCCAGAGACTCCGGTATTCCATAAGGGGTCAGAGCTTTACGGCCTGTTCGAGGCGCGCAAATCAACCAAAAAGCTTTCTCGCCTGCTCATTGTCGAAGGCTATATGGACGTTATCGCGCTTGCGCAAATGGACATCCGCTATGCGGTGGCTACGCTTGGCACAGCTACCAGCGGCGCGCATCTCACCCGCCTTTTTCGGATGGTGCCCGAGGTTGTGTTCTGCTTCGATGGCGACAAAGCCGGACGCACCGCTGCGTGGCGCGCGCTAGAGGCGACGCTCCCGCAGATGGAAGACGGTCGCCAAGTGCGCTTCCTTTTCCTACCCGAAGGCGAAGACCCCGATACGCTAGTGCGCAAAGTAGGCCAAGCAGCATTCGAAACGCTTATCGACAACGCCACACCGCTCGAACAATTTTTCTTCGATAAGCTCAGCTCGGAGCTCGACCTTGATAGTCATCAGGGCCGAGGAAAGCTTCGGGAGCTTGCTCAGCCGCTCATCACGCAGCTGCCCGAAGGCGTTTTCGCCTTGCTTATGCGTGAGCAGCTTGCCCAGCGTATAGGTATTGGCGTCGATGCACTTAACGCACTTATCGAAAAAGCCGCAGCGACAGAGAGCCACACGCAGGCGCCGCCGCAAAATTATGCCTATCAAGGCGCCGACGAGGGCGGTGGCCAATCCGAACCCTATGCGAACTTTGGAGGCAGCAATGTCAATGGTTACTCGCTACAGAAGGGCGCTCCTTCGGGGGGCCAAACTGGCCACCGCAGCAACGGACAACGGGGTTGGCAGAGCAGCCCCCGCCTAAACCCTGCGCCGATGATTAAACGCGCCCCCTCAAGCCTGAAAGCCATTCAGCTGTTACTCGGCAATCCAGAGATTGCGCTCGATTGCAAAAGCGACATAGCCCCTCTCATGAGCAGCAGCGACACGACGACAGCTGTGCTCGCCAAACTCATTGAAATGGTGCACGGCGATCCCCAGATAGACACGTATGCGCTCCTTGGCTACTGCGCAGGGACCGAGTTTTACAGCGAGCTCACTCAGCTTCTGCGGCAGGAAAAGATCACGCCCGTCGAGGGGACTGGCAGTGAATTTGTTGAAATAGTGGATAGGCTCTTGCAAAAGGCAGAGCAGGAGCAACGAATTGCCAGAATGCGCGAGGAATTATCGCGCAAAAGAAGCGAACTACTGCAAAATACACCCCAAAATGCTTCTTTGACTGAGACTGTGCAAAGTGCTTCGGGTAACGCGAACGACGACGGAGTGAGTGCAGCGGAGTCCGAGGAGTGGGCTCGCTCGGCGCCTCTGAGCGATCCACTCCCGTTTATGGACTTTAGTGACGACTAACGCGGCAGTGCTTTAGGCCCATAAAACTATCCAAATTGTTCGCTTGCGATTATAATGTCCGGCTTGCTCCGATAAACAGCCTAACGAGCACTCAGACGACCGAAGGTAAACTCTAACCTAACAGCCAGGCTTGCACCCGGCGAGACGAGATTTCATGGCCGAATTGCTACCGAAACAATCCAATCTCAAGCTCCTCATTGCCAAAGGCAAAGAGCAAGGTTACCTGACCTATTCAGAGGTTAATGATCACCTCCCCGAGTCGATCTCAGACCCCGATCAGGTCGAAGACATCATCCAGATGATCAACGACATGGGGATCAAGGTGTTCGAAAGTGCGCCTGATGCTGATGCACTGATTCTCAACGACGACGGCGACTCTGGCGCAGACGACGTAGCAGCTGCTGAGGCAGCCGCCGCGCTCGCCGCCGTTGAGAACGAAGCCGGTCGCACCACAGATCCCGTCCGCATGTACATGCGCGAGATGGGCACAGTAGAGCTCCTCACGCGCGAAGGCGAAATAGTTATCGCCAAGCGTATCGAAGAGGGTCTTCGAGAACTCATGAAGGCGATGGCCTATTTTCCTGGCACCGTAGAACATGTGCTCAATGAATACGCGCTCATCGATTCCGAAGAACGCCGCCTCAACGAACTGATAACCGGCTACCTCGACGTCAGCGACGAAGAGATCCCCGTCGGCGCACCAGCAAGCGCCAAGGAAGACCTTAGCGAAGACGACGAAGCGTCGGTTGGGCCAGATCCTGAAGAAGCCAAAATTCGCTTCGCCGCGCTGCGCAAGCAATACACGCGAACCAGTAACTCAGTCGCAAAACACGGTCGCAATGACGAGAAGGCACAGAAAGAGCTAGAGAAACTCGGCGAGCTGTTCAAATCCTTCAAACTTACACCGCGACAGTTCGAGCCGTTGCTCAGCCACATTCGCGCAGTACTCACACGCGTGCGTCGCCATGAGCGCCACATCATGAGCCTGTGTGTTCGCGGCACAAAAATGCCGCGCAAGGATTTCATCGAAAGCTTCCCAGGCAATGAGACGAATGAGCGCTGGGTTGCGAACATGATTCGTCGCAAGAAGCCCTACTCTGAGCTGATGGGCAACGTGAAGGTCGAAATTTTGCGCGCCCAGAAGAAGCTACGCTTGCTCGAAGAAGAAGCGGGGCTAGACATAGCGACCATTAAAGACATCAACAGACAGATGTCGATTGGCGAAGCGAAATCACGTCGCGCGAAAAAAGAAATGGTTGAGGCGAACCTTCGACTAGTAATCTCGATCGCGAAAAAATACACCAACCGTGGCCTACAGTTCCTCGACCTTATTCAAGAAGGCAACATCGGCTTGATGAAGGCTGTAGACAAATTCGAATACCGTCGCGGCTATAAGTTCTCGACCTACGCTACTTGGTGGATCCGCCAGGCGATTACCCGCTCGATCGCAGACCAAGCGCGAACAATCCGTATTCCGGTGCATATGATCGAGACAATCAACAAGCTTAATCGTATCTCGCGCCAGATGGTTCACGAGAAAGGCCGTGAACCAACGCCAGAAGAATTAGGCGAACGCATGGACATGAGCGAAGAGAAAGTACGCCGCGTTCTCAAAATCGCGAAAGAGCCTATTTCGATGGAAACTCCTATCGGTGACGACGAAGACTCGCACCTCGGCGATTTTATCGAAGATTCGACTGTCGATTCACCCGTCGACTCTTCGATCGAAGAGGGCCTACGCGAAGCGACCAAGGATGTTTTAGGCAGCCTCACGCAGCGCGAAGCTAAGGTGCTCCGCATGCGTTTTGGCATCGACATGAACACCGACCACACGCTAGAAGAAGTGGGCAAACAGTTCGACGTGACCCGAGAGCGCATCCGCCAGATCGAAGCCAAGGCTCTGCGCAAGCTGCGCCACCCTACCCGCTCCGATCACCTGCGAAGCTTCCTAGACGATTAGTAATACTAAGCTAGCTATAGCACCAAACCGAGGGGCGCATTATAATGCGCCTCTCTTCGTTAGACCCTGCAAGGGGTTTTGGCGAAGCACACGGGCCTATAACTCAGTTGGTTAGAGTAGCGGACTCATAATCCGTTTGTCC
>JAFMKB010000098.1 GCA_017853205.1 Gammaproteobacteria bacterium
ACAATCGGCAAGAAGAGCCTCACCACCAGATTACATAGAAAGAACCTACTATCAAAACAACCAAACAGCTTGAAAGGTTAAAGCCTGCGCTGGTTTGGCTGTCGAACGAACTCCGATCATAAAGCCAAGAATCTTCACTTTTCGAGTAACCTTCTCTGGAAACAAGAAGGGCACTAGCAACACACAACAGAAATACTATTGAAACTCGATCCATAAACGGTATTTCCGGTAGCAGCCACCTACCTAGAAGGGAGAACACAGCTGACCCGATTGCAGCTGTGAGTGCACCATTAGCAGTAACTCGTGGAGACATTATTCCGAGCAAGAAGATTGCCACTATTCCTGGCGTAAAGAAGCCAGTGAATTCTTGAATATATTGAAAGGCCTGATCGAAATTTCCAAGAAGTGGCTTCGCTACGAACATAGCAACCATCATTGCAATTACCGCACTTATCCGCCCGATTAGGATTGGATCACTCTCTTGTAACTTTCCAACTCTTGGAAGTATGTCGACTGTAAATATTGTAGCAATCGAGTTCGACATAGAGGAGAGAGAGGAAACTATCGCAGCCATAAGTGCAGCAAAAACGAGCCCTTTGACGCCAACAGGAAGAAATGACATTGCTGTAGGATAAGCCTGATCTGGACTATCAAGACTTGAATTAACAATGAAGACAAGTATCCCAGGCAGTACAACAATTAGCGGCATAAGAATTTTGAGGAACGCTGCAAAAACTATCCCTTTCTGTGCTTCAGAAAGATTTTTTGCCGCGAGAGCACGCTGAATAATGTATTGATTGAAGCCCCAATACGACAAATTCATTATCCACATTCCTCCCAATAGAACAGAGATTCCGGGAAGGCTGGCGTAATTGGGGTCACCCTTAGAAAGAATCATATCAAATTTAGACGGTGCTTCACTCGCTAAACTTAGAAGAACGGCGGTAGTCGTCTGAGTATCTTCACTAATTTCATTCAGGAGGACATACACAACGAGTAATCCACCAAAGATTAATAGAACGACCTGAATGATATCTGTGAAGGCGACAACACGCAGCCCACCGTAAACCGAGTAAATTAACGAGAATAATCCTAGCGCGAACATTCCCGCTACGATATTGAGACCGGTTATCGTTTCAATGGCCAAAGCACCCAACCAAAGAATAGAAGTCAGATTGACAAAAACATAGACCCCAATCCAGAAGACACTCATCGTTAGCCGCACTCTGTGATCGTATCTCTGATTAAGAAACTCAGGCATAGTATAAATTTTTCGCTCAAGAAAAATAGGCAGCAAATATTTTCCGACAAGAAGCAAAGTGACTGCTGCCATCCATTCATAGGAAGCAATAGCCATACCGATAGCGTAACCAGACCCAGACATTCCGATTATTTGTTCTGCGCTAATATTTGCGGCAATGAGCGACGCGCCAATAGCCCACCACGGCAGCGAGCCACCTGCTAAGAAGTAATTATTCTGAGCTGATGCATTTGCGTTCGCGTTTTCCTTATTCGAGAGCCTATACGCAATAAGTAGGAGACCAATTGCATAGAAGATAACGATTGAGTAATCGAGGTAAGTCATTTCTATTCGCCGTTAGGATGAAGATTAATCTATTAATCACAGGATACTTTTATCGAGGCTTCGCTGGCTACGCCTATATTGACCGCTGAGAGAGTAACGTCCAACGCGCCTTTAGTCACAAGCAGCGCTGGGGTATCGACCCTATCAATCCTTAAACCGTTATCAACGAAGCATTGAATAGGTATTGCGAGCTGACTTGATACCCCTTTAGGAAACGCATGAAGAGTATCGGTGATGGATATTGCTGCCGAACAGGGATAAATACAATCCATGCGTACAGTCGCCTCCTCAGATGGGTAAGTATTCACGACTATCGTAAAATTAAGCGCACTCCCTTCTTCAAGCGCGCCTGATAAATCTTTTGGGTCTTGAGACTGCCAATACCATTGATTCAATTGACTACCATCGCCGCCAAAAATTAGCCTGAGGCTATCTTCCTGCACCTTGGTGTCTGCTCTCCTTATCCTTAATTGTCCGCCTTTGGAAAGTTGATCTGCATTTACGTAGCGTTGCTGCCAGTCTAAGCGCTCCCCAATATAGGGCTCCCAATCTGGGTGGGTGCGCGCATTAAATATCATGACTGAGGCTACCGTTTCGCTAGACGAGTTTGCCACAGTTGGCTTGAGCTTGAGAGCTGGGAGTTCAGTAGAAGACATGCTCGAGACGCTAAGCCCAAACCCATAGGGGAAAAGAATATCCTCGACTGGCTGCTGGTTGTTCTTTGCATTTAAAGTATCGTTGGGCCAGTCGAATGAAAGCCGGCCGAGAAAATCAAACTGCACTTGTCCTCTAGCGTCTCGTAGCAGAAGGTCGGCAACACCGCCACCTTCGGAGCCCGGCAGCCAAGCAACAACAAAGGCGGTGCTATTCTCTAGCACTGGATTTACCCACATCGGTCGACCGGTTAGAAAAACCGTGACTGTGGGAATTCCTTGCTCTTTTAACGATAGAAGTAAATTCGTGACGCGTTCTAAATCCGGCGCTCGTAGATCTGAGACATCACCCATCCCCTCTGCGTAAGGCTCTTCGCCGAATACTACGATGGCTTTATCTGGTCGACGTTGGAATTCACCATCCGCAGACAATTCGATCGTTCCGCCCGCATTTCCTATTTGATTTTTGAGCTCACCATAAATTGAGATGCCTGTCGGGAAATCGGCGTTTGTGTTCCCCGTGCCTTGCCAACTCAGCGTCCAACCACCTGAGGCCTTCCCTATGTCATCGGCACTTCCAATGACTAAAATGTGCTGATTGGGGCTTAGAGGGAGTAGGTTCTGGTCGTTACGAAGTAAGACCAAAGATTGCCTAACAGCTTCTCTTGCAAGCTTCTTATTAGCAGCCCTTGTCGCTTCGATATCAGCGACAGCAGCGGCAGCACGGCTCGAGGGTTTTATTTTATCGAACAAACCCAACTTAAATTTCATTCTTAGTATTCGAGCTACTGCATCGTCAATTCGAGATTCAGAAATGATACCGGCCTCGACCTGAGAAAGTGTATTCTGCAAAAACTCTCGCCAAAGCTCGGGTACCATTACCATATCAATGCCAGCATTAATGGCCTGCGGACAACTTGAGTTTGTGCAACCCTCCACCTGCCCGATTCCGTTCCAATCGCTCACCACAACCCCATCAAAGCCTAACTGCTCCTTCAGCACTCCCGTAATTAGCTCATGACTGCCATGAATTTTTTCTCCGTTCCAGCTATTAAAGCTAGCCATCACTGAGTAAACGCCTTCATTTATCGCTCGAATGTATCCAGCGCCGTGATCTTCTAAAAGCGACTCCAAAGATATTTCTGCATTTCCCTGATCTTCGCCTCCGAGAGTACCTCCATCGCCAATAAAGTGCTTCGCTGTTGCAGCTAAGCCACTCCCCTGTATCGCATCTATTATCTCGGGAGTGTAGGCTTCTATAAGAGAGGGCTGATCGCTAAAGCTTTCATAGGTTCTACCCCATCGATCGTCTTTTGCAATGGCGATAGTGGGCGCAAAAATCCAATCTATTCCACTTGCTCTAACTTCGAGTGCTGTTGCTTTCGCTATTTCACCCACTAGACTCGGATTGTGTGTCGCGCCTAAGCCAATGTTGTGCGGAAACAGGGTTGCTCCGTAAACGTTGTTGTGACCATGAACTGCGTCTGTACCCCAAATGAGAGGAATGCCCCTGCCATCGCCATGACTATTTATGGATGCCTCATAAAAAGCGTCAGCCAGGTTTAGCCACTCAACTAACGGTGAAAATTTGTCGTTTTTCGGATAGGAACCGCCACCATTCAGAACGCTACCGATTGCGTACTGCCTAACTTGTTCAGGCGTTATAAATTGAATCTCAGCCTGAATCATTTGCCCGACCTTCTGTTCTAGAGACATCCTGCCCAGAAGCTCTTGAACTTGATGTTCATTAGCCTCAACGCTCTGATAGACAATAACGGACAGTATAACGACGATTAATTTTTTCATGGGAGTCGTGTGTATCGGAGTCGGGCGAGAAAGTTGTATTCCCGCCTGGTAAAGAAAGCAAAAGCGGTGACTGATGCCACCGCTTTAGTTAAAGAGCTAGAAGTTCGCGCGAACCCCTAGCTTAAAGACTGGCCCGTGATCTTGCGCTAAAAAAAGCATCTCTGGATAACGGACGAACAATCGTGTTTCCTCATCGGTAATGTTCTGAGCATCGAGGAAGAAAGTTGTTTTTTCGCTATATCTG
>JAFMKB010000047.1 GCA_017853205.1 Gammaproteobacteria bacterium
TGTCGATGTCGATGTCGATAATCCGAGTGTGTATCCGGCCAGGGCGGTAGATCGAGTAACTCTTGACCGCTGGCTCCAACTCACCGGCAACCAGAACAAGATCATCCTGCGAGGCAATAGTGAATCCATCCCCGATCGCCACAATGCGCGCCATCGAGGCAGCTTCGCTCAAGGGCACAATCGCATCGCGTCCGATAGAGGTGTTGAGATCAGCCAGCGATGCGCTTTCATCGTTAGGATTACGGGCCTTGCTAGCGCTGAGTGGCTCAGATTTAAGTGCAGGAACGAGCCGAACAACCTCCTGCGCGAAAAGAGGAGGCAGCGTGTACAGCGTGATGAAAACAGCACCAATACCGGCCGCGAGGCTCGCTTTAAAACTCACTTTGATGAGACCTATTTTGCCTTTCTCTCTGCATTGAGGCAGGTATCCTATGCGCGGTTTGCTAACTAGACCCGCCAACTACTGCTTTTCGCACGCCTCAGGGTTAGAATAAGAGGTCTACCCCCTTTAGAAGAGGATGAAACAATGGCCGTTTTGCCAATCTTAGAATTTCCGGATCCGCGGCTACGCACCGTCGCTAAGCCGGTTACTCTTTTTGACGCCGAGTTAAAATCCTTAGTCGCCGATATGCGCGAGACAATGTATGCAGCCGAAGGTATTGGTCTCGCAGCATCGCAGGTTGATGTTCACCGACGTATTCTTGTCATCGATGTCTCTGAAACTAAAGATAGTCCACGCGCTTTTATCAATCCAACTTTTGAGGTAATCGACGAAGAGCTTCAGGATTACGATGAAGGCTGTTTGTCGGTGCCAGGGTTTTACGAGACGGTCTCCAGACCGCGCCGAGTCATCATCCGCGCGCAGGACGAAGAGGGTGTTCCTTTTGAGCTCGAAGCGGACGGCCTACTCGCCATCTGTATTCAGCACGAGATCGACCATTTGGACGGCAAGCTTTTCGTCGACTACATTAGCAAGCTGAAGCGCGACCGTATTCGCAGTAAGCTGACTAAAGCGCACAAAAAATCTGCCTAAGGGCTTTGAAAACGCAGCGTCCCTCGAGAACGCGAGCACAGTAGCCGCAATGAGGCTTAACTCAAGCCTCACAATCTGAATTGAAGCCTTCATGAATAAACTGCGAGTCTGTTTCGCCGGCACGCCCGAATTCGCCGCCGCTCATCTCACCGCGCTCATCGCGGCGCAAGCCGAGAGCGATTCGCGTTTCGAGTTAGTGGCCGTTTACACACAGCCCGATCGTGCAGCGGGGCGCGGAAAAAAACTTTCTCCAAGCCCTGTTAAACAAAGAGCCATCGATGCCGGACTTCCGGTTTTCCAACCGCTATCACTGCGTAGCGAAGAGGCGCGCGCCGAGTTAGACGCGCTCGCCTGCGATGTGATTATCGTCGTTGCCTATGGACTCATCTTGCCGCAGTCGATTCTCGATACGCCTCGGTTGGGCTGTATCAATGTGCACGCCTCATTGCTCCCTCGCTGGCGCGGCGCGGCACCTATTGAGCGCGCGCTTCTCGCCGGCGACACTTCTACCGGCGTTACCATAATGCAGATGGACGCGGGCTTAGATACCGGCATGATGCTCGATAAAACGGTTGTCGAGATCGACCCTCGAGAAACGCGCGTCAGCCTCGAAGAAAAACTCATCACGGCGGGAAGTCTCGCAATCGTCGCTGCGATAAATACGCTCGAGGCGTTACAAGAAAATGCTGAGTGTCAGGACGATTCTCAAAGCACCTATGCCGCGAAAATAGACAAAGCCGAGTCGCTAATTGAGTGGACGTTACCGGCCTCGAAAATCGACCTTTTAGTGCGCGCCTGCATCGGCCGCACGCCGGCCTTTACCCTACTCGACGGCCAGCGGGTAAGGGTGCTCGAATCCGCAGTCTATTCGGGTCAAAGTGACGTCCCAGCGGGCACAATCACCCACGTCGACAAGCGCGGGTTCTGCGTCGCCTGCGGAGAGCGAAGCGTATTGCAAGTTAGCCGCGTGCAGATGCCGGGCAAAGGCGAGGTGAGCGTCGGCGAATTACTTAACGGCAAGCCCGATGCGTTCGCTGCAGGAACGTGCTTTGATCAACCAGCAGCAAGGGAGGAGTCGTAGATGCTCAGATTCTGCGATTTTTTTTCCTGCGAGAGCCTCTAAATGGCTAGTAAGAGTGCCCGCGCGATCGCGGCAAAAGTGCTCTCCACACTGCAGGTCGGCACCAATGGCTCGCTCAGTAATTTGCTCGACGACTACCGCGAGCGCGACGATTACCCTCTCATTCAAGAACTTTGTTTTGGTGCTTGTCGCTGGTATCCGGCGCTCGATCACCTGCTCGATAACTTGTTGAGTAAACCCCTAAAGGCCAAAGAGAGCGATGTACGCTGGTTACTTCTTGTCGGGCTTTATCAACTCCGCGAACTGTCTATCGCCGATTATGCTGTTATCAATGAAAGCGTCGAGGCGAGCCGGGGTCTTAAAAAGCCTTGGGCAGCCGCACTCGTCAATGCGGTGCTACGTAACTATTTAAGGCGAAAGGTGTCGTTAGAGTCTGCGCTTCAACTTGATCAGAATCCTGGGGCTGCGTCGAGTGATGCAAAGCGCGCTGCGGCAGCGCTGGCGCACCCTAAGTGGCTATTCGATAGGCTAAAAACCGAGAGGCCCGAAAGCCTTGAAGCGATCTGCGACGGTAACAATGCTCGTCCACCGATGACTCTGAGGGTTAACCTAAGCAAGATAAGCCGCAACGACTACCTCGAACGATTAGGTGAACGAGGCATCGACGCGACGCTCGGCGGCTATGCCGACACCGCACTGGTTTTGCGAGAACCCTGTCACGTAGACGCTCTTCCGGGCTTTAGAGACGGATTGGTTAGCGTTCAGGACGAGGCCTCGCAGATAGTACCGAGCTTATTACAGCTAAGACCGGGTCTAAGCTTGGTCGATGCCTGTGCTGCGCCCGGCGGAAAAACCGCGGCTATTCTCGAACGCGAAACTGCGCTCAAGCGTGTCGTGGCGATAGACTCGAGTAAAAAACGTCTCGCGCGGGTTACCGAGACTCTCGGGAGACTGGCGCTTACCGAACAGCCAATCACACTCTGTACTGCAAATGCCGAAAATCTAGACGCATGGTGGGATGGCAACCCCATCGATCGCATTCTCCTCGACGCACCCTGCAGTGCGACCGGTGTAATACGGCGGCATCCCGATATTAAGGTGCTGCGCACTCCCGACGAAGTCGCGAGCTGCTGCGAGTCACAGCAGACACTGCTCGCTGCCCTGTGGCCATGTCTGGCCGAAGACGGGTTGCTGCTCTACACGACCTGTAGCGTACTCGACGAAGAGAATCAGCACACGATCTCACGGTTCTTAGCCGCAACAGATAACGCTAAATGTGAGCGCATCACGGCCGATTGGGGAGTAGAATGCGCAGCAGCTGACGGGGGCAGCCTCGGTCGGCAATTATTACCGATCGATCCACGGGGACCCGATGGGTTTTTCTTTGCGCTACTGCGCAAAACGAGCGAGCCTGAGAGCAAGACCGGATGAAGATAATAATTCTAGGCGCCAATCAAGTTGGTAGCACCCTCGCTGAAACACTGGCGAACGAAGCCAACGACATCACGATCGTCGATTCCTGTCCCGATCGCCTTCGCGAACTTAAAGATCATATAGATATTGGCGTGGTCCCCGGCCACGCGTCACACCCCGATGTTCTCGAGCGGGCAGGCGGCCAAGACGCCGATATGATTATCGCGGTAACCGAAAGCGACGAGGTAAACATGGTTGCCTGCCGCGTCGCTCACTCTCTGTTTCACACGCCAAAGAAAATCTGTCGTATCCGCGCGTCATCCTATCTCACTAGCGAGAAGCTTCTGGGTAAAAATGGCATTGCCGTCGACGTCGTTATCTCCCCCGAGCTTATCGTGTCTGAGGCGATATCACGCCTTCTGCGCCTTCCGGGGTCGCTACAGGTTCTTGATTTCGCCGAAGGCAAAGTGCAGCTTGTTGCGGTAAAGGCGTTTTACGGCGGTCCTTTGGTTGGTCAGGAGATTCGCCTTTTGCGTCAGCACATGCCGTCGGTCGACACGCGCGTTGCGGCCATCTTTCGCAAAGACCGCCCAATCATCCCAGAGGGCTCGACGGTAATCGAGGCGGACGACGAAGTGTTTTTCGTTGCTGCCAAAAAGGATATTCGCGCCTGCATGAGCGAACTGCGGCGCATGGACAAACCTTATAAGCGCATCATGATTGCGGGCGGCGGAAATATCGGACTCCGACTTGCCGAGTCGATTGAGCCGCATTATCAGGTCAAAGTTATCGAGCGCGATGCAGAGCGTTGCAAAGTATTGAGCGAGAGCCTCGATAGGGCAATCGTTTTAAACGGCGAGGCGTCTCAGCGCGAACTGCTCATCGAAGAAAATATTGCGGACACCGATGTCTTCCTCGCCCTCACAAACGACGACGAAGCCAATATTATGTCATCGCTACTTGCCAAGCGTCTGGGCGCGAAAAAGGTCATGACGCTGATCAATAATCCAGCGTATGTCGACCTCGTGCAGGGGGGTGAAATCGATATCGCAATCTCACCACAGCAAGCGACTATCGGCAGTTTGTTAACACATGTAAGACGCGGCGATGTGGTGCAGGTACACTCTCTGCGCCGTGGCGCTGCGGAGGCGATGGAGGCCATCGCACATGGTGATTCGGGGTCATCTCGCGTGGTTGGTAAAGCGATCGAAGACATCGAACTTCCGCAAGGAACAACGATCGGTGCGATTGTGCGAGGCGATGAGGTGCTAATTGCACACGATGCGACGGTTATCCAATCTGAAGACCACGTGATTTTGTTCTTAGTCGATCGCAAGCGAATACCCGAAGTAGAACGATTATTCCAAGTCGGGCTGACTTTTTTCTAGGCGTTTAAATGCATTTTTCGTTAATCGTAAAAATACTAGGCCTACTGCTCATGCTGTTTAGCGCGATCGGTAACCTGCCGCCTATTATCGTCTCGCTTTTCTATAACGATGGGATGATGACGCCGTTTATCGAATCGTTTTTCGCTGTATTTACCGTAGGTTTCGTCATGTGGCTGCTGACATTTCGGGCGCGAACCGAACTCGGCACTCGCGATGGGTTTTTGATTGTCACGTTATTCTGGGCCGTACTTGGAACAGCGGGTAGTCTTCCGTTCATCCTCTCCTCGTCAGTCGATTTGTCCATAACCGATGCCGTTTTCGAATCGTTGTCCGGTCTCACTACAACCGGTGCCACTGTAATTTCTGGCTTAGACTCGCTGCCAAAATCCATACTTTTCTATCGCCAACAACTGCAGTGGCTGGGCGGCATGGGAATTATCGTACTCGCGATGGCGCTTCTGCCAATGCTCGGAATCGGCGGTATGCAGCTGTATCGCGCCGAAAGCCCCGGGCCGGTTAAAGACAATAAACTGGTGCCTAGACTCGCCGAAACGGCGAAGGCACTGTGGACGATCTACGTAAGCCTGACACTCGCCTGCGCGGCCGCTTACTGGGCAGCGGGCATGTCGGGTTTTGATGCCATAACACACAGCTTCTCAACCATCGCGATTGGTGGGTTTTCTACCCACGATGCCAGCATGGCGTTTTTCGACAGCTCAGCTATTGAGAGTATCGCTATACTGTTTATGTTTATCGCCGGGATAAATTTCGCGCTGCATTTTACCGCTTGGCAGCGCGGTAAAATTGATCATTATTTCCGCGATCCTGAGTTTCTCTTCTACGGCTTTATTCTGCTTGCCGTCTCCGTGGTCACTATTGCAGTGCTGCTGCGTTTCGAGGTTTATCCGTCGATACCCGAAACAATTGTGAATGGTCTGTTTCAGGTCGTGTCGTTCGCAACCACTACGGGGTTTGCGACAAGCCAATTTAACGAGTGGCCCATTTTTCTTCCCTATCTCCTCATGTATGCAGCGATTATCGGCGCCTGTGCGGGATCAACTGGCGGGGGTATGAAGGTCATTCGCATACTGCTTATTTTTAAGCAGGGTTTTCGCGAAGTGCAGCGCCTAATCCATCCGCACGCGGTGATTCCGATCAAACTCGGTCGCGGCCCTGTTCAAGACAGAGTCGTCGAGGCGGTGTGGGGGTTTTTCGCCGTCTATGTGATGGCGTTTATGCTCATGCTGCTTGCGCTTCTTGCTACTGGCCTGGATATCGTGACCGCCTTTAGCGCGGTTGGCGCCTGCATCAATAATCTCGGACCCGGTCTGGGGTCGGTAACACAGACCTACGGCAGCTTATCGGACACAGCGAAGTGGATTCTGTGTTTCGCCATGCTCCTCGGACGCCTCGAAGTGTTCACGCTGCTAGTACTTTTCACGCCGATGTTCTGGCGACGGTAGGCGTAGTCCTTAATAGAATTCGCTGTCGTCTTGCTGTCGGCGAAAGCGTTTATATTCCCACTGGTATTGTTCTGGCGCGAGAGTGACGCAGCGCTCGATGCTCCTATTGATAGCCTCTGCTGAGGCTACCAAGTCTTGATCGTATATTCCTGCGTCAGCCTCGTGAACGATAACCTTAAAGCCTTTCCCTTTAGGTAGGCGCTTCGCGAAACCGCAAAATACTCGCGGCTTTCCACGTTGTGCGAGCCGACTTGTAAGTGTCATAGTGAACGCTGACTTACCGAAGAAGTCAGCATAGACACCACCTTCATCTGCGGGCACCTGATCGGGCAGGACGCCCACAAGCTCGCCTCTCTGTAGAGCACCTAACAATAGGGCGACACCTTTTCGATTGGTAGGCGCGAGTTGAACGCCGCTTTTCGCTCGGACACCCCGCAACAGCGCATCCATTTGCGGGCTCTTAGGCGGCTGATACATAAAGTTCGACGCGATTCCCTCGCAGGCGAAGTAACCAAAAATTTCCCAGTTGCCAAGATGTGGGGCAAGAAGAATGACGCCTTCGCCGGTTTTCGCAGCTGCCTGCAGGGCATCCAAGCCTTCGACCTCAGTAACCTGTGCCAGAGTCCCCTCAATAGGCAGCATCCACGCTTTGCCCATCTCGAGGGCGGTGCATACCATGCCCTTAAGGCTCTGCCGCGCAAGCGATTCCTGGTCGGTGCTACTGAGCTGGGGGAAGCAAGCAGCTATATTTCGCCGAGTCGTCGCAGCCGAGCGGTTTGGAATTACCGCGAAAAGCCACCCGAGTCCACCGCCAAGCCAGTGCAGTAAGCGCAGGGGGAGCACTGAGGTGAGGCGCAGGAATCCGAGCACGACCCCAAAAGAGAGTCGACTCCCGAGCGTTGTAGTGGTGTCTGTTTGATTCATTAGCTCGCTAGTCTTAGAGTTATGTCGATAACGCCGTCACGCTTGGCGTGAATTCACGGTGTGATTGTCGCATCTACCGATTAGCATCACCAAGTGCTGACCGGAGTTTCGTGTTTTAAACCTAACTCCGGCCGGCAACTGCGGAACACCCGATGCTTAGCCTTAGTAACTCGCAGTTATCTTCCTCGTAATGTCGGCCTGTTCGGTGGATAAGTCCCTACGAATCAAGGATAATTAGCGCCCTTCAAATGACTGATTACGTGGCGTTAACGTGAATAAAGCATCCGATCTCAACACCTTCCAAGGCCTCATCTTCGCACTGCAGCAATTTTGGGCGGAGCAAGGCTGTGTCGTCCTGCAGCCTCTCGACATGGAGGTCGGAGCAGGTACGTTCCATCCAGCGACTTTTTTGCGTTCGATAGGCCCAGAATCTTGGAGCGCGGCCTACGTCCAGCCGTGTCGTCGTCCCACCGATGGACGCTACGGTGAAAACCCCAATAGACTCCAGCATTACTATCAATTCCAGGTTGTTCTCAAGCCTTCGCCAGAGAATATCCAAGCGCTCTACCTCAAATCCCTCGAAAGCCTCGGTATCGACATGTCTGTTCACGATATCCGCTTCGTCGAAGACAACTGGGAATCGCCGACGCTCGGCGCGTGGGGACTTGGTTGGGAAGTCTGGCTTAACGGCATGGAGGTGACTCAATTTACTTATTTCCAACAAGTAGGCGGGCTCGAATGTTATCCGGTTACAGGGGAAATCACCTACGGTATCGAACGTATTGCGATGTATTTGCAGGGTGTCGACAGCATCTATGACATCGTGTGGACAGACGGCCCCAACGGCAAGGTGACCTATGGCGATGTATTCAAGCAAAACGAAGTAGAGATGTCCGCGTATAACTTCGAACACGCAGCGACCGACTTGTTGTTTGGTTACTTTGATGACTGTGAAGCGCAGTGCAAAAAGCTCATCGAAAGCAAGCTTGCACTGCCTGCATACGAACAGGTATTGAAGGCCTCACACTATTTTAATCTCCTCGACGCGCGCCACGCGATTTCTGTCACCGAACGTCAGCGCTTTATTTTGCGCGTGCGAACCTTATCCAGACTCGTCGCCGAAACCTACTACGCGACGCGCGAGGCGCTCGGCTTCCCGCTAATCGCTGACGACTTCAAAGACGATTTTATGCGACACCAGAAAACAAACCAGAACGCCGGACACGGAGATTCCAAAACGCCTGGCTCTAACAAAGAGGCTAAGCAAAAAGATAAGCAACAAGCAAAGAACAAGGAGAAGTCGTCATGAGCGCGCGCGACTTTCTAGTTGAAATTGGTACCGAAGAGCTTCCTCCAAAGGCGCTCCCGAGTTTATCTAAGGCGTTCTCGAATGAAATACTCACGAGCCTGAAACAGTTGGAGCTTAAGTTCGACGACTCGGAGAGTTACGCAACACCGCGTAGGCTCGCCCTTCTCGTCAAGGGGTTAGACGAGTCTCAGGCGGATAAAATGATCGAGCGCTTCGGCCCTGCCGTTCAGGCGGCGTTCGACAAAGACGGCAATGCAACTCCAGCGGCTGCTGGTTTTGCGAAGTCCTGTGGCGTAGAGATTGATCAACTTCAGCACATTGAAAAAGACGGCGTCGATAAGCTTTACTATAGTGCGTCGCAGCCGGGTCAGCCTACTGCGACTCTATTAAGCACCGTAGTTAGTGAGGCACTCGACAAACTGCCCATCCCTAAACGTATGCGTTGGGGCAATTCGCGCGCCGAGTTTGTACGCCCGGTACACTGGGTGGTCCAACTGTTTGGTGACGAAATTGTTGCAGGGGAATTTTTCGGTGTGTCTGCAGGTAGGCAGTCTCGCGGACATCGGTTCCATGCCGACAAGTCTATCGATATAGACAGTCCGGCCAACTACGCTGCGCTACTCGAAAACGAAGGTCACATAATCCCTCAGTTTGATCGCCGCCGTGAAATGATTCGCGAGCTCGTTATTGCCGAAGGCGTGAAAGCGAATGCGACGAGCATTATCGACGAAGCCCTCCTTACCGAGGTAGCGAGCTTAGTCGAATTTCCCGTCGCGCTAACCGGTAAGTTCGAAGCACATTACCTTGAGGTACCCGCTGAGGCACTCATTCTTGCGATGAAATCGCATCAGAAAACATTTTATTGCGTAGACGCCGAGGGCAAGCTGCTTCCGCTTTTCATCGCAGTAAGCAATATTATCAGTAAGGATCCGGCGCAGGTTATTGAAGGTAACGAGCGTGTGATTCGTCCGCGTCTTGCCGACGCAAGCTTCTTCTTCGAAACAGACAAGCAGGTATCACTTGAGAGCCATCTCGAGGCGCTAAAGAAAATTGTTTTTCAGGACAAATTAGGTACTGTTTATGACCGTTCGGTTAGAATCGCAAAGTTAAGTCGTTCGCTAGCACCGCTCTGCGGGGCCGATCCCGATCTTTGCGAGCGTGCAGCAATGTTGTCAAAGTGCGATCTAATGACAAACATGGTTGGCGAATTCGCCGACCTGCAAGGGCTAATGGGGCGCTACTATGCATTGAACGACGGTGAGCCTCTTGAAGTTGCCGAAGCCATTGACGAGCAGTACAGGCCGCGTTTCGCTGGCGACGAACTGCCTTCGGGCGTAACCGGCGCGGTCCTGGCTTTGTCTGAAAAACTCGACACGCTCTGCGGTCTATTTGCAATCGGTCAACCGCCAACTGGCTCGAAAGACCCGTTTGCCCTTCGCCGCGCGGCGATCGGCCTGTTGCGAATTCTGATCGAAAAGGAACTGGAACTCGATCTTACTGTTTGCATAGACCATGCTTTCAAAGGGCTTGCCGATCTAGATCCTTCGAGCGTTGATTGCAGCGAGAAGACGCAACAGCAGGCGTTGGCGTTTTTGCTTGATCGATTACAGGCTTGGTCTGCAGACAGAGGTATTAGCCCGGGCGTCTTTCAATCGGTTATGGCATTAAAGCCAACGCGCCCTGTCGACTTTGATAGACGAGTGCAAGCCGTAGCGCATTTTCAGTCTCTCGATGAGTCCGCTGCGCTTGCCGCAGCTAATAAGCGCGTGTCGAATTTACTCGCAAAGCAAAGTGTCGACGCAGATGCCCAGGTCAATGTAGACCTTTTTGCGGAACCTGCTGAGAAGGCACTTTTTGATAAGCTCGTCGCCGTTGAGTCAGAGGTTGACCCTCTTTTCGCTCGCGGTGATTATAAACAGGGGCTCGCCTTGCTGGCCCAGCTAAGGCAAACGGTAGATGCGTTTTTTGACGATGTGCTTGTGATTTGCGATGACGAGGCTCTACGCAATAATCGACTCGCTCTCCTGTCGCGACTAAGGCGCGGATTCTTAAGGACTGCAGATATTTCGTATCTCTCGTCGTAGGCTCGGTGGCCTCGAGGTTTTTCGTGGCCACACACGACGTCCTGATTTTGCTGCGCGTCTCGACGCGCATTCTTCCAGTTAGCCTAGGAGTGTCTCTTGCCCGTTCTTCTCTTAGACCGTGACGGGGTGATCAATCACGATTCCGCCGATTTTATTAAGTCAGCCGACGAGTTTGTGCCGATCGATGGCAGCGTCGCAGCAATCGTCCGTGCTCATGAACTCGGCTGGCAGGTGTTTGTCGCGACGAATCAGTCTGGGCTAGGGCGCAAACTCTTCGACGAATTTACGCTTGCGCAAATGCACGAAAAGCTGATCACACTTGTTGAAGAGGCGGGTGGGGAGATTAGCGGGATTGCTTTCTGTCCCCATCTTCCTGATGCTGGATGTGAGTGCCGTAAGCCTCGAGTTGGTCTATTGACAGAGATCGAGCGCAACTTCGGCGTTGTCCTTGAGGGCGAGCCTTTTGTTGGCGATAGCCTAAGAGACTTAGAGACGGCGATCGCCTTTGGGTGTCAACCGATACTGGTGCGTACCGGAAAGGGGAAGGAGACTGAAGCGCGGCTCATCAGCGAGCCGACTCTGTTGGGGGCTTTAAAGGTGCCGGTCTTCGACAACTTGGCGTCTTTCGTGGCTACGCTCAATTAACTTAAGCTCAGCCACGCCCAATTAGGTTGCGCCCAATCAGCCCACAGTCTATCGGACTACTCTCTATCTGATCACTTTCTATCTGATCGCTTTCTATCTGATCACTCTCGATTAGATCACTCTCTTTCAGGCGGCTTGGAGCGAGACCTCGCTAAGGGCGAAAGCCCTAGATATCCAGGTTTTCGGCTGCCATCGCGTTCATTTCGATAAATTCACGGCGCGGATCGACCTGATCGCCCATTAATGTATTGAACAGCTGGTCTGCATTAATAGCGTCATCAATGGTGACCTGCAACATGCGGCGCGTCTCAGGGTTCATCGTCGTCTCCCAGAGCTGATCAGGATTCATCTCGCCCAATCCCTTATAACGCTGTAAGTAATGTCCTTTCATTGCATCTTGAGTTAGCCAGGCGATGGCCTCAGCAAAGCTCTTAATTGGGTGAGTTTTCTCCCCGCGCTTCGCATAGGCGCCGTCTTCTATCAACCCATCGAGTGTCGCTCCAAGACTGGCTAACGCACGATATTCGCCCGAATTAAAGAAATCTAGGCTGAAACTATAGCTACGCTCGAGACCGTGTAGGTTTAATCTAGCCTCCGGCAAGTAAACGTTGCGCTCGTTGTCCTTTCTGACAGAGAGGGTTAAGTTAGCGCTCGCTCCGGCGTGAAGCTCTGTGAGCTTTGAACGTACTTTATCTAACCACGCCTGGGTAGAGGCTTCCGATTGCAACTCTTCGACCGCCAATAAGGGTGAGAAAATCATCGCCTCGAGTACTTCGGTCGGATAGAGGCGGGCTAGACGGCTGATGATCGCGTAAGCATCGTTGTAACTTTTCACGAGAGACTCAAGGGCATCTTCGGCGATACCGGGTGCTTCAGCGTTCACGTGGAGACTCGCTCCTTCGAGGGCGACTTGAGTCTGGTAACTCGCAAGCTCCGCCTCGTCTTTGAGGTATTGCTCCTGTTTGCCCTTACGAATCTTGTAGAGCGGCGGCTGAGCGATGAAAATATGGCCGCCATCGACTAACTCCCGCATCTGACGGAAAAAGAAAGTCAGGAGCAAAGTGCGGATGTGCGAGCCATCGACATCAGCATCAGTCATGATAATAATGCTGTGATAACGCAGTTTCTCTGGCTGGAATTCGTCTTTACCAATACCACAGCCAAGCGCTTTAATCAGCGTGCCAATCTCGGCTGAGCTCAGCATCTTGTCAAAGCGCGCCTTTTCTACGTTCAGAATCTTACCCTTAAGCGGCAAGATTGCTTGATTTTTACGGTTACGGCCCTGTTTCGCCGATCCCCCCGCCGAGTCTCCCTCCACAATGTAGATTTCGGACAGTGATGGGTCTTTCTCTTGGCAGTCGGCAAGCTTACCCGGCAGACCAGCGATATCGAGCGCGCCCTTTCGTCGTGTCATCTCTCGGGCCTTACGCGCGGCCTCTCGGGCGCGCGCAGCATCGAGCATTTTACCGACAATTAGCTTCGCATCCTGGGGATTTTCCAGAAGATAGTCGCTAAATTTAGCAGCCATCTCTTGTTCTACCACCGTTTTAACCTCTGAAGACACGAGCTTATCTTTGGTCTGCGAGGAGAATTTAGGGTCTGGCACTTTCACAGAAATAATTGCTGTGAGGCCCTCGCGCGCATCATCACCCGATGTGGCAACTTCTTTCCCTTTTTTTGCCGCCAACTCCTTATCGATATACCCCTTTAGCACCCTCGTCAGCGCAGCGCGGAAACCCGCAAGGTGTGTGCCCCCATCCTTTTGCGGGATATTATTGGTGTAAGGAAAGATATTCTCTGTGTAGGAGTCGTTCCATTGCAGGGCCACCTCAACGGTAATACCGTCCTCCGGCCGCTCATGGGCAAAATGGAATATCTTGTTAACCGCTGCCTTGTTTTTATTCAGGTATTCGACGAAGGCCTGTACGCCACCTTCGTATTTGAAGTGCTCTTCTTTGGCGCTGCGCTCGTCGATTAGGCGAATCGATACCCCCGCGTTTAAGAAGGCAAGCTCACGAAGCTTCTTTGCAAGGATGTCGTAGTGAAATTCGACACTACTAAAGGTTTGATCCGAGGGCTTGAAATGGCACTCCGTACCCGTGGTGTTTGTTTCACCGATAACAGCCAACGGGGCCTGTGGTACGCCGTGTTTATAAACCTGTTCCCAGAGCTTGCCGTCGCGACGAATAGTGAGCTTTAGCTCCTCGGAGAGGGCGTTTACTACCGAAACACCAACGCCGTGAAGTCCACCAGAAACCTTGTAGCTGTTATCATCGAATTTGCCGCCGGCGTGCAGCACCGTCATGATCACTTCTGCGGCGGAAACACCTTCGCTGTGCATTTCCGTCGGGATACCGCGCCCGTTGTCGGAGACGCTAATCGTCTCTCCGACATGAATGACCACACGAATCTCATCGCAGTGTCCAGCGAGCGCCTCATCGATAGAGTTGTCGACGAGTTCGAACACCATATGGTGTAAGCCAGTGCCGTCATCGGTATCGCCGATATACATGCCTGGGCGCTTGCGAACTGCATCTAAGCCCTTGAGAACCTTGATACTATCGGAGTTATAGTCGCTGTTGTTTGCTGTGCTAGCAACACTGTTGGTGTCGTCGGTCATTCTTGGTCTCCAGGGTTGGCCCCAGGGTGTTACTTAATACTAGAGTTATCGGACAATTGGGTGGAAAATCAAGCCGTTATTCTACCATGTTCCACGTGGAACTGCGCGATTTCGCTTGGCGCGAGTGCGCTGAAAAGCACCCCTTCTTTCGCCAATAAGAGACCCTCTAATTCAACACAGGTCACAAACAGTTGCGCGTTAAGTGACAGCAGTGCGGCAAACACTCTCGCTCTGTTTTCTGGGTCTAATTCTGAAGGGAGGTCATCGATAAGATAGAGGCAGTCAACACCAAGACTCTCTGATAGGAGTCTTCCTTGGGCAATTTTCAGGGCGCTCACCAATATTTTCTGTTGTCCACGCGAGAGCACGTCAGCCGCCGGTGTACGGTCGAGCAAGAGTTGCAAGTCGGCGCGCTGCGGTCCTAGCTGAGTAGAGCCATAGCGCCTATCGGCCTCCAACATACGACCTAGTTCATCGTGAAGAGCACTTCCCTCAGCCCACCCTCGGTCATACCTGATCTCAAGCGTCTCCAGATGGGAGCCCTCCAACTGGGTATACACCTCGTTGAATACGGGCAAAAACCTTTCTAGGTAGGCGCTTCTGTGCGCATCTACCTTTACTGAAGCCGCTACAAACTCTTGATCCCAGGCTTCGAGCTGAGGCTTATCAAGACGCGGCGCCTTAAGGAGTGCATTACGGTTGGCTAGGCATTTTTTGGAATCACGCCACGCACTCAAAAAACTATGTTCCACGTGGAACACTCCCCAATCGAGAAACCGGCGGCGAGCCTTCGGTCCGCCCTCCAAAAGTTGAAAGGCGGTCGAATCAATTATTTGCAGGGGTAGGGAGCGTGCGACAGATTCCCAGTTTTTCTGAGTCTCTTCTTGAAGCCGTAACTGATGTCTACGGCGCCTTGATTTAGCCAACCCTATCCGAAGCCCATCGCTAAGCTGCGTAAAAACGACAGCCTCCTCTAGGCCATGAGTGATTAACGGGTCTAGCTTGGCGCTGCGAAACGAACGCCCGGAAGAAAGGAGGTGGATAGCCTCGAGTAGGCTAGTCTTGCCCGAACCATTCTCCCCGTGGAAGATATTCACACGGGAAGACAATTCGATGGCTACGTCGGCTAGATTTCTCAGCCCGGTCACCGTGAGTTTTTCAATTCGGCTCATGGGTTCACTCGAGAAGACGCATGGATGCTCACAGTGGGCTGCCGAAACACAGTGGAAATTATGCCTAGAGCCTCATCGGCATAACAACATACATCGCATTGCTCTCATCGCCCGACTCGATCAGCGCGCTGCTGTTCGCATCGAGGAGAGTTATCTTCGCCTGACTGCTTCGAAGGGTCGACAGCACATCGATCAGGTAGCTGACATTAAAGCCCATTTCAAGTTCATCGCCCTGGTAGTCCACTGCAACGACTTCTTCGGCTTCCTCCTGCTCAGGATTGTTAGCGAAGATGCGGAGTTCGCCGTTTGTAAGCACCACACGCACACCTCGGTATTTCTCATTCGAGAGAATGGAGGCGCGGGTAAACCCTTGTTTGAGCGTCTGACAATCGCCCAAAATGACCTTATTGCCGCCTTTCGGCAACACACGGTTATAGTCTGGAAACTTGCCATCGACGAGTTTAGAGGTAAACGTGAAGTCCGCAACGGCGGCGCGGATGTGGTTCTGACCGAATACGAGCGTGATATCTCCCTCATCTTCGAGTAAACGTGCTAGCTCCATCACACCTTTTCGAGGAAGAATGAGCTGCTGTACCGACGCAATGTCGTTCTTAGACTCGAGCGTCTCCATCGCTAGGCGATGGCCATCAGTCGACACCACGCGCAGGTAATCAGGTGACACCTCGAACAGCATGCCGTTCAGGTAGTAACGCACGTCCTGCTGCGCCATCGCAAAGCTTGTGCTGTCAATGAGTTCACCGAGTTTCTTCTGTGGCAACGTTAAAGAAAAAGTATCGGGTTCCTCTTCTACATTCGGGAATTCGGAAGAGGGTAACGTGACGAGTGTAAAGCGGCTGCGGCCTGATTTTACCAAAAGCTTCTTCTCGTCTAGCGACACTTCAACCATGGCATCGTCCGCCAATGCTTTACAGATATCGAGGAGCTTGCGCGCTGGAACCGTCACCGCCCCGTGGGTGTGTGCAGTATCGACTCGCGTTCGACCTACCAATTCGACCTCAAGATCGGTGCCGGTTAAAGACAGTTCGTCATTATTAAGCACAAGAAGCACATTAGATAGAACCGGCAGTGTTTGCCGGCGTTCGACGACGCCGCTGACAAGCTGCAGTGGCTTTAGAAGGGCTTCCCGAGAAATAACAAAATGCATGTCTACTTTTCCTTATTAGGCGCGCTAACACTGAGCGTACCCATTACTGTTTTCTGATTCGTTGTGATCGCGACCACTGAGCTTGGCGGCGCCAGCCAGGCAATAAGCCGTTCTTAACTCGATAAGAGCCTGAGTAAATTATTATAGTCTTCTTCAATGTCTATCGAAGTCTGTCGTAACTTCGCGATCTGCTTGCAGGCGTGCATAACCGTCGTGTGGTCACGCCCCCCAAACGCGTCCCCAATTTCGGGAAGACTGTGGTTGGTTAGCTCTTTCGCTAGACACATAGCGACCTGCCTGGGCCGCGCAACCGAGCGATTTCGACGCTTTGAAAGCATATCCGACATCTTAATTTTCGAGTATTCGGCGACTGTGCGTTGGATATTATCGATCGTTACGAGCTTATCCTGAAGCGCGAAAAGATCACGAAGCGCTTCTTTTATCAGATCAATACTGATTGCCTCACCCTTGAAGCTCGCATGCGCAATGACCCGCTTAAGCGCGCCTTCGAGCTCGCGCACATTCGATCGCAGACGCTGGGCGATAAACATCGCAGCATCGTTCGGCAGCGACACGTTCACAAGCGCCGCTTTATTCATCAAAATCGCTGCACGCGTCTCAAGTTCTGGTGGCTCAACCGCGACCGTAAGCCCCCAACCAAAGCGCGACTTGAGGCGCTCTTCGAGCCCATTAATTTCTTTATGGTAACGGTCGCTCGTTAGGATGATCTGCTGTCCACCCTCGAGCAGTGCGTTAAACGTATGGAAAAACTCTTCTTGTGAGCGCTCTTTGCCCGCAAAAAACTGAATGTCATCGATAAGTAGTGCATCGACGGAGCGATAAAAGCGCTTAAATTCGTTTATTGAATTAAGCTGTAGCGCAGTAACCATTGTGGCAACGAAGGTTTCTGAATGAAGGTAGACGACCTTTGCATTAGGTTTTTTCTGTTTGAGGTAGTTACCGATAGCGTGCATTAAGTGAGTCTTACCTAATCCCACACCCCCATAGATAAAGAGGGGGTTATAGGCAAACCCAGGATTCTCGGCGACCTGCATTGCTGCCGCTCGAGCCAGTTGATTAGATTTACCTTCGACAAAATTATCGAATGTATTTTCGAGATTGAGCGCTCCCTGATGGCTAAGCTTGCCCTCAATAATCGTATCAACTCCCGACTTAGCGACAGGGGCACGCCTATCGGAACCCCGAGTCATCGTTTCAAAACTCGATTTTTGGGGTTGTTGATGAGCTGCAAGTAAATCTTCACTCTCAACACTAGCGTTAATTCTACTACCAAGCATCGATTCAAGTTCATGCTCGAGGGAATTAGGATCATTCTGATGCCACGAGTGCTGAGGATGTTGAGGCGGCTGGGAGTATTGTGTGTGTTGTGTGTGTTGAGAGTACTGAAAATGCTGGGAGCGCTGCGACTCAAGCATAGAATCCGCTGATGCCGCCACGTTGACAGTTGGTGCAGCCCCAACACTGATAACCGGACCTGCTAGCTCCACGCCGTGTTTACGACTCACCGACGCAAAAATTTCATCGATTTGGGGTAGAAGTTTAGATTTGACCCAGTCCTGTATAAAGCGATTGGGCGCTGACAGGGTGAAGGTAGCAGCAGCCGAGGGATTGCTCGCCTCGGCAACAGCGGGGCGCAGCGGGCGAAGCCACGTATTAAACGCCTGCGCCGGCAACTCCAAACGAAGCTCCTCGAGGCAGTCTTGCCATAGAACACTGGCCAACGAGCCAGCCAAAGGACCAGACAGAGAACTGCTAAGAGTATCCGCATTCTGGGCTTCTATATT
>JAFMKB010000099.1 GCA_017853205.1 Gammaproteobacteria bacterium
GAATTTTTTTGAATCTATATTACTGGACAGAATAGTCCACTTTAATCCTAGATTGGGTACTGACAAGTTAACTGTCCAAGACCTCAAAATCTTCTGCCTATCAGCCCTATATCCCCACCGCCTTTTCCCAAGACGCAAAGGCACGCTGCCTAAAGAAACGATAGTTTTCAGCTGAGACTAAATGCCTACCAAGATTGAACAAGTTGTACACAGCCGCATGAGCACCCAGAAACCGCTGCGCCTGTTCCATCGATTTGAACCTCCGCATACCCCGCTCTCTCACTCTAGTCGGCTCGTGCGACAGCTCACATCGATTGTTGGCATACTGAGCTGTCTCGTGAATCGCATCTGAAATTAACTCTCTATGGGCTACGTTATAGCTCCTCAATTTATCCGTGACAATCTTTCTGGGCTCGCCTCTGTGTTTCTTCAATACCCGCTTAAAGAAGCGTTTAGCGGCTTTGCCATCCCGACGCTTTTGCAAAAATACATCCACCACTTCACCATCTTGGTCAACGGCTCTCCATAGGTAATGCTGTACCCCTTGGATCTTCACGAACACTTCATCGATGAAAAAGGTGTCGCCGTATCCTTGGTGCTTCCTTCTCAATCTTTGAGCATATTTCGGTCCGAATTTATTGCACCAGAGGCGTATTGCTTCATAGCTAACTTCAATACTGCGCTCGGCCAGCAGATCCTCGATATCGCGATGACTTAGATTGAATCGATGATACAGCCAGACGGCATATTGGATAATTTCAGGTGGGAATCGATGGCGCTGATACATTTTTGATTGAGTCATGGGAGTGAAATACTGGCAGATTGGGAGCTAACTTGTCAGTACCTGTTTGGATCATTCCGCCCCGGCTTCGGGGCAATATGCCTGATAAATCTACTGTATTTTTACTCTGTCCCCTTTTCTTCGGTATCCCCTATTCCCCTCAGAACGCTTTGGGGAAATAACTGAGGGAAATTGGGTCAGATTTATTTTAGAGCAAATTGTTCGCAGAAAATAAATCCGCCCCCTATTAGTTAAAGCTGCTCGCGCCTCCTTAACTGACCTGGCTAGCTTGGTCTCAATCCAGAGCAAATACCATCATCGCTGGGCCTTCGCTCGGGCGGGGAATGGACTCATTGCGATCCGCTAGCAGACTTCTGATATTGGAGCCAAGTAGACTGCCGAAGAACGGGCTAGGCTGGCCACGAATCACGGCTATATACTGTTTGCCATCAACTGCATAGCTGACCGGGAAGGAAGAAGGAATCGCACCGAGATTTGTGGCCCACAGTTGCTCGCCTGTCTCAGCATCCAGAGCCTTGAACGTAAGGTCAAGAAACCCGGTGAAAACAAGTCCGCCATCGGTAGAAAGAGTGGCGATGGTCGCTGGCGCCTTGACGCGATGTTGCCAGGCAAGACTCATAGTCTCCATATTTATCGCCTGAATGCGGCCGAAGTTGCCATCAGTATCAGGCCGCGCTCGCACCGAGGTCGCAACGCCGGAAGTGAGTAGCCGACCACCAGCGCCCACTGGCCCAGCCATCATGCACAACTCAGAAAGCGGCAGGAATAACATTTTGTTCTGTGAATCATAGGCACCAGATTGCCAATTGCGCCCCCCGAGCATGTAGGGGCACAGGAGATTAGCGTCCTCGGCGTTGGGAATGGCAATTGAAGCGAGAGTCTTGTCACCACTTTCGGGATCGATCGCCGCAATCATGTTCTGAATGCCCGTATCGAGAGAAGTGAGGTATTCGCCTGTAGCAGCGTCGAGCACATCGTACAGGGCCATCTTGCCCGCAGTGAACACGGCTTTACGAGTTTGTCCGTCGATTTCGAGTTCGGATAGTTGTCGTTCATAGGCCCAGTCGAGATCCCACTGATCGTTGGCCATGTGTTGAAAATGCCACACCAGCTCACCCGTTCGTGGTCGCAGCGCCAATGTCGAGTTGGTATACAGGGCATCGTTGCTCACACCATCGATACCGAGATGAAGTCTTAAGGGCTCGGTGTCATAGGTTGGGGCTGTGCCGAAATAGACCAGATCAAGCTCTGGATCATAACTGCCAGGGATCCAGACTGAACCACCACTGCGACCTTCCAGCGGAAGATTATTCCAGGTGTTTCCTCCTGGCCCATCAGGGCGAGCAACGGTATGGAAGCGCCACATCTCATCTCCGCTGTTCAGGTCAATTCCAACAATAAAGCCGCCCTCAGGTACGATGGAAGTAGCGGCAACGCCTTGCACTACCATGCCATTTGCTACCAAAGGCCCACTACGCAATGAGTAGTTGCCACGCTGAATTTCGTCTTGAGCAACTGGAGTTACCACTGAGTGCTGCCAGCGCACTTCGCCGGTTCTGGCATTCAGAGCGACGAGGTCAAGATCGTTGTGAGGAACAATCAAAGTGTCGCCATGTAAGGCCATGCTCACGCGGCGGGCATCGGTGTTGTCCAAATCGTGTTGGTAGCGCCAGAGTTCGTCGCCGTTGCTTGCATCCAGTGCTAAAAGGCGATTTTCAGTATCAGCGATAAACATCACGCCATCGTGGATGAGCGGTGTAGTCATGCTGTTGCCGCTTCCGAGCTCTACACTCCAGGCGACTTCGAGGTCTGTAACATTGTCTCGATTGATCTGGCTAAGTGGGCTATGGCCGCTAAGACCGTAAGTACGGCGCCACATCAGCCAGTCCTCTGCAGGTGGTGACATCAACATACTGTCGGTGACAACTGAAAAGTCACTCAGCACGGAATCTGCAGCAGATTGCGCCGAAACAGAGGAAACAAACCCTTGCAAGATGAGGCAACATGCCAGCGGTACACAACGAGACGTAAAATAAGAATGAGAAAGGAATCCAGACATTTTGTTTTTCCTCGTGCTGACTATTTCAATTGGTTTATGATATTCGAAGGTTTCGTTCTCAGGGTAGAAGCAGAAAAGGGGTCAGAATAAAAATACAGTAGTTTTAGACTAAGAAGTGCCGAATTTTTAGCACACTTCTTAACACACTCTAATTTCGTGCTTGCATGTTGGACTCCATCAGTCGTCGCACTCGCGGCGCAAAGCGCCACAGCCTTCCGAATAAATCCGACCCGCCTCAAAAAAGATGGCCGACATTCAGGCACCGCAGGAACCATGCCTAACTGGCGCCATCACCGTACTCGGGTATATTGCGCTGAAAGACGCGCCAGTAGTGCCGCACGCCGGTGATCCGCTCCTGACCATTCTCATCGACCGCGGTTGTTACCGGGTTCCTGCCGATCAGCTCGGCTACTTCGGCACGGTCCTGCACCAGCGCGACGGTCGCCTCGTAGATCTTGCCGTCTATCTTCAGGCGAATACGCGGATCCCGTTCTATGTTGGCCCACCATACCTTGGAATACGGGAATTCCTTCTCGAGCCTGAAGTCCTGCTCACTACCGCTGAGGTAGAGGTCTTTTCCGCGAGCAACCAGATTGATCGTTACAGAATGGGGAATGCCGTACCAGGTGCGTGTCTCAAGCATCACCGTGTTGCCACGAATCGGATCGTTTACTTGATAAACCCAATCCCAATTCGTCACCGGTTCCTTCACGACCTCGCCCTTGAGCCAGAAGCCCGCTCGGGCAGTTCTGCCATTCTCGGCAAACGCGGGACTCGTTGGGTCGATGTACTGCGGCTCGAACCCAGCGACCCGCAAAACGACGAGTGGCAGCACAATCAATATGCCTATAGCAAACAGGACAATCTTCAATACACGCATCTTCTTTTTCCTCCTCGCGATGTAAACCGATCACTTCCTTCAGCCAGAATAAATGGGGTCAGAGGTTCAATTATAACTGCCAAAGGGTCTTTACCTGATTCCCCTTCTCAACTCTTTGACTGCTATCTTAAGATTCAAACACAGCAAGATTCATCTGGCCCTCAAGGCCATTAGTTCGATTGCTACTGATTGCCTGATATTCCGGTGATTGCGCCTGTATTCGCACAAGTTACCTAATCGTATGTCCAGAATAGTATGTACTAGCATAATAGGGAACCTTTCTGAGCAAGTGGGGCTACCCTCGGGGGTGGGGTCCGGATAAGGCCATTTTGAGGTTTTAGGGGGCGGGGCCTGAGTCCGCTTGACACGCGGAGTAACAGTACAGGCTTTAACACTCCATAGAGGGGCTGAATATGCGGATCAAGCGGTTACTGGACGATCGAGAGGTGTTTG
>JAFMKB010000012.1 GCA_017853205.1 Gammaproteobacteria bacterium
GTACCTACCGAGGTACCTCCGAACTTCAATACTAACAGCGCCATTATTCTCTACTCGATGCCCTACAAGGGCAGAAAGAACTCGCCTCGAGGCGAGCTTGTTTTCACTAGCTGCTTGACGAAGCCTTAAAGCTTGTTAGCAACCCATTCTTCAACGCTCGCCACGGCAGCCGGCACCGCTTCGACATCGCTTCCACCCGCCATGGCCATGTCTGGACGACCTCCCCCCTTGCCACCGACCTGTGTAGCAACCATGTTGGCAAGCTCACCCGCTTTAATGCGATCGGTAAGGTCTTTACTTACGCCGGCGACGATACTGACTTTTCCACCCGCAGTGCTGATCAGTAACACGACCGCGGTGCCGAGCTTGTTTTTGAGCTGATCTACCGTCTCGCGCAACGCCTTCGGATCGAAGTCGTCGACCGCGCAGGCTAGAAGCTTAATGCCGCCAACCTCTTTTGCGCTGGCCGCGAGGTCGCTGCCCGCGCTCGAGGCCATTTTCGCTTTGAGCTGATCGAGCTCTTTCTCTAGCGTCTTATTACTCGCATTTATCTGCTTCACGCGCTCGAGCAAATCATCTTGATTAGCTTTAACGAGCTCGCATAGCTGTTTAAGCGTCTGCTCTTCACGTGCAACAAGCGCGAGTGCGCCCTGCCCAGTTACCGCTTCGATTCGGCGAACACCCGCGGAGATACCTGATTCGCTCAAAATTTTAAAAAGACCAATATCGCCCGTGCGCTCGACGTGTGTGCCACCGCAGAATTCGACGGAGAATTTGCCACCCATACTGACCACGCGAACTTCGTCACCGTATTTTTCGCCGAATAGCGCCATCGCACCGCGCTGCTGCGCTGCCTCTAACGCCATGACCTCTTTCGCAACCTGAGTGTTCGCCAATATTTCGGCATTCACAGCGGCTTCAATTTTTGCGAGCTCATCCGCAGTCACCGGTGCTGAGTGCGAGAAGTCGAAGCGTAGTCGCGTTGCGTCCACCAGCGATCCCTTCTGAGTCACATGTTCTCCGAGCGTATTGCGAAGCGCCGCATGCGTGAGGTGCGTAGCCGAGTGGTTAAGTGTGATCGCTTTACGCGCGCTCGCCTCTACTTGACCAGCAAGTGCGTCCCCTACTTTGAGTGAACCGATGACGAGTTCGCCGATATGTAGCAACACATCATTCTGCTTCTGCGTGTCATCGACGCGAAATTCAACACCTTCGGCAAACAGAGTGCCACTGTCTCCTATCTGCCCACCCGACTCTCCATAGAATGGAGAGCTAGTTAGCACCAGCGTCGCGGCTTCACCTGCTTTTAGCGAGTCTTGCGGCTTGCCGTTGACATAGATTGCAGCAACATCGCCGGACGCCTCTAATGCCTCGTAGCCGCGGAAATCAGTCACCTCCACGCCGTCGAGTTCTAGCTTATCGACTGCGGAGAAATTGCCGGCCGCGCGCGCCTGCGCGCGTTGAACTTGCATCGCTGCCTCGAACCCCTCCATATCGAGCGTAATGCCGGACTCACGAGCGACGTCAGCAGTGAGATCAACAGGGAACCCGTAGGTGTCATAGAGTTTAAACACCGTCTCGCCAGCCAGCGTGTCTCCGTTGAGATTAGCAATCGCTTTTTCCAGAATCGCCATGCCGTTCTCGAGCGTTCGCGCAAATTGCTGCTCTTCATCGCGCAGCGCTTTTTCGACACTACTCTGTTTTGCCTTTAATTCAGGATAGGCTTCGCCCATTACTTTCACGAGTCCTGCGACAATTTTATAGAAAAACACCTCCTTCACACCGAGTTGATAGCCATGACGAACCGCTCGGCGAATAATTCGACGCAGAACATAGCCGCGTCCTTCGTTCGACGGCAGCACACCGTCAACGATGAGGAACGAGCAGGACCTAATATGGTCGGCAATAACCCGTAGCGAATTATTGGTGAGATCTTCCACGCCGGTGATCACCCCGATATCGGCGAGCAGTGACTGAAAAAGATCGATCTCGTAATTGCTGTGTACGTTTTGCAAAACAGCGGCGACGCGCTCGAGACCCGCACCGGTGTCCACAGAGGGCTTCGGCAGTGGCGTTAGCGTGCCATCGGCTTTGCGCTCGTACTGCATGAAGACGAGATTCCAGATTTCGATGTAACGATCGCCGTCTTCGTCAGGGCTACCTGGCGGGCCACCTGGCACGTCTTCGCCATGATCGAAGAAGATTTCGGAACACGGGCCGCAGGGGCCTGTGTCGCCCATCGCCCAGAAGTTATCTTTTTCGCCCAGACGCGAGAAACGGGTTGGATCAATTTTCATTTCATCCAACCACAGGGCAGCCGCTTCGTCGTCGTCTTGATAAACTGTTACCCACAGCTTCTCCGCCGGTAGACCTAGCTCGACGGTAAGAAACTCCCACGCATACTTGATCGCTTCGCGCTTAAAATAGTCGCCAAACGAGAAATTGCCGAGCATTTCGAAGAAAGTATGATGACGCGCCGTGTAGCCTACGTTCTCTAGATCATTATGCTTACCACCGGCCCGCACGCAGCGCTGCGAGCTGGTAGCTCGATTGACCGATCTCACTTCGTCGCCCAAAAAAGCGTCCTTAAACTGGACCATGCCCGCATTCGTGAACAGAAGCGTTGGATCATTGCCTGGTACCAGCGAGCTGCTAGGTACGATTTCATGACCGCGGTCGGCGAAGAATTGAAGGAATTTTTGGCGAATTTCTGCGCTTTTCATAATCTCTACTTATCGACTAAAGTGCCAGCGCGAGGCTGGCATGAGTTTGCTGATCAGGCTGCAATCAAAAGGGAGGAAGTATAACGCCTAGCGAGCGGATTTTGCAGGCGTTTTTTTTGGCTCAGAGCGACAGAAAAAGGAGAGTCAGTGCCCCTCGTTCACACTCCGCATTTCCTTAAACTAGTTCTCTGGATTCGTATCTCGACCTAGCAGCGCAGCCATGTTTGGCTTAAAGTCAAAGTCATCTATAACCTCATCAGCCGGAACCCTGAGCTTGCCATCACTGCTGAGAATGACTGAAATATAACGGGTCTGGGGAAAGTGGCTAAGAATAATGGTAAGGATAATAAGAAAAGGGACACACAGAAACATACCTGGAATACCCCAGATATAGCCCCACAGCCCGAGATTTAACAAAATCACTATAGGACTCAGGTTGAATGAACTTCCCATCAACCGAGGCTCTAGTATGTTGCCTATACCGATTTGCAAAATTCCGATGCCCGCTAGCACAAGCAAGAACAGGCTATAGCCCTCAGACTGTGCGAGCGCGATCATCGCAGGGAAGATAGTCGCAATTATAGAACCGACCGTGGGTATAAAGTTCAACAGGAAAATAACAAGGCCCCAAACACCGGCAAAATCAACATCGACCGCACGAAGGAAAAGATAGCTAAGAAGACCGGTAAGCGAACTCGTAAACATTTTGATGCTGATGTATTTCTGTATGTCATTGCGGACGCGGTCGATGATTTTTCGCACATCTCCCTCCTGTCCACCTGCGCCAAACAAGGCCGAGATTTTTTCATCGAATTTGCCTTGTTCGAGAAAGAGAAAAAGAACATAAATCGAAATTAAACCACCGCTCGCGAGTATGCTTGCAAAGGAAGACGCGATAGTCGCAGCGTAGGCGGGCAAGTCTATCCATTCGGTAATCATCTGCATGAGCCCGCGCTCTTGATAAGCAGCCATATCGAGGAAAGGAAGATTTTCAAGCCTCGATGTCAGATTCACTTGATAAACCGGTATTACTTGCATGACTTCCTCAAGCCTGCCGCCGAGAAATCCACCTATACCCCAGAGAGTCAACGCAAACGTCAGAAACGACAGAATCAAACAGAGAAAGCGCGGGAGTTCGTACTTATTGAGTCGCAGTCGACCAAACATCGCGGCTAAGGTATTAATCAGATACCAAATTGCGATAGCGATTACTAAGGGCAGCAACAGAGCCTCACCGACGATCAGCAGATAAAACACGAGAACGACCGCGAGTAGTGTCATCGCAAAACCTGGAATCTTCATGCCCTGCTCTCCTTGGGTGGACTGCGTCAATGCTGAGGTTACCACACTCTCATAAGCGCCAAACACTTCGCAATCAATCGTTTACTGACTAGTCTCTGCGCCTTAGAATGCAAATCCGATCCGAAGCAAAAGGATAAACGGTTTTTGCGCAGCAAGAATAACAACAGCGTGTACAAGAATTACGCTGCCATTTCAGAGATTCACTCACTCGTGGCAGGGTCGAGCGGCCAACTCTCCCTCGCAGCGCAGAGCGACTGCGGGCGAAGACGTAAAGTCAATCAGGATCGGTTCCACATCGATGCCGAAACCACACTGATCGTGATCGCCGACGGGATGGGCGGTCATCGCGCTGGCGAAGTCGCCGCTCAGATTGCCGTTGAGTGCATACCTGCGCACTTCGCAAAATCCTACAATGACTCAGCAAACTCGGCTGCAGAGAGCCTTAGATTAGCGCTTGAAGAGGCGAACGCCGCGATCTTCGCACAGGCGTTAGAACCCGAAAACAAGGGAATGGGTACAACTGCCATCGCGGCTCATTTGGTGGATAACCAGCTTACTATTGCCCATATCGGCGACTCCCGGCTTTACCTATTTCGACACGGTAGCCTAGAGCAATTGACGCATGATCACAGCCTTCTGCAATCGCTTATCGACGACGGCTTCTATACAGAGCGCAACTCTAGGTCGACAGGGATGGGACACGTGGTTACCCGCGCACTTGGAATCAAACCGACCAGCCAAGTCGACACTCTCAGTTGCACTTTGCAGGAAGGCGATTTTCTCTTGTTCTGCACTGATGGTTTAAGCGATCTGGTCGCCGACTGGCAGATTAGCGACACACTAAGAGAGTTTGATGGCGATCTAGCAGACACCTGCCGCATGCTGATCAATCATGCTAATCGCAATGGTGGCAGAGACAATGTCAGCGTCGTTTTAGCGAGTTATAGCACGGCGCGGGAGTGATAACTCCCACGCCATGATGTGCTCATTACACACCGCCAAAGGCTTCGAGTAATGTCGACTGCGTGAGAATTTGTGGCAGGATTTCAGGCTCTCCCTCGCTAGGGTACAAGAGGTAGAGCGGAACCGAAGGTCGATTAAACTGTTCGAGCACTTCGGTGATTTCTGGGTCTTCGTTCGTCCAGTCCCCTTTCAAATACGTGATGTCATTCTCAATTAACGCTTTCTTTACCGCGTCGCTGCCCAGTGATGTCTGTTCGTTTGCGAGACAGGTGATGCACCAATCGGCGGTCATATTGATAAAGACCGGCTTGCCTGCCGCACGCAATTCAGCAAGTCGCGCAGCCGAAAAAGGTTCGAAATTATCGCTGCTAGCGAGAAGGTTACCCTCCTCGTCATATTCAGCGACACTCGCCTCACGGGCCTGGGTCTGTAGAAATGGCGTCTGCATCAAATAAAGAGCAAAACCGATCGCAACGGCGGCGGTAGCATAATTTAAGCTCAAGGCGATCGGCCCCATCGTGAATCGCTTTTGGTATAACCAGGCTGCAAAGGCGAGCACGACACAGGCGCCGAGCACGAGGGTCATCCCCATGATCCCGACCTGATTGCCAAGCACCCAGAGGAAGAAAAGCGCAGAGGCATAGAGCGGGAATGCCATAAACTGCTTAAAGGTTTCCATCCACTGTCCAGGCTTGGGCAAGAACCGAGTCAGCACCGGCACATAAGAAAGAATCAGAATAGGCGCAGCCATACCGAGCCCTAGAGAAATAAACACGATCATCGCTAGCGCCCAGGGCTGGGTCAAAGCAAAGCCCAGCGCGGGTCCCATAAACGGCGCCGTGCAGGGAGTGGCAACCGTGGTCGCGAGCACCCCTGTAAAGAAAGATCCCTTGTAACCCTCTTTCTGCGCTAGGTTGCCGCCCATGCCCATGAGGCTCGTCCCTATTTCGAACACGCCAGACAGGCTTAGAGCGAGCATGAAGAACACATAGACGATAAGTGCCAAAAACCAAGGCTGCTGGAATTGGAACGCCCAGCCGATTCGCTCACCGCCTGCGCGTAGCACGATTAACACCGTCGCGAGCGCCATAAATGCGACGAGAACACCCGCTGTGTAAGCTAAGCCGTCCATGCGCTGCTTCTTTGCAGTCGCGCCGGCATTTTTCGCGAGGCTTAGCGCCTTCATCGACAACACTGGGAACACGCAGGGCATTAGGTTCAGGATGAGTCCGCCGAGGAAAGCGAATGCAACGTAAAGCAGCAAGCCGCCGCCATTCTGATCTTGCTGATTTACCGCAGCCATGGGCAGCAGCGAAAATTCACTCAATTCAACCGCGGGGCTTGAGAAATCATAGGCTACGCGCTCACCCTCTGCGTCTTCGAGCACCAACACACCATAAACCTCGCTGAGGTCTTCGAGCATACGCCGCGGCTGCGAATGGGTGATCTGGAGTAAATTAGCGCTAAGGGTGACATCGCGCAGAGGGCCTGGCTTTATTACACGGCGCTTCTCGGGGAAAAAATAGGCATCGGTAAAGCCGTCAAAAACACCCTGCTCCGAGCTAAACCCAAGACTTACACGTTCGCCCGCAGCGACCACGCTCTGCTCGATGTCATGGTCTTGAATCGGAAGTTGCGCACGCGCTTTAGCAAAATACCCCTCAGCAACGGCGTCAAGCTGGATGTTCTGCGCAACAGGCAAAGTAAGCTCGAGACGCTGCTCACCAGGAATACAAATCTGCTCGCACACATTCCAAAACGCAGTCGTAGTTATTGTTGCGCTGTCATCGCTAAAGTTAGCGGGCAGCGTGATTGCAACTGGAATGACCACCTCGTCTTCGTAGCCAAAATTAACGAGGTCTGTCTCATAGAAAGGCAGCCAATGCGGCGCGGGAAATTCAAGTTCGCCGATCCGAGTGCCAGCCGGTACCGACCAATCACTGAGGCTCGTTGGCTCGCCGCTGTCACCCCCCATTTTCCAATAAGTGTGCCAATGCGCTGCTGGTTTTAGTCTCAGACCCAACCATTGTGTCTGGCCGGGCACAAGTGTTGTTGACTCGCTTAGCAGTTCAACCTCGATACTGTTATCCCAGGCTACCGGCGAGCGCGTCGCGAGCACATCATAGCCATGTAACTGTCCCTCGCTGTCGATAAATGCGAGCAAGCCTTCGAGTTCCCCTTGCTGAGGATCGAAGCGCCGATGCTGTTCCGTGCTTATCTGTACACGCTCACCGTCGAGCATGACCCTGCGCACGGGCGCGTACTTCATGACTCGCCGCTGCTGTGGGAAGAACCATGCTTCGTCGGCGTCGGTGAAGCGTGCATCCGGCGCCCGCACCATGACATTGATTTCGCCGCCGTGTGCGTTAAATGTGGCAACCAATTCATGTTCTTCGCGCTTGAGAGGCGTATTAGCGCGCGCCTCTGCAAAACCGTCTACCCAGCGCGGATCGATTGTTGACTGAGAAGCAACAGGGAGCGTGAGTGAGAACTCGGCTGCTCCTGGTATACAGATCTCATCGCAGACCTGCCAATCAATTTGAGTAGCGAGATTAAACGAAGAATCTGCATAGTCGGCGGGGACTGTAACAGGGAGAGGCAGGTATACCTCCCTCTTATAAGTAAAAGTAACCAGATCGCTGCCTGGAAACGGTGTCCACTCAGGAATCGGCCATTGGATTTCGCCGGCACTTGCGCCTGCGGGGAGCCGCCACTCGCTAGTGCTTGTTGCCTCACCGCTGTCACCGCCAAATTTCCAATAGGTATGCCAGTGCTCGATCGGTTTGAGGCGGATAGCGAGCCACAAGGTTTCACCAGGCACCACATTGGTGGTTTCCGCAAGCAGCTCCACCTCAATCTGGTCTGTCCTGTGAATTTGCGCAGAAGAGACCATAGAGATTAAGCTTAAAGTAATTAATAACAATAGCTTATAAGACTTAATTAACATGCTTTATTCCATTGCTATAAACGCGTTTGCCCGCAAATTGATGGAGAGACGCAACACCATGTTCTGCAATTATTCAAGTAGAAACGGTGTTTCATAGACAGCTAAATCGAGGGCTACAAGGTAACAAATACGTCCTTCACTGTCATTGTAGACCTATTGGTGTTCGGCTTCCGCGTCTGATGCTTCCTCTTCGTGCGGTCGCTCAATCACTCTGCAGTCACACTAATGACTTTGGAGAAGACGCTCAACCATCAACTGAACCGTCCTATTCCCTCTAAATTCATTAATGCTAAGGCGATAGGCTACCTCAATCTCGGTCGCTGTGGCCTCAGGCCAGTCTTCCTCACTCACAGCAAAGGCAATAGCATCGATGATAACCGCCTCATCGTCTAGAGGACTCAACACCATTTTAAGATGGTTCTCACCGAGGCGGCGCTGCTGTTGCAGCTTGAATCGACCGTGAAACAAGGGCTCCGGAAACGCCTGCCCCCACGGGCCTGCGGCAGCAAGCTCTTCAGCGCAGCTGAGCGTTAACTCATGGGCCGCAAGCTCGCCGTCGCTCACAATCGTTGCCTGCAGCAGTTCAGGACTAAGAATACGCGTTGCCTCGTCGGCAAATGCGCGTGCGAAGGCATCAAAGTTAGCGCGAGAGAGGCTAAGCCCCGCCGCCATCGCATGACCGCCAAATTTAGTCACAAGGCCTGGATTAGCGGTTGCAACCGCATCAAGCGCATCGCGTATATGAAAACCCGGTATCGATCTTGCCGAGCCCTTGAGCTCAGAATCAGGGTCATCCGCATCGGCCAGCGCGAAAGCGATAACGGGACGATGACAGCGCTCTTTGATTCGGGAGGCAACAATGCCGACTACGCCCTGGTGCCATCGCTCATCGAACAGACTCAATGCCGCGGGGAGATCATCGGCGTCCAAGGCGAGCTGCTCGACCAAAGCAAACGCCTGTTCGCGCATACCTGCCTCAATATCGCGGCGATCTTTATTCATGCCGTCGAGCTTCAAGGCATACTCATACGCTTCGTGCTCGGAAAGCGTGAGCAGACATTCGATGCCTGTCGACATATCATCGAGACGCCCTGCAGCATTAAGCCTAGGCCCAACCGCGAAGCCCAGATCGCTTGCAGCGAGTGTCGTGAAATCGCGCTTTGCGAGCGTCAATAAGCTAAGAATCCCGGGGCGCGCACGCCCTGCTCTAATCCTCTTGATGCCCTCACTAACTAGAATGCGATTATTGTGATCGAGCGCGACAACATCGGCTACGGTGCCCAACGCGACGAGGTCGAGCTGCTCGGCCAGATTCGGCTCAGGAATGTTTTTCCGTTCAAACCACCCGCTCTCTCGAAGACGACTCCTCAGCGCGAGCATGACGTAAAAAATCACGCCCACGCCTGCGATGCTTTTACTCGGAAACTCACAGCCGGGCTGATTAGGATTGACGATCGCATCCGCTGCCGGCAGCTCGCGCCCCGGCAGGTGATGATCGGTAATAAGAGTCTTAATGCCCGCTTCGCGCGCGACCGATATACCCTCAAGACTCGAGATGCCGTTGTCGACGGTAATAATAAGATCAGGAGCCTTTGCCTTCGCGAGCTCGACGATTTCGGGTGTTAGCCCGTAGCCATATTCGAATCGATTGGGCACGATGTAATCGATATGCGCGCACCCTAGGGCGCGCATCACAGTCATAGCCAGCGCGCAACTCGTAGCGCCGTCGGCGTCAAAATCTGCGACGATCAATAGCCGCTCTGCATTGTTAAGCGCAGCTTCCAATAACCCTACTGCCGCGTCGATTCCTTTGAGCTGCGTAGGTGAAATAAGCTGCGACAGTTTTAGCTCGAGCTCAGTGAGTGCTGCGAGTGGACGCTGACTATAAATTCGGCGGACCAACGGCGGCAAAGAATCGGGTAGAACTAGATTGCCGGGCGTGCGGGTAATGAGTTCTAGTGGCATCCTTTAACGCCGCGCGTGCTTTTTCACATAGTCAGTCACGGCGCTAAGGTCGTTGAGGACTACGCTAAAGTTCTCTTTGCGCTCGAAAAGATCAGCAAGGTGTTCTGGCAATTCTGGCGAAGCCAGACCCGCTGCCGTTATCGCATCGCCAAATTTTGCCGGATGAGCCGTTGCCAATGTGATCATCGGCACCGAAGCCTCGCGACGGCAACGGCGAGCGGCTTCAACCCCAATCGCTGTATGCGGGTCGAGCAACATGCCAGTCTGCGCCTTAACCGATGCGATAACCTCACAGGTCGTCTCGTCATCTACGGCCGCACTGTCAAAAATTGCAGACACGCGCTGCCAGCGCTCGTCAGGCACGCTGCGAATTTCTTTACCAAACTTAGCCATCAGATCGGCGACAGCTGCACCATCACGATCAAACACATCGAATAGAAAACGCTCGAAGTTGCTCGACACAAGAATATCCATGCTTGGCGAATAGGTCTTTGCGAGCTCAGACACCGAGTAGTCATTATGGGCGATAAACCGGTGAAGAATGTCGTTTTTATTCGTCGCAACGACTAACTGCTCAATCGGCAGTCCCATCTTTTTCGCAAGATAGCCTGCATAGATATCGCCGAAATTACCCGTGGGTACCGAAAAAGACACCTTGCGCTCTGGGCCTCCGAGCCTTAAAGCGGCCGAAAAATAATAAACAATCTGCATCAATATGCGCGCCCAGTTAATCGAATTGACCGCGACTAACTGTCGATCATCAGCAAGAAAACTTTGATCAGCGAAAGCGGCTTTTACAATTCGCTGACAGTCATCGAAATTTCCCTCAACGGCGAGATTAAACACGTTATTGCCGGAGACCGTTGTCATTTGCTTGCGCTGGACATCGGAGACACGGTTATGCGGATGAAGGATAAAAATATCAACCCGATCAGAATGACGACAGCCTTCGAGCGCAGCGGAGCCGGTATCACCCGAGGTTGCACCTAGAATAACTACCCGTTGGTCGCGCTTACTCAGAATATAGTTAAGAAGGCGGCCGAGCACCTGCAGGGCAAAATCTTTAAACGCCAACGTGGGGCCATGAAAAAGCTCGAGAACATACTCCTCATTACCAAGAGGCTCGAGCGCAGCTATATCTGGATGATTAAATGCGGCATAACTTTGTTCGATGATTTCGCGCAGGTCCTGTGTGGGGATCTCCTCACCTATAAAAGGTGTAATCACCTTCATAGCCAGTTCTGGATAACTTAGCTCTCGCCAGGACGCGATTTCCTCAAGCGAAAAATGCGGGAGTTCGGTGGGCACATAGAGACCACCGTCTGGGGCAAGGCCCGTGAGCAACACCTGCTCGAAATTTTGCTGAGGGCAACCGCCACGTGTGCTTTCGTATTTCACGATTAATCCTTTTATTCGCCGAAGCTCTCGACACGAATTTTCATTACCGGCGCTGTGACACTAGTGAGCTTCTCTATCGCTGCGATAGCTTCATCCAATTCACTTTCGCGCGCTTTATCTGTCAGTATAACGATCGGTACATTTTTACCGTCGCTCTCTTTCTGGATCAGCGCATCGATGCCAATACCAAAACGCTCCAATTCAGAGGCGACATTTGCCATCACACCAATGATATCTTGCGCTGTGATTCGTAAATAATATTCGGTTTCAATCTCATCTATTGTTAGCGCTTTGAGATCGGTCCTTAGTGTTTCAAACCCGAGTATAGGGACATTCGGTCTGGCGAGTCCCTGCGCTTTAGCACGCGCGATATCGATAATATCCGCAACAACCGACGACGCCGTTGCCTCCGCTCCCGCACCCGGACCGTTATAGAGAGTACTCCCGACCGCATGACCGTGAACGACAATTGCATTACCAACGCCATGCACGTGGGCTAGCAGATGTTTGGTAGAAATTAACGTAGGGTGGACCCGTGTTTGTACCCAGCCGTTTTCGAGTCTCGCAATGCCCAGATGCTTAATGTGATATCCAAGCTCCTTGGCATACCCGATGTCCTCGGGAGTCAGTGCACTGATACCTTCCGTATACGTCTTGTCGAAGGCCAAGGGCATACCAAAGGCAATCGAAGCCATTATTGTCAGCTTGTGTGCAGCATCAATTCCCTCAACGTCGAACGTAGGGTCAGCCTCTGCATAGCCGAGGGCTTGTGCTTCCCCCAACACGTCGGCAAACTCTCGCTGCTTCTCCATCATCTCGGAGAGTATAAAGTTGCCAGTGCCGTTAATGATGCCCGCCAGCCAATCGATTCGGTTAGCGGCAAGACCCTCGCGAAGCGCTTTCACAATAGGGATACCACCTGCCACCGCGCTCTCATAGGCTAGCGTTACGCCTTTCTGTTCGGCCAGCTCGATCAGCGCAGCCCCTCGCTCGGCAATCAGCGCTTTATTTGCAGTTACAACATGCTTGCCGTTTTCTAAGGCTTTTTTCACCACCTCAAAAGCAGGTTCAAACCCGCCCATCGCCTCGACGACGACATCGACCTCCTCGTCGGATGCGACCTCGAAAGGATCAGTGCCTGAATGGGTTACTCCGGCGATAGCAACTTGAAGGCTTCGGGAGGCCACTCGGTAAACCTCAATTTCGACGCCTGTCTTGCGCGTAATTTCCTTTGCGTTGCCCTGCAGTAGAGCGAGCGTGCCGCTTCCCACTGTGCCATAGCCACAAATACCTACTTTCAATGTTTTTAATTTGACAGAGTCCAACACATAGCCTCGCAAGAAGGAGACGCGCACAGCCGCGTCGTCCTGAATTATACTGGATTTGATTAGCAAGAAGGCGGCAGCCTCCTAACTGAATAATCCTATCTAAGAATACTTTTTAGAGAATGCCTAACATAGCGGCGAGACGCGTCGCTTCAATATATCCGGGCACAAGCCGTCCGTCGGGGAAGACCAGTGCTGGCGTCCCGTTCACACCGAACTCATTGCCCAGCGCATAGTGTTCGAGAATCGGCGTTTCGCAATCGGCTGCGGGTAAACTCTGCCCGTTCTTTGCCTGATTAAACGATTTGTGGCGATTACTCGAGCACCATACCGACACCATTTTAGGAAAGGCAGGGGAATCGGCACCACCGCGGGGATAAGCGAGATACCTGACACGAATACCGTAAGCCAGAAGCTGATCGAGCTCACCGTGCAATTTACGGCAATACGTACAATCGACGTCTGTGAAGACGGTAAGAGTCGCCTTGGTTTCTTCAGGCTCAAAAATTATCATCTCAGACTCGGCAATCTTATTTAGCTTTTCCAAATTTGTGCCCTGCCGAGAGGTTGCAGACAGATTGACCAAACCAGACGGGCTCGTTCTGTACATGTCTCCAGCGAACAGGTAGTCACCGGAGATATCGCTGTAAAGAATTTCTCCCGTACTGAGTTGCACCTCATAGATAGTTGGCAAAACTGTTTTCTTTAAGGCGGTTATTTTGAGTTGGTTACCAGAGGCAGTTTCGATGGCGGCCGAAAGCTTATCCCTGAGCGATTGCTGAGCACTAACCTGCCCGACACTCAGGGCCAACATCGCGGTGAGAAGACCTATGAGCCAACGCTTAGTGATGCTTGAATTCAGCCGTTCAAACCGCACGGCGACGTGATGCCGCAGGGTCGCTATCAAAACTTTCATACTCTTGCTCCTGGCCGCTTGTTGACCACTGACGAGACTCCATTTTATAGCATTTGAATGCGAAGGGCTCAATTGATAAGGGCTCTCGATACTGCTTCTTCACAGAAAGGCATAGGTGAGTATTTGCCTACCAGCCGCAGGAGCTTTTCGTATTTCACGAACAAAAAAGCCGGCATCAGCCGGCTTAGTCGCTAAGCTTAGTCGCTATAAGTTGCGCTAAGCTGATCGCAAGAGAGAGCGCTTAGGCTTTCTTTTCAAGCTTTTCGGTGATACGCGCCTTACGGCCAGTGAGGTCACGCAAATAGTAAAGTTTAGCCTGTCGAACATCACCACGACGCTTAACAGTGACGCTCTCGACCTGTTTGCTATACGCTTGGAAAGTTCGCTCTACGCCGACACCATGCGAGATTTTACGGACGGTAAAAGCGGAGTTTAATCCGCGGCTGCGACGGCCAATTACAACGCCTTCGAATGCCTGAAGACGCTCACGCTCGCCTTCTTTAATCTTTACTTGCACAACGACCGTGTCACCAGGACCGAAATCTGGTAGTTCGCGTGACATCTGTGACGCTTCGATCTGCTGAATAATTTTGTTCTTGCTCATCGTGCCTGCTCCTAAACTCTCTGGGCCCCGCGGCTCACGCCTGAGGATTATTCTGTGTCAATTCGATTTGGGGTGCCTAGCTTACTGGTCACCGTGTTCTTTCTGGTATTCATCGAGCAGCAAGCGCTGCTCTGGCGTCAACTCCCTAGCCTCTAGCAAGTCGGGTCGTTTGCGCCATGTCGTTCCTAGCGCCTGTTTGTGTCGCCAACGCTTGATTGCAGCATGGTCTCCACTCAGCAGGACACTGGGTACGTCACGTCCTTCAAAGCTCTGCGGCCGCGTGTATTCGGGGCAGTGCAGTAAACCTTCCTCAAAACTGTCTTGCAGTGCGGAGTCACTGTCTCCAAGCGCGCCAACTTGCCGACGAATCATCGCATCTACGACTGCCATCGCAGCAATCTCACCGCCGCTGATGACAAAGTCACCTAGTGACCATTCTTCGTCTATCTCGCTCTCTAGCACCCGCTGGTCGATCCCTTGGTATCGGCCGCAGATGAGAATCAGTGACGCCGCCTGTGACTCACTAACTACTTTCTCTTGATTTACCTTCGCGCCTTGAGGCGAGAGGTAAACAACCTTGGGTACAGACTCCGTGCTGCACATCAACGCCGCTTTCGTCGCACGAATTGCCGCGACGAGAGGCTCTGTCTTCATGAGCATACCCGGCCCGCCACCAAAAGGCTTATCGTCGACGGTTCGGTGTTTGTCCGCGGTAAAATCACGCGGATTAACTAACTTAAGCTCGACTAATCCTTCTCGAATAGCCCGACCGCATATTCCATAGTCGCTTATGGCAGCGAACATTTCCGGCAAAAGCGTGATCAAGCCAATCTTCATTTCTTGATCTCTCTTCCCTAACATCGCTCCAAGATCGACCTGAGCCAAGCGCGGCGGTTAGGCGAGATAATCGGCCTCCCAATCAACTCGAATAACACCCTCATCGAGATCGACTTTTTGCACAACCGAATCACTTAGATAGGGAATCAATCGTTCCCGGTCGTCAATGCTTTCTTCGGTAGGCTTGACCACCATGACGTCATTTGCGCCGGTTTCTAGCATCGTTTTAATGACGCCGAAGCATTCATTCCGCAAATTTACTACCGTTAGTCCCTCGAGCTGATACCAATAGTATTCGTCGCTTTCGAGCTCAGGTAGGGCCTGTCTTTCTACCGAAAGCGTGGCGCCGTTTAGCAACCTCGCCTCCTCCGGATTATCGATCCCCTTAAAGTGGACGATTAACCCTTTCGGCTGTTGCCGATAATCATCTACCTCTAACAGACGCGAGGCGGAAGCCGGTGCCAGACTGCTATCAAATTCTGCCCTTAGTACGGGATAATCCAGAATGCCATCTGGGGCCTCGGTAAACGAGATGACTCGCACCCAGCCCTTGATGCCATGCACTTTGCCGACTTTGCCTAAGACTACCCAGGCTTCATTCGACGCGTTACTGTCACCCGAACCGCTCAAGCTCAGGACTATGCCTCTGTGCTTGGCGCTTTAGCGGCATCCTTCGCTAGCGACACTACGCGAGGGCTCATCTGAGCACCCTGAGCTTGCCAGTAGGCCATGCGTTCCTGATCCAGACGCAATCGCTCTTCACCGCCGGTGGCGCGTGGGTTGAAAAAACCGATGCGCTCGATGAAACGGCCATCGCGCGATGAGCGGCTATCAGTAACCGTGATGTGATAAAAAGGACGTTTCTTAGCGCCACCACGAGATAGTCGAATCGTGACCATACTTAATTCCTGTTAGGTTTACTTAGCAAATATTCTATTAAATCCGCGACTTATGCCGACGAGCCGTTTTTTTTCTGCTGTTTTATCTTATAAACAGCGCACGAAATATCCGGCCTGGATAAAAGGGCGGGTATTCTATGTTAAATAAGTGGGGATTGGAAGCAGGTATAACGCGCCAAATCTAACCAAACCGCCCCGCCGCCATCCGAGCAACGAGGACAGTTGCCGATGACAGCCCGAGACACTTTCAGAATCGTGGGAAATTACCTCCGGGACCACCCATTCCGCCCATACCGCGCATCCCACCTAGGCCACGCATCATGTTTGCCATGTTGCCGCCCTTCATCTTTTTCATCACTTTCTGCATCTGCTTGTGCTGTTTGAGCAGCTGGTTTAGATCTTGAATTTGCGTGCCCGAGCCCTGCGTAATACGGCGCTTGCGAGAACCGTTCAACACATCCGGATTGCGCCGCTCACGCGGAGTCATTGAATTGATAATTGACTCCATTCGCTTAAACTTCGAATCATCGACCATCTTAGCTGCACCAGGCGGCAGCGCGCCCATGCCTGGCAACTTGTCCATAATGCTGGAAACGCCACCCATATTTTGCATTTGCTTGAGCTGCTCGCGAAAATCCTCAAGGTCGAAACCCTTGCCCTTCTTGATCTTGTTAGCGAGCTTCTCTGCCTGCGCCTTGTCAACTTTGCGCTCAGCCTCTTCGATAAGTGACAGAACATCGCCCATGCCGAGAATACGAGAAGCAATGCGATCGGGATAAAATGGCTCTAGCGCATCACTCTTTTCACCCATACCGATGAACTTGATCGGCTTGCCGGTTATGTGCCGCACAGACAGTGCAGCGCCACCTCGAGCATCACCGTCTGCCTTGGTTAGAATCACACCGGTCAGCGGCAGGGCATCATTGAAGGCCTTCGCAGTGGTTGCTGCATCTTGACCCGTCATCGCGTCGACGACAAAAAGTGTCTCAACTGGCTTTAACAGCGCATGCAGATCACCGATCTCCGCCATCATCTCTGCATCAACTGCCAACCTACCAGCAGTATCGACAATAAGAACGTCGATGAACTTGCGCTTAGCTTCGACTAGCGCTGCAGAAACAATAGCCTCCGGCTTCTGTTGCTCATTACTCTCGAAAAACTCAACCTCAACCTCTGCGGCAAGTGTCTGTAGCTGCTTGATCGCCGCCGGTCGATAAACGTCTGCACTCACCACCATGACCGACTTTTTGGCCGTTTGCTTGAGATAGCGTGAAAGCTTTCCTACCGATGTCGTCTTACCCGCACCCTGCAAACCTGCCATAAGAATGACAGCAGGCGGTGCAGCCTTGAGATCGAGTTCACTGTTGGCATTACCCATCACAGCTTCGAGTTCTGCTTGCACGATCTTTATAAAGGCCTGTCCCGGGCTCAGGCTCTTGCTGACTTCTTGTCCCACCGCCCGCAGACTGACACGATCGGTAAAATCTTTGACGACAGAAAGCGCAACGTCAGCTTCGAGTAACGCACGCCGCACTTCACGCAGCGCGTCCTGAATATTTTCCTCTGACAGTACTGCCTTGCCAGTTAGCTTGCGGAACGTGCCTGAGAGTCTTTCGCTAAGGGTATCGAACACCTGTTTATTACCACCTAATTCTGCAATTGCTCGTTATAACGGGAGATTAAAATTTCGCGATTCAATCTGATAGGGCGCAAGTATAGCGCAGTTACACGCTAAAATGACGCCCAAAAACTACTTCAACGACCCTGTTACATGTGCGACACTTTCGGCCTATTAGACTCAACTTATTCGTCTCGTCGCTTTAGGCGACAATCTGGCCCATAAACATGCAAGAAATAGCTGGCGTATTCGCGATTCTCTTCTACCTCGTAAGCCTTTCGCTGCAGGTGGCAGGGCCGCAAAAACAGCATCGCCGATCAGCTATGCTCGCCTGCGGCTTCGTCGCAGCCACAGCACACGCTGCGAGCGCCTTCGCCTTGCTGCACGCGCCCGGAGGCTGGCATTTTGGTCTCGTCGAAATCAGCACACTAATTAGTGCGGTTATCTCATTGCTTGTCCTAGTCAGCAGTTTAAGGAAGCCTTTAGAAAACCTTTTTTTGGCTCTTTTCCCGCTTGCGATTTTCTCGATTGCTGCATCGCTGAGCGTGACTAGCCAGTTTCCACCGACACAGCTCGATACCGGATCGGCAAGCCATGTCCTTTTGTCTATATTGGCTTACAGCGTGATCACCATTGCTGCGCTGCAGGCGCTCCTGCTCGCTTATCAAAATAACAGACTTAAACATCATCACCCGGGCGGGTTGCTAAACAAACTACCTCCACTTCAAGACATGGAGGCACTTCTGTTCGAACTTCTCTGGGCCGGCCAGCTTCTGCTGAGCACCGCCATCTTCGCCGGCTTCGTATTTTTCGATAACATTTGGGGAATCGACGGTGTCATTCACAAAACTTTCTTCTCTCTACTCGCATGGATTGTTTTCGCAGCTCTTCTATGGGGGCGCAGCAGTTTAGGATGGAGAGGGGTCACAGCAATTCGCTTTACGCTGAGCGGTTTCGCCCTGTTGATTCTTGGTTTTTATGGCTCAAAATTTGCGCTTGAATACCTCATAAAATAACTCTCTAACATTCCACTTAGAAAACTCACTTTGGCAACCCACTCAGGCAACTATTAAACATGAGTCAAGACGACAGTTCGTTACTCGCTCTTCTACTCTCTTTCCTCGCGCTAATTATTGCGTCTGCTTACTTCTCATCGAGTGAGACGGGCATGATGAGTCTCAACCGCTATCGACTTCGTCATTTAGCGCGTTCGAATCACGCAGGGGCGAAGCGCGCGAGTAAGCTCCTTGAGTCCCCCGACAAATTGATCGGAGTGATACTCATTGGCAATAATTTCGTCAATTTTCTCGCCGCCTCTATCGCGACCTCGATTGCGATCGCCCTATTCGGCGACCCCTCTCCAATTCTGACGGCTGTTGTCCTCACACTTGTCGTGCTTATCTTTGCCGAGGTAACACCCAAAACAATTGCTGCGCTGTATCCCGAAAAAATCGCTTATCCATCGAGCTTGCTACTCGCCTTGTTGCTCAAGCTTCTCTATCCGGTGGTGTGGATCGTCAACGTGGTGTCCAACGCCTTAGTTCGCCTACTCGGCTTTAGCTCCGAGGCCAATAGCAACGAGAACCAGCTTACCCCTGAAGAGCTTCGAACGGTGGTCTATGAATCCGGCGGTCGCATTCCCCGCCGCCGTCACGGCATGCTCATGAATATCCTCGACCTCGAGCGAGTGACTGTGGACGATATTCTCGTTCCTCGCCACGAGCTCGTTGGAATCGATATCGAAGATGATCTCAATGACATACTTTTACAAATTAGCAGCGCTCAGCACACTCGTTTACCAGTTTACAAACACGATATCGACAATATCGTCGGCGTGCTTCACCTGCGTAGCACAGGCAAACTAATTGGCATAGAAGAGCTGAACAAGTCGGCATTACTTCAGGAAACCGCCGAGCCTTATTTCATTCCAGAAAGCACGCCTCTGCACACGCAGCTGTTTAACTTTCAGAAGAAAAAAGAGCGCATGGCGGTGGTAGTCGACGAGTACGGGGCGGTCAAAGGAATCATCACCTTAGAGGATATTCTGGAAGAAATTGTTGGCGAGTTTACAACCGACCTTGCTGCGAGCAGCAAGGACATTCATCCACAGGAAGACGGAAGCTTTTTAATTGACGGCTCAGCCAGCGTCAGAGACATCAATAAAGTCTTGTCCTGGGATCTCGAAAGCAGCGGTGCAAAAACGCTCAACGGCCTGCTTACCGAATCACTTGAGTCGATACCTGACTCCTCTGTCTGCATCAATCTTGATGGCTACTACGCAGAGATTGTGCAGGTCAAAGACAATGTGATTAAAACAGTAAAGATGTGGCGCGCGCCTCAAAATCAACTGGAAGATGGCATCGATGGTTAAGCGTGGCGCCAGTGATCGAGCCCTAGTACCGCATCAGAATAGCGTATGTTGAGTTCGATTGGTTGATTCCTAGTTTGAGCATCACCCGCAGACTGTAAGGCAAGCCCAAAAGCATAGTCCTCACCCGCCAGCGCCCCCCGCCAGAAACGCCATAGTGCCGGCTTTTGATCCACCAAAGAGCCCTCAAAGCTAATACTCACAGACGCGGGTGAATCCTCATCCGCGTCGCTCATTTGGGCATCCTCTGCAAAGCTGAAGCTAAAATCGCCTAGTGGTATCGCCAAGCCGAGCCCGCGTGCCTTGATATACGCCTCTTTGAGTGTCCAAAGCGAATAGAACCGCGCCAACCTAGAGGGCTCGGGAAGTGCGAGAAGCGCAGATTGCTCGCGCTTTGAAAAGTAGCGCGCGATTAGCCTCTCAACGCGGCGCTGCCTCGCCGCGTATTCGACATCTACGCCCAGTATGCCTGCCTGTGTAACCGCAATCACGACGCGATTTCGCGAATGCGACAGGTTGAAAGACAAGCCGCGCTTCTTGATAAGTTCTGGGCGACCATGTGCGCCAACGGTAAGTTGTAATTCGTCCTTATTAACGTAGCGCGAGAGCACATCGCGTAGCATCACCCGTGAGATCAGCAGCTGATGCTTGCTCCGCGCGAGCGCGTAGCGTTCATAACGCTGCTGCTCAGACACACTCAGCAGATTCTTTGCGCTAGCTTCGAGAGCGGCAAGATCGAATCCTGACGAATCAAGTATCCAAAGATCAATTGTCTCACTCACGACCACAACCCTCCGCTTTTGGCCATTGCGCTCAAACGTGAAAGAGTTTTGCTGTCTTGGCTGTCGTAAATACAACGAAGCTGTTTCGCGGCAATACGCGTCTCCCTTGGCGTGGCGAAGGCATTGTTGACGTAGTGCGTCGAATCGATTTTGATGATTTGATTGACATGGCTATGGCCATACACATGAATATCTGGCGCGAGACGACGGACTTGAGCGCCTAACTCAACGCTTCCCAGAACGGGGTAGACGGTGCGTTTTGACTCGGGCACCCAGCTAGGCATCAATTCGATAGTCGGGAGAAAATGCGAGCAGGTGATACGCGGATTGGGTGCTAGCCCGTGGCTCTCGTGACTACGATGCACCGATCGCGCTTTGATCCATTCGAAAACGCCATTGTTGAGCTGGTGAAAATAACGCGTTACGGCATGACTATCTGGAAGCGATTCTGGCCAACTGCAAGCGTAAAAATCGCGCCAACCAAGGCGCAGCGATCGCTCCATCGATCCGAAGGAAAAGTCGTACCAAGAGAACAACGGCAGAAACTCTACTCCCGCGTATTCAAAAGGTTCGGTTGCCACATCCAATTCGCCGCAGAGCTCAAGAATTCTTCCAAATTTTGCAAGAGAGCAGTCATAGGTGCAGCGGCGTACCCATAGGTCATGATTACCCGGCACGAACATCACTTTGGCGAATCGCTCTAGGCAGCCGCGCAGCACACGTTCGAGCAGATTCATGTCTTCAGACACATCTCCCGCGAGCAACAATACATCTGCTTGATATTCGTGGCAGTCTAATCCAAGCACCCATTCAAGGTTTTGAGGGTAGTCGACATGAATGTCGGACACTGCATACACTCTCACTTAGCGCACTTTCTTCGCTACGGCTTTCTTCGCTACGGCGTCCGACGATTCAGTCTTAGCCGTCGCTGCGAGATGGGCCTTGATATGCTCTGCAAGCAGTAAATAGTCGTCTCGGCGGGGGTCGGTTTTACGCCAAGCCATACCTATTTCACGATCGACATTTTCATTACTAAAATGCTTGATACTCAAGTGAGTGTCACCCAACACGTCGGCAGCAACTGACATCGCCGGCAGCAGCGTAAGCCCGAGACCGTTGGCAACCATCTGCACCAAGGTATGCAAGCTATTGCCTTGATAGACGATATCGGTTGCCGCGGCCTTTAGCTGACAGGCCTCAAGCGCATGATCTCTGAGGCAATGCCCCTCCTCGAGCAGCAACAAGCTTTCGCCCCTGAGCTGCTTTTGTTCAACCTGCTTTAAATTCTCGAAGGCGTGCCCAGGCGGTAGACAGAGCAAAAACTCGTCTTTGCACAGACTGATCACTTCCATGTCGGGCAGGGCATAGGGCAGCGCGAGGATAATGAGATCAAGTTGTCCCTGTTGCAATTGCCGCTCTAGCTGAGCGCTCATTTCTTCTTTCAGAAAAAGTTTGAGCTTGGGAAAGTTGCGCCTGAGGCTAGACAGCATAGGCGGCAACAGGAATGGGCCGATTGTAGGAATAACACCAAGCCGAAGGTCGCCTGATAGCGGCTCGGCATAGGCCCTCGCCAGCGCAACGAAATCCTCAACGTCGCCGAGAATGACACGGGCCTGTTTGAGCAGTTTTTCGCCAAGCGGCGTAATGAGGACAGATTTCTTGTTCCGTTCAAACACTTTCGCATCGAGCTGCGACTCGAGTTCTGCAATCGCCGCGCTCAGCGTGGATTGCGTAACAAAGCAGGCATCTGCGGCTTTAGTGAAGTGTTTGTACTCAGCTACTGCACAGAGGTATTTGAGTTGTTTTATAGAAGGAGACATACACGAATCTTAATCGAAAAAAACGATGGTGGCACTCGATAAATTCAATTTGAGTGTTGAACGAGCATCACCTAGACTGCCAATCTATTCACGGAATGTCATCTAGGCGCCGTGTTTAATCGTTATCCTGTCGAAGCATAGCTAGACACGCTTTATTTGCAAATGAAACTAGGAGAACACCATGTCACTTAAAGGTTCAAAGACCGAAGAAAACTTGAAGGCAGCCTTCGCGGGCGAATCTCAAGCCAACCGCCGCTACCTCTATTTCGCACAGAAAGCCGACGTAGAAGGCTACAACGACGTTTCAGCGCTTTTCCGCTCTACCGCTGAGGGCGAGACGGGCCACGCGCACGGCCACCTCGAATATCTTGAAGAAGTGGGTGATCCGGCCACTGGCATGCCTATGGGTGGCACAGAGGAAAACCTCAAGTCGGCCGTCGCGGGTGAAACCCACGAGTACACAGACATGTATCCTGGAATGGCAAAAGACGCACGTGACGAAGGCTTCGACGAGATCGCCGATTGGATGGAGACTCTCGCCAAGGCAGAGCGCTCACATGCAAACCGTTTCCAGAAAGCATTAGACTCTTTGAACGACTAAGACGTCTGCCTAAAACTAACAGCTCCTCGGGCCCGAGGAGCTGTTAGCGTCGCATGCTGCGACAGAGCATTAAAGAGCTAGATAGAAGCTAGTTCGCTCAAAAAAACACCAATAAAACGCATTCACATGGAAGAAGATCGCGCATAGGATCTCTTGGAGCTTGGCTATGGCTAACGAAGGTAGAGAAGGCGGCCTTGACGCCCCCACTCGGCACCCCCTCAATCAAAATGATCCAAAGTTCTGGGACGAAACCGACCTCAACAAAGAGCTCGAGCGCGTCTATGATATCTGCCACGGATGCCGACGCTGCGTCAGCCTGTGCAATGCGTTCCCTACACTTTTTGATCTTGTCGACGAAAGCCCGACGCTCGAAGTCGATGGCATCGATGTTGCGGATTACAACAAGGTAGTCGATCAGTGCTACCTCTGCGATCTCTGTTATTTAACAAAATGCCCCTACGTGCCGCCCCACGAATGGAATGTTGACTTCCCTCACCTCATGCTGAGGGCAAAAGCGATCAACTTCAAAAAAGGCGATACAAAATTTCGCGACAATATCATTACCAGTACAGACATGATCGGCAAAGTTGCCTCAATGCCGGTTGTGAATACACTGGTCAATGTCGGCAACAAAACCGCACCGGTGCGCGCGCTGCTAGACAAAGCATTGGGCATTCATAAAGACGCTAAATTGCCGCCCTACACCACCAAGCCCTCGCGGAAAACACACGGCGCTCGAATTTTTGATCCCAAAAAAGTCACAGAGGCCGCAGCGAAAGCGTCAGAAAATCAAGCTGCGGAAAGAACCCAGCACGAGCGCGTTACGTTGTTCACAACCTGCTACTGCAATTACAACGAGCCGTCGATTGCAGATAGCGTCATTAAAGTATTAGAGCACAACGGCGTCGGAGTAGATCTCGCGGCGCGCGAGCATTGCTGCGGCATGCCAAAACTCGAACTTGGCGATCTGAAGACTGTCGAAAAACTCATGTCGCAGAATATTCCGGCGCTCTACGAAACGGTTAAAGCAGGAAATGTTATCGTGGCAGCTGTGCCCTCCTGTGTGCTGATGTTTAAACAAGAGTTGCCATTGATGTTCCCGGAAAACGAGCAAGTTCAGGCCGTCGCCAAGGCATTCTTCGACCCCTTTGAATACCTGCATAAGCTACATAAAGAGGGCCGACTGAATCTCGACTTTAAAAACTCCCTCGGTAACGTCAGCTATCACGTTGCTTGTCACCAGCGTGTACAAAACATAGGCCCAAAAACCAAGCTCGTGCTTGAACTCATTCAAGACACCATGGTTAAGAATATAGAGCGCTGTTCAGGCCACGACGGCACCTACGGGGTTAAATCAGAAACACTTGAGTTTGCCAATAAGATCGCTGGGCCTATCGTAAAACAGATACAACAGCAGGCACCCGATCACTACGGTAGTGACTGCCCTGTTGCCGGCCGCCATATCGAGAACAACTTAAAAAATAAGGCCAAGGACAGCCAAGACGCCATCCATCCACTTGACCTGCTGTGTCTCGCTTACGGCATCTAATCCCTAGTCGAGCCCACTGCAAAAAAACGCATTAGATAGGATAAACATGAAAAAAATTGCTCTTTCAGATCTGCTCTCAATCGAAGAATACAACGCACAGCGTCCCGCGATTCGCCAGTCGATGATGGATCACAAAAAGACGCGTCGCCTGCCCCTAGGAGACAACGCGTCGATTCATTTTGAAGACTACATGGTAATGCGCTACCAGGTGCTTGAACTGATTCGCGCTGAGAAAATCCGCAGTGAAGAGGACCTTGAAGGTGAGCTAGAAGCGTATAACCCACTCATCCCTGACGGCAAGAACCTCAAAGCGACTTTTATGCTCGAGTTTCCAGTAGAAGCTGAACGCCGTGAACGTTTAGGGCAGCTAATAGGGATCGAAGAGCAGTTATCGATTCAGATCGAAGGCTTTGAACCAGTTTACCCAATCGCGAACGAGGACCTCGAGCGCTCAACCGATGAGAAAACCTCCTCCGTGCATTTCCTGCGCTTTGAATTTAGCGATGAGATGATCGCCGCCGCGAAAGCCGGCGCAAAATGGGTCGTTCGCAGCGAACATGTTAACTACCAGTCCGTAGTCGATCCGGTTCCTGACTCAATTCGAGAATCTCTACTGCGCGACTTCGATTAGGAGGTCTTCGACCACTGCACTGCGCAGTGGATCGCCTTAGCTAATTGTCCCTAAAAGGCCGATCGGGTAGACTCGAACGCTACCCGATCAGTCGATCTTTAAGGACAATTGACATGAAGTTATTCAACCCCCTAGCTGGCGCTCTCACGGCAACAGCTCTTCTCACCTCTTCTCTCGTATTCGCCGATCACCATGGCAGCAGCCATGCGAGCTCGATCACAAAAATCGACTCAACCGAATTCGGTATTGATGCAAACGAGATCGCCGATATCAAAGCGCAGATGCAAGCAGCTGTAGACGGTGGTTTCGTAGCTGGCAATATTTTGCTTGTCGGGAATAGTAAAGGGGTCGGCGTTCTTGAAACGACCGGCACACAGGGTCCAAAACAATCCACCCCTATGGATGAGCAGACTATTTTCCGTATTTACTCAATGACAAAGCCTATCGTCAGCGTAGCAACGATGACTCTTGTCGAAGATGGCCTCCTCGCTATTTCTGACCCAGTGTCAAAATACATTCCGGAATTTGCCAATATGACTGTTATTGACGAGACGACTGGCGCAATCACGCCAGCTGCAAACGAAATGACAGTACAAGATCTCCTCACACACGAGTCTGGTTTAATTTATGGCATTTTTGATCCTCAGAGCGAGCTCGGAAAAAGGTATTTTCAAGCAGGATCCCTGCGCACTGATATCACCGCGCTAACTCTTGCAAAAAATTTAGCAGCGCTTCCCCTCCGTTTCGAGCCCGGCACCAAATGGAACTACTCACGTTCAACCGACGTGCTTGGTGCGGTAATCGAAGTTGCCGCGGGCAAGCCCCTCGATGCGCTTCTCAATGAGCGCATTTTTGAACCACTTGGGATGGACGAAACGACTTTTTTTGTCGATTCAAGCAAAGCAACACGACTCGCACAGCCCATTCACGGCGACATGGCCGACCCAACCGTCGTGACCCCAATGCTCAGCGGGGGTGGCGGATTACATTCGACTACCGAAGATTACGTTCGATTTGCGAGTATGCTCCTTGGTGGTGGCGAATATAACGGCGTCCGAATCCTAGAGGCAAACACGCTCTTAGCAATGCAGCAAAAATTCATCGGCGAGGATGTCGATCGTAGTGCTTTCTTTTTCGGACCGCGCGGCGACTGGGGGCTGGGCTTCCATCTCCAACCGATTCCGGGCGCTGACAATGAAGGCCCCTTCAATTTCGGCTGGCAAGGTGTAGGAGGCACAGTCTTCATCGTTGATCCAACTAATGACTTTTACATGCTCTACATGGCGCAGGTTCGCGGCGGCCCAACTGGCGCGCCAATGGACCTCACAAAAGCGCAGGCTGCCGTGTACAAAGCAATGCTGAACTAGCCCACCTACCCCCCCCAAAAAAAATCAGGCTGGCGTCTTTAAACGGAAAAAACGATTAAAGACGCCATAAATATTCATTTTATTAATTAATATTAAGAGTCTATTGTGTCTGCAAGTGAGACGATATTGCCTCACACAATCCCTCAAGGAGTACATTATGGGAATTCGCATTAATGACACGATTCCGAACCTTCATGTAGAAACAGATCAAGGCTCGTTCGACTTACACGATTGGATTGGCGACAGCTGGGCTATTTTGTTCAGTCACCCAAAAGACTTCACTCCGGTTTGCACAACTGAATTCGGCGCGGTTGCACAACTGGCAGCTGAGTGGGAAAAACGCGGCACAAAGGTTATCGGACTTTCAGTTGACGACGTCGAAGAGCACGTCGCATGGAAGCGCGATATTGAGCAGTTTGCAAACGCCAAAGCTGGATTTCCGATCATCGCCGATAAGTCGCTCGCCGTTGCAAAAGCGCTAGATATGCTCCCAGCTGATGCGTATTTGCCCGATGGACGAACAGCAGCGGACTCAGCAAGCGTGCGCGTAGTGTTTATCATCAGCCCTGACAAAAAGTTACAGCTTTCGATGACCTATCCCATGTCGGTTGGGCGCAATTTTGCCGAAGTACTGCGCGCGCTGGATGCGCTGCAAACCACTTACAAGACACCCATAGCGACACCGGCGAACTGGGTTCACGGTCAGGACGTTATTGTGGCCTTGTCACTGGATGACGCCGCAGCTAGAGAGAAATTTGGCGAGATCGATGTCGTATTGCCTTATCTGCGGACAACGAAATCACCCAAATAACGACGAAGCGAAGGTCATCCTTTGCCTCTAACCCAGCAAATCATATTTGCGAAGATAGCCGCGTAGCTGATGGTAACTAACCGACAGAAGCTCCGCGGCTTTCTTTTGGTTGAACTGCGCTCGCTCGAGCGCCTGTTTAAGCAGCGTTATTTCGAAATCCTGCACCTCCTGCCTAAAGTCTATTGCCGCTCCTCCTGCCAGCAATCCTGACTGCGGAGCAGGCGGGGCTTGAATAGTCTGATCAGATTCGACCGTATTATTGACACCGCCAAGTCGAAAGGGAGACTCAAACGGATCGAAGACAAGCGCGGTGATCACCCCCTCTTCATTTTGATAGACCGCGCGCTCGATAACATTTTTAAGCTCACGAATATTCCCAGGCCATGAATGACGCACGAGGGCTTTTTGCACGCGATCACTAAACCCCATAAAGGCCTCGCCCCCGAGCTCTTTTACCATTCCTACTGCGAAATGTTCAGCGAGGATAAGTATGTCTTCTCCGCGCGCACGCAGCGGCGGCAGAGTGACGACGTCGAATGCAAGTCTATCTAACAGGTCTTCTCTAAACCGGCGCTGACGGGCAAGCGCGGGAAGATCTTCGTTAGTCGCTGCAACAAGGCGGACGTCGACCGTAAGCGTTTCGTTGCCGCCTAGACGCTCGAACTCACCGTACTCGATAACGCGCAGAATTTTCTCTTGAACCGACATTGCAGTCGTTGCAAGTTCATCGAGAAACAGGGTTCCACCATCTGCACGCTCAAAATAACCCTTGCGCAGTTTAGTCGCACCGGTGAAAGCCCCCGCCTCGTGGCCGAACAGCTGCGCCTCGAGCAGAGATTCACTCATAGCAGCGCAGTTGACCTTGAGGAAAGGCGCTTCCCAACGCGGGGAGAGATAGTGCAGGCGAGCGGCGATCAACTCTTTGCCCGTGCCACGCTCGCCAGCGATAAGCACCGATTTACTGAGTGGTGCCACGCGCGAGATATGCTCTTGCATTTCGAGAAAGCACGCCGATTCACCAATCATACGAGGCGCCTGAGCGTTTGAGGCGCGCTGCGTAAGTCCATCGTCTGTTACGTCTTGGTCCATTCTAATTCGCATCCTTTTTTGCAGGCCACACGAGACTTGCGAGTAGAGAAAGCTTACAAGCCTCTACCTACTCTGCACGTGTTTCCTCTAGGTCAAGTGGTCAAAATTACTACTCGATAGTGCATTTAACCACCTAAGGACCAATAAATTTTCACCAGGAATATTTATTTCAATGATATCAGAGTGTTAAAGCATAAGAATAAGTTGGCACAGTCTATGCAAATCCACTACCAGACAGCAATAAAGGGCGCCTCGGCCCGATTCGGCACATGCGAAGGCCGGATCAAACACCGAAAGGACCCTCGCCCAAAACGCATATTAGGAGCCTCGCTGGCGAGGCGCATGACAGACCAAGGAAGCACTTATGAGCATATTTACCCGACTTACGGATATCGTAAACTCCAACATCAGCGCCTTGCTCGACAAGGCAGAAAATCCTGAAAAAATGATTCGCTTGGTGATTCAAGAAATGGAGGAAACGCTGGTCGAGGTTCGCAGCAGCACCGCAAAAGTGATCGCCGACAAGAAAACCCTTAAGCGCCGCATTGACACGTTAAACAAGCAAGCCCACGAATGGGGGCAGAAAGCCGAACTTGCGCTCACGAAGGGTCGCGAGGATCTCGCCAAAGCCGCGCTTGTCGAACGCTCAGCGATAAACGCGAGCATCTCGACCACAGAAACCGATCTTGCAAAGCTCGATGAGACGTTGGACAAACTTAGCAGCGAGATTGAACTTCTCCAAGCGAAGCTAAACGATGCGCGGGCGCGCCAGAAAACTATCTTACTTAGAACGAAAGCAACGGAAAGTCGCCTAAACGTTCACGACAAACTGAGGAGCCACACGATAGACAGCGCTCTCGACAAATTTGAACACTTCGAGCGCAAAATCGACCAGATGGAAGGACAGCTAGAGACTGGCCATATAGAGCAGCGCGGTCTTCAGAGCGAGTTTGAAGAGCTAGAACGTCAGGAGCAAATTGAGGCCGAGCTCGCTGAATTGAAGGCAAAGATGGCAAAATCGACTGCCAGCGCGGACGAGTAAGACGTAGTCGAAGGCGTCGCGAAACGCTAGACTCAAAATCTAGCGTTAGTCGCCGAGCGCTTAGCAGCCAGACTGAACATCAACTCTGGCGTCGATTCGACAACTCATCTACCGCAACAGCCCACGCTTCGCGCGGGGCAATGCAAAAAACAGGCAACCACTATGAATTCTTTTGTTTTCATCATCTCAATCGTCGGCATGGTCCTTTCATTCGTCACTTTCTGGATCCTGCTTGCTCGTAATGACAGAAACAAAATTTCCGTGCAGGCAGGGAGTCAGTACGATTTACAGGAACTCTCGACCATGGCGCAGTCACTTACCGAGCGTATAGACATACTCGAGTCGATACTCGATGCCGAGGTACCAGACTGGAGGGCGAATAATGAGCAACACTAGTATGCGTGCGGCACTAACACTCGACTCGGAAAAAGCTCGCTGGCTTGGGGTCTGCGCCGGCATTGCGCGTTGGCTGGATCTGCCTCTAGCCCTCGTACGCGTCATCTTCGTTATCTGCGTGATCAGCTGGCCGACTCTCCTCCTGGCCTATGTAATTACTTATTTCGTTCTCGACAGAGGCATTACGCCTGACTCGGTACAGGATTACTTCCGCGGTGCTGAAACCGCAGAGCATTTTCGCAAGCTAAACTACCGAAAGCCGCTCTACCGCTATCCTCGACGGGGGCGTATCGCAGGCGTTTGTGCAGGCGTCGCCAACTACCTTGAGATAAAAACATTTTGGGTACGGCTCGCGACCCTCGGGTCACTTTTCCTGTTTGGCCCATTTACGCTACTTGGCTATGTAATCTGCTGGATAGCCTTTGATATCGATCCAAAGGAACCTGCCTATTCGAGCCGTCGTACTGAGCGCCGCCGTCGACGCGCAGAGAGGAAAGCGGCTAAAAAATCCGGAGCACATAACAAGTTTCAGCGGGAAACCCCTGCTACCCCCAACACCCAATCTGATATTCTAGACGCCCACTCCGCGCCGCATGAGGAAAAGTCTCAGCATTATGACGAAGCCCAATGCGCCGAAGTCTTTAGGCTTCTCGAACTTCGACTGCGTGAGATTGAGGCCTATATAACCTCGAAGCGTTTTCGACTGCACTGCGAGATTAATCGCATTTAAGGCGCATTCACATTCTTTGCTCCAATCGGACAAGAGGGTAAACTGCTAGCGAACTAGAATAATGACGCTATCGTATTGTTCGATAACGATCACCGATTCTAAAAGCTTGAGCAAGCCCCCTTACCGATTGAGACCCTATGAAATACTGTCACCACTGCGCCTCTGAACTAGTTCATAAAATCCCCGAGGGAGATGACAAGCTTCGCCATTGCTGCGACGCATGCGACAGCATTTTTTATCAAAACCCAAATAATGTCGTCGGAACACTCCCTTACTACGGCGACAAGGTTTTGTTGTGCAAGCGCGCAATCGAACCTAGGTTAGGAAAATGGACATTGCCTGCTGGTTTTATGGAGAACGGTGAGTCGAGTCTGGAGGGTGCTATTAGAGAGACTAGAGAAGAGGCTGGCGCAACGATTAAAGTACGCGAAGATAGTCTTTACACGCTGTTTAACTTACCTAAAATCAATCAGGTTTACCTGTTCTTTCGGGCGGAGCTTGCAGATTTGAATTTCCAAGCCGGTGTCGAATCTTTAGAGGTCGCTTTATTCGCCGAGGATGAAATACCTTGGGACGAACTCGCTTTTCCCGTTGTCCACAGCACACTCAAACACTACTTCGCCGATCGGCAAGCGCAACGATTTCCTGTCCGCATGTTCGACGTTCACTACAGCGCTGAACGCAAGATCACCACTACACTCATTAGTCACAGCGCCTAGCAGGCAGCTATAAGTAGATGGCCGCGAGCGTCTCATCTAGCTGCAGCTTGAGCGAGCTCGCGTCATTATGCAGGATATTGATGTGCCCGACTTTCCGATTAGGTCGAACAGATTTATTGTAGGTATGGAAAAACGCATTCGGTTTCAACGCGGTTTGCGCATCAATCTCAACGCCTAAAAGATTAACCATTCCGGCGAAACCATGTACGTCAGTACTGCCAAGCGGCAGACCCGCAATCGCACGCAGGTGATTCTCGAATTGACTCGTCGCTGCGCCCTGCTGGGTCCAATGACCGCTGTTATGAACACGCGGGGCGAGCTCGTTAACCAAGAGCTTGCCATCAACGACGAAACACTCGATAGCAAGTACACCGACATAGTCGATATTGCTAAGCACTCTTTCTGCCAAGTCTTCGATTTGTTTGGCTAGGTCATCATCGATATTCTGAGCAGGGGCAAGTGAAGCCCGAAGAATGCCTCCCTCATGCCAATTTTGTGTAGCCGGATAAGAGGCGGTTCTCCCGTCTGCTGCTCGCACAAGAATTAGTGAAATTTCGCGGCTAAAATTCACCCGTTTCTCAACTACTGATTCCACAATTGAGTCATGCGATGCAAGAAACTTGGCTAAATCGTCTGCATCATCCATCTTCCATTGATTCAGGCCGTCGTAGCCGTCCTCGCAGGTTTTAACGATAACGGGAAAACCGAGTTGTTCGATCGCAGCCTCGAGTTCTTGCGTTGTGTTAACGACAATCTTCGGTGCCATCGCGGCGCCGACTCCTTCGATAAATTCTTTCTCACAACCGCGGTTCTGACAAATTCGCACTGCTTTAGGATCTGGATAGACTGCGCAGTGTGTCTTAAGGGCTTCTAACAAATCGACTGGCACGCTTTCTTTTTCGACAGTGATTACATTAGGTTTATCGAGCGCTAAATAGACCTTTTCGGCAAGCGCGACTGAGGACATCTTCTCGAAACCATCAGGCATAGAAACCAAGTTGCCGAGTCCGAGAACGCAGTCGCCACTATCACCGGGCTCTGCTAAAAAAGAAAATTTTAATCCTAAAGGCCACCCGGCGAGGGCAAGCATTCGCGCAAGTTGGCCGCAGCCGATAATTCCTATCTGCATGTCTAAACGTCCACCGGTATGCTGTCGGTTTGTGCCTGGCGCCATGCGATTAACCGCTGACAGAGGTCCGCATCTTTGAGCGCCAAAATTTGCGCCGCCATAAGACCTGCATTATAAGCTCCCGCCTCACCAATCGCCTGACAGGCCACGGCAACGCCTTTGGGCATTTGCACCATCGAAAGAAGACTGTCCATGCCCTTAAGCTGTTTGCTCGATACGGGCACTGCAATAACGGGGAGATGCGTCATCGCTGCAGCCATACCGGCGAGGTGAGCCGCGCCGCCAGCGCCCGCTATAATGACATCAATGCCACGCGTGTGTGCATTGCTTGCGAACTCGAAAAGCCGTGCTGGAGTTCGATGGGCTGAGACAATCTTAAGCTCAAATTCGACTCCCAGCTCGGACAAGGGTGTGGTTGCCGCGCGCATAGTCTCAAGGTCTGACTTCGATCCCATGATTATCGACACTCGAACGCCGCTGCTTTCGACTTGGTCTGCGACTTCTAGATCTGGCATTGGCTTCTCCCGCCTTTGCTATGCGGATCTCCCGCGAAAAACGATGCATTATAGAGACTTTTGCTTAGCGCAGAAGCCCCAATTTTATGTAAGTATCTGATAAATCTGCCTAACGCTTAGCCTGCACCCCTGACTTCCGGGCAACTTAGCTGATACAGCCAATGCCCCATTCAAGCTGCGGCCTCAAGCCGTTCTTTCTGCGATTCACCCTATTAACCATGCCAGCGACGCGCATTGCGAAATAGACGCATACTTGGTGCGTCTTCTTTCCACTCCTCTGGATGCCAAGAATTCTGGCTCGCTCGGAATACTCGTTCTGGATGAGGCATCATTAGGGTGACACGACCATCCTCGCTGCTTACGCCGGCAATCGCATCGCTCGCCCCGTTAGGGTTAGAGGGATAGAGCATGGTTTTTTCACCATGCGCATTGACATAACGCATCGCTGCCATATTGGACGCCGCGAAGGCCTCGGCGTCGACAGTGGAGGCAAAACTCGCCCTCCCCTCACCGTGAGCGACCGCAATAGCGAAACGTGAACCCTGCATGTCGTGCATAAAGGCAGAGTTGGAGTCTTCGATCCGCACGAGCGAAAGGCGTCCTTCGAACTGCTCGGAGCGATTGCGTTGGAATGAAGGCCAGTGGCGAGCGCCGGGGATGAGATCAGCTAGATGCGATAACATCTGGCAACCGTTACACACGCCTAGACTGAGCGTGTTGGGATTGGCGAAGAACGCCTCGAACTGTGTACGCAATGCCTCATTAAACAGAATCGTTTTAGCCCAGCCACCGCCAGCGCCTAAGACGTCGCCGTAGGAAAAACCGCCGCAGGCAACGAGCGTCGAAAATTCGTTGAGGCTCCGTCGCCCCTGCAGCAAGTCGGTCATGTGGACATCTATCGCCTCGAAGCCTGCGCGATCGAACGCGGCTGCCATCTCGACCTGACCATTCACACCCTGCTCACGCAAAACAGCAACTTTAGGACGAACACCCGTAGCAATATACGGCGCTGCGATATCATCATTTACATCGAAACTCAGTGCCGCATTGAGACCTGGATCCTCAGTATCGAGGAGTAAATCGTATTCCTCCTGCGCGCAGTCAGAGTTATCTCGCAACTTTTGCATGTGATAACTGGTCTCTGCCCACGTGCGCTGCAATGAAGAAAGTGATGCGGAATAGAGCGTTTCACCGCGCGAGAGTACTGTCAGACGCGGATTTTTCCGACCGGCGTCGTTTGCCTCGACAGTTGCAATAGTGTGTGTGCAGTCGCCTAGCCCTGCTTCATTGGCGAGTTCGGCGAAGCGCTCTCTATGTGCGCTACGGATTTGCACGACTACTCCAAGCTCTTCACTAAACAAGGCTTCGATTGGCGCAGCGTTCGCTAAATCGAGCGTAACACCGCAGCGACCGGCAAAAGCCATTTCCACCACTGTAGTGAAAAGGCCTCCATCGGCGCGATCGTGGTAGGCAAGTAGGAGCCCTTCGCTGCGCGAAGCTTTTAATAGCGAGAAAAGCCCTAACATGTCGCTCGCTGCGTCGAGGTCTGGTGCCGTACCTTCGAGCGAGCGGAATACTTGTCCAAGTGCAGAGCCGCCGAGTCTGTTTTTACCTCGACCCAAATCGATAAGTACTAGCTGCGTATCACCGGCGTTAGTTTTTAACTGAGGTGTGAGCGTTCCTCTAATATCCTCCAGCGGCGCAAAAGCCGAGATAATGAGTGAGAGCGGCGCGGTATTACTTCGGGATTCACCTTCTTGCTCCCAAACTGTTCGCATGGACATGGAATCTTTGCCGACAGGAATGCAGATGCCGAGCTCTGGACAAAGGGTCATTGCTACCGCTTCGACGGTCTTATAGAGCTTGTCGTCTTCGGTATCGTAACCCGCAGCCACCATCCAATTCGCCGAGAGTTTTATGTCACCGAGCGACTGGATATCGGCGCTTAGGATATTGGTTAACGCCTCACCGATAGCCATGCGGCCAGAGGCAGGCGCATTGAGCAGTGCTAGCGGTGTACGCTCTCCCATCGCCATCGCCTCGCCTGTGTAACCATTAAATGAGTTGGCAGTAACCGCCGCATCGGCAACTGGCACCTGCCATGGTCCCACCATTTGATCCCGATGCACGAGCCCAGTGATTGTTCGATCGCCAATCGTAATCAAAAAGCTTTTGCTCGCAACACAGGGCAAACTTAGCACCCGCGTTATCGCGTCGCTAAGCTCGATGGAACGTGTCTCAAATAATGAATCGCGCACTGAGCTGGAGTCGACCTTGCGGTGCATTTTGGGAGGCTTACCGAAAAGTACATCCATCGGCAAGTCGATAGGCTTGTTGCCAAAATGTGCATCAGAAAGTTCGATTCGCTTTTCTTCGGTTGCTTCGCCGACCACTGCGTAAGGACAACGCTCACGACGACAAAGGGCGTCGAACACCTCGAGGTTTTCAGGTTTGACCGCGAGCACATAACGCTCTTGCGATTCGTTGCACCAAATTTCGAGCGGCGACATTTGCGATTCCGAACTCGGAATGGCACGCAAATTAAAGCGTCCACCGGTACCGCCGTCTTTGACCAATTCCGGCAAAGCGTTTGAGAGTCCGCCCGCGCCAACATCATGGATAAAGGCAATGGGATTCGCGTCACCCATTTGCCAGCAACGGTCGATGACCTCCTGACAGCGACGCTCCATCTCTGGGTTCTCGCGCTGCACAGAGGCAAAGTCGAGATCTTCATTGCCGGCTCCCGCCGCCATAGATGACGCAGCGCCGCCACCGAGACCAATCAACATCGCAGGGCCGCCCAACACGATAAGCTGAGCGCCAGCATCGATACCTTCTTTTGTTACATGCCCGTCGCGGATATTGCCAAGTCCACCGGCTATCATTATCGGTTTATGATAGCCGCGCACTTCGCTCTCGCCGGCCTCATTTATCCATTCTTCTTCAAAACTGCGAAAATACCCACACAGATTTGGCCGACCAAATTCGTTATTGAACGAGGCTCCACCTATCGGACCTTCGAGCATAATATCTAGCGCAGAGGCGATGTGGGCAGGCTTGCCGAAGTCAACTTCCCATGGCTGCGGGAGCGCAGGAATTCTTAGATTTGACACCGAGAAACCAGTAAGGCCAGCTTTAGGCTTGGAGCCAGTTCCGGTGGCGCCTTCGTCTCGGATTTCCCCACCAGAGCCCGTTGCTGATCCAGGAAATGGTGCAATTGCAGTGGGATGATTGTGTGTCTCTACTTTCATCAATATGTGGATAGGCTCGGCGCTAAACCGATAGCGCTGGTCCTCAGCACCCGGCATAAAGCGCTCGGCGGTGAAGCCTCTCATGACCGCGGCATTATCTGAATAGGCAGACAGCACGCCGTCGGGGGACGCTGCATAAGTATTGCGGATCATGCCGAAAAGCGAATGAGGCATTTGCTCGCCGCCGATTTCCCAGCTCGCGTTAAAAATTTTGTGCCTGCAATGCTCGGAGTTCGCCTGAGCAAACATCATTAATTCGATGTCATTGGGATTGCGCCCAAGTGTCGTAAACTGCGCGCTGAGATAGTCTATTTCATCTTCAGCGAGCGCGAGGCCCAACGTTGTATTTGCTTGCTCCAATGCAGCTCTGCCCTTCCCAAGCAGGTCAATACTCTTCATCGACTGCGGCTCAGCACGCTGGAACAAACTCTCTGCTTGTTGTACGCCATCGAGCACGGACTGTGTCATTCTATCGTGAAGCAATGAATCAACGCGCGACAGTTCATCAGGCGCTAGCTGAGCGCTAAGTGAGAGTGTATAAACAATTCCTCGCTCCACTCGGCGCACCTTTTCGAGGCCGCAGTTATGTAAGATATCGGTGGCTTTGCTAGACCAGGGTGAAAGAGTCCCTTTACGCGGAACCACTAATCTGTGGAGTGACAGCGCTGTGGCCTGAAGCGATTCGGTGGTGCCGTGCAATCCTTCTCCATAACGCAGAAGCGAATTGAGCGTTTCTGACTCGCCGTCTGTGAGGGGTGAAGATTCGACTAGGTGAAGGAATCGTGCATCAATCGCGAGGATGGAGGGCACTGCAGCTTGGAGGGTGGCGAGAAGCCTAGATGTTTTGAATTCCGAAAGAGCTGCCGCTCCGAACAACGCCTGCATCGTATGGGTCCTTGTGACGAGACTCTCAAATCTGAAGCGCGCCATGATAGCCGAAATGGCATTAAATTGCGCTCAATTTGAGCGCAAATCTAAGGACAAGGGAGAATCTAAAGCCTCGGTTGGATTTGCGCCTTCTCGGAAGGCACGACAGCTGTACCACCGGAATCCTCAACCCAGAAATCTACCGCTGCGAGCGTTGTGATATCTTGGCGCTCACCGAGAAATGTTGGCTCAGCATGCACGGTATAGATCTCTCCGGGCAGCGCTGTAAACCTTATTACCCGACTCACGCTCATCTGCGCGGCGGCGTAGTCAACTAAGGCCGGGGCGAGGCCTCTCTGGCTGCCATGATCCCACGAATAATAGACTTCTATTTCACGATGGCCAGGAACAACCTCAACCGCAGCGATCTGCTCGTTCGAGCGAAGCTCCATATCATCGACACGCAAGAACCGGACGACATCAACATAGCGATTCATTAAATCGTTTCGGACTAACTGCCCACCACGAATCAACGACGTCTGCATCTGTGAATTCGCATCCCCGATGTAAGCCTTGAATGCTTTAACATTGGTCACGCAACTACTAAGAAGCGCGCCGCAGGTGGCAACGAGTAAAAGTCTCTTGACCACAATTACCAAGCGCTGCACCTTCGGCAGATGATGCTTGATTGTGCAATAGAGTGAAGCCATGACTTGTGCTCGAAAGAATGCTTTGTGCTGTTGGAAGCCATGAAAAGGTACAGTTATCTGAGCTTTGAAGCAAGACGGCGTGCTCGCAGCCGACTCACTACAGCTTCGACCTAATTATCGATCGAACCCTTAACGTCGAGAGCGAAAAAAAGAAGACACCAGAGCGCCGCATTCATCAGCGAGAACCCCTTCGGTCACTTCCACACGATGGTTGTAAAAATCCTGCTCTGCAAGCTTCAGCTGACTTACCACAGCCCCAGCTCTCGGTTCGCGCGCACCGAAAACCACCCGCTGCACCCTCGAATGGATGATCGCCCCCATGCACATAGTGCAGGGCTCGATGGTGACATAGAGAGTCGAGGTCGGCAGCCGGTAGTTATGAAGCTGCCCTGCCGCCTTGCGCAACACTGCTATTTCCGCATGTGCGCTCGGGTCACAGCCGCTAATGGGTGCATTATATGCTGCGGCGACGAGTGCTTCTCCGATAACCAATACAGCACCTACTGGGACTTCGCCCTGAGACTCGGCGAGTCGCGCTTGGTCCAGCGCAAGCCGCATCCAAAAGGCATCTCGCTCGACTGCATCTGGATCATTGACAGCTTTACTCATTGCGCACACTGCCCGCTCAATTTGCCCACGAGATACAGTCCGATCGACACTGAAGGGCCGATGAAAATCGCGAATAGCAGCGTACCAAGCCCTGCCACGCCGCCAAGCGACCATCCAATGCCAACCACTGTAAGCTCGATACCCATTCGCACCAACGCAACTGGCAATCCAGTTAGCCGCTGCAGACCTGTCATGACGCCGTCACGGGGTCCTGGACCAAGATTCGCGACGAGATAGACGCCGCTGCCTAGACCGATTAGTAAGATACCGACCAGCGTCTGCATAATACCCGTCACGATCCCTGTCATCTTAGGTAGGTACGGCAGAGACAACTCCATCACCGCCGCGATGATTATGATATTCAATAACGTGCCAAGACCTGGCGTTTGCCGCAGCGGTATCCACAACAAAAGAACCCCTATACCAATGAAGAATGTCGACATTCCTATCCCAAGTCCCGAGGTATTCGCTACGCCCTGTGAGAAAACTGTCCAAGGACTCACACCGACACCGGCATTGATGAGAAGCGCCTCACCGATACCAAACAGCATCAAGCCGAAGCACAGCAGGATGAAGGTAGGCGGCGCTGGAAAAAAATTAAGCGGCGCAGGTGAACTCCAACTAGCCGTTGGCACTGTTTTAACACGCAAGAAGTCGAACATTAATATTCCTAAAATTAACGGTTAAGCGGCGGTACCCTATTCGAAAATTACCGTACGCCCGCGGAAAACAACCGCCTTATGCTCGAGCACCTTTTTTAGTGCCTGCGCGAAAACCTTCTTCTCAGTGTCGCGACCAATCTGCTTGAGCTTATCGACTGAGTAGCCCGAGCGGATGCGGGATACATCTTGTTCTATGATAGGCCCTTGGTCGAGTTCCGGTATTACGAAATGCGAGGTCGCGCCCATCAATTTGACGCCCCGTTCGTAGGCCATTTCGTAAGGTTTCGCGCCAACAAACGAAGGAAGAAAAGAGTGATGAATATTGATGATTGGACATCCGGCTTGATCGATAAATTCGGCACTGAGGATCTTCATATAGCGGGCGAGGCCGATAAAATCAGGCGCATATTTCGCAATAATTTCGAGTTGCTGCATCTCAAAATCTGGATTTTCTTTAGTGGGAATATAGTAAAAAGGGATTCCCAACCTTGCGGCAATCGCGCTGTGATCAAAATTGCCTACAATGAAGCTAACCTGTGCATCGACAAGGTCTCCCAACTCAATTTTATTGAGCACTTCGAGCAGCGCATGAGGCTCGCGTGAAACGAAAAGGCCGAGTGATTGTGGCGCATTGAAGAAATGGATATCGAGTACGCCTCCCTCGCTCACTGGCAGTGTAGAAAATTCAGCTTGAAATGCTGCCGCATTAGGCCACACCCCATTGTCTTCCCACTCGATGCGAATAAAAAAACGGTCATCTTCAACATGTTGCTCTAACGCCAGTATATTGCAGCGATGCTGAGCAAGATAAGCCGACAGTTCAGCAACAATGCCTGGCCTGTCAGGGCAATGGAAGGTGAAACAAATCATGGGGATGCTCTCTTTGCGCTTTCCTATTTTTTAGGGATAGTCAGCGCCTGAGTATAAGGCGAAAAAAAGTTCGGCGCATGAGTAAAGCGTAGACCTATGGCCTCGTGGTTCGCGCTTTAGGGCCTAATTCACTTGCAGTGCGGTCGTAGGCAAGCTTCACCCAGTCGCATAGAAGCGGGCGAGTGTCGCGCGGGTCAATGACTTCTTCTATACCAAACGCTTCTGCTGTGCGCAGCGGCGAGCGATACTGTTCGAGCATAGCCTCGATTTCTCGACGCTTGGCATCTGGATCGTCTGCAGCTTCGATTTCGCGCCGATACGCCGCCTGAACTCCGCCTTCTATCGGTAGCGACCCCCAGTCGGCAGAAGGCCAAGCGTAACGCAAATTAAGTCCGTCAGAATTGCCATGACCTGCACCGGCTACGCCGTAGCAGCGCCGGATTATAACCGACACCCAAGGCACGGTCGCTTGCAAGCATGCCATCAGCGCTCTGCTGCCGAGTCTCACCGTACCCGCTTCTTCTGCCTCAATACCAATAAGGAAGCCGGGATTGTCGACAAGATTGATAACTGGCAGGTGAAACGTATCGCAAAGATCGACGAAGCGCATCATCTTCTCTGAAGACTGCGCGTCCACAGCCCCACCGTGGAACTTCGTATCGTTTGCCATTATTCCTACTGGGTAACCATCAAGGCGCGCAAGCCCTATCGCGAGCGAGCGGCCATAGCCGGCATTGATTTCGAAAAAAGACTCTTTATCAACAATGCCTGCAATAACCTCCCGCACCTCATACATCTGACGACGATCGCGCGGGATCACGCTTAGCAAGGATTCGTCTCTACGGTCGACTGGGTCGGGAGAATTTACGCGTGGAGGTTGATGCCAAACGCTTTGCGGCATGTAAGACAGAAATTGTGCAATCTGTTCAAACGCCTCTGCCTCGCTTGCCACCTCGTTATCCACCGCGCCACTGCCATGCGCATGAATCTGCGAGCCGCCCAACTCATTTTTACCAACGGGTTTGCCGAAGCTGCGTTCGACAACCGGTGGGCCGGCGACAAACATCTGACTAGTCTCTTTGACCATGAGCGAGAAATGCGAAATCGTTGTGCGGACGGCGCCGAGCCCTGCGACTGATCCCATGCAAGCACAAACAACAGGAACATGACCGAGAAGTCGCATCGTAGTCTCGATTCCTTTGAGAGCTGGTACATACGAATGTCCAACCATCTCAAGAGTCTTGACGCTTCCTCCACCGCCGCTCCCATCGATTAGTCTGACAAGCGGTAACCTCATCTCTAGCGCGTAGCGTTCACCATAGCCGCTTTTATCGCCAATTTTGGCATCCGCCGCCCCCCCACGTACTGTAAAGTCATCGCCGCCTAATACGACTTTGCGGCCATTGATGAGCGCCGTCCCGAGAACAAAGTTCGATGGTATGAAGTCCTGTATCTCGCCAGCGTCGTTATAGGTCGCTTTACCAGCAAGCGCCCCAATCTCATGAAAACTCCCCTCGTCTGCTAGCGCAGCAATACGTTCACGAACAGTTAGCCTGCCATTGTCATGCTGCCTGGAGACCCTCTCTTCACCGCCCATTTTGTAGGCGAGCGCCTCGCGCCGCCTGAGTTCATCGACTTCTTTCTGCCAACTCATAGTTATTTTCTCTTGCTAAATAAGCGTTTGAGTTCACTAAATCCAGCGTCTGATACGGGCTTTGAACTCGGCATAATCGTCTCCAAAAGTCTCTTGCATTAGCACCTCTTCTTTCAGAACAAATAGCTGTCTGATAATGAAGAAAAATAACAGGAGCACGAGCAATCCCATCACATTATTGACCAGAAGCGTGACGCCGATGAGGCAACAGAACATTCCCAAATACATTGGATTGCGGGTGAACCGGTAGGCACCACTAACAACCAATTTTGTTGATTCGCTAAAAGGCACTATGCCGGTTTTCGCCTTAGAAAAAAGTCTAGCGGCCGAAGCGGTGAGGACAATTCCTGAGAATAAAAAAAGTACGCCGCCAACTAATGAAATAGCGCTCGAAACAAACGGCACCGGCAAGAATGAATCAATCCCAACAATCGAAAGTATGCTCAATAAGAGGTAATGAGGCGGATAAAGTCTGGAGGGCATTTTCATGAACGTTTCCTCAGCTAGTTAGGTTAGAGGGTGTGTGCGTTGAACCTGATTGGCGATAGCGACCAAGACCACGAGCGCGTCGATAAAGAGTGCGCCTGCAAGTTCTGGGACAAAAGCCTGACCCCAGATTAAAACCACGGCAATAAACATTGCCTTGCTGCCACCGGAGACATTAAGGCAGAAAGTGCGTAGCGTCGGTCTGCGCGCACCAATGATCAACAGGATACCCATCAAGCCAACAAGGCCCGACCATCCGCGCGTAAGAAGTAATGCCAGAGGATTATCCGATGGCGCACCAAACATTGCCTGTTGAACCTGCGCGGGTGCCAAAAGCCCTAGGCCAACTAACGCCGTCATAACTCCTGTAACCAGCATAAACAGAATCAACAGCTTTTCTCTATTTACAGCCACGGCTTGGTTTCCTTTTAAGCAAATTAATCATTTTTTATTAAACTGACCGAGAATATCCCAATGTCTGCGCATTCACCAAATTCGCTTTCTCAGCGCAAGCGAAGCTACAATTCAACGCATGCGCCCATCACACACGATGAGCTTTCTAATTCGACCCGCGGTCCTAACTCCAAGCCTTCGTGCTTGTTAGGCAGAGACTCACTTGTCAGGAGCAACACCGATGAGATCCAGATTTAGCCTTATGTTTATCGCAACAGGACTCACTGCACTTGCCGGAAACACAGCGGCGGCAGAGGCATGGGACGTTAACATCCCATCCTTCGGCACCCAATCCATGACAGCTCAACTCGATGTAACCGAAGGTACTTGGCTCAATATCGATGTCTCCCCAGATGGAAAATCGGTGCTGTTCGACCTGCTCGGAGATATTTATCAAATGCCTATCGAGGGCGGAGACGCGGTTGCCCTAACGAGCGGTCTCGCTTGGGATATGCAGGCCCAGTACAGTCCCGACGGCCGTCGCATTGCGTTCACTAGCGATCGCGCAGGTGGCGATAATATATGGACGCTCGACCTCGAAAGTGGAGTGATGCATCAGGTAACCCATGAGTCTTTCCGTCTACTCAATAGCCCTACCTGGAGTCCTGACGGTCGCTATATCGCTGCACGCAAACACTTCACTACCTCGCGTTCATTAGGTACCGGCGAGGTGTGGCTTTATGACAGCACGGGCAATGACTCTATCGCGGGGCAGCGTATTGTCGCGCGCCCGGGTGAAGCATTTCAGAAAGAACAGGGAGAACCTGCTTTCGCACCGGACGGCAGCGCGATCTACTTCGTGCGCAATGTGTCACCGGGAAATACGTTTATCTACCATGAAGACAGCAACACCGAGTTGTTCCAGATTCGCCGAGTCGATCTTGCCTCTACCGAGATCACGACAGTCGCAGGTGGTCCGGGCGGCGCGGTGCGTCCAACACCCTCGCCTGATGGGAGCAAGCTTGCCTATGTGAAACGCGTCCGCGCGGAATCACGCCTATTCGTCATGGACCTCGCCACGGGCGAGGAGCGCATGGTGTACGCAGAGCTTGATCCAGATATGCAAGAGACATGGGCCGTACACGGCTTCTATCCAACCATGGAATGGATGCCTAGCTCAGACGCCATCGTCTTCTGGGCCAAAGGAAAGGTATTTAAGCTCGATATTGCCTCAGAGACGACCACAGAGATTCCTTTCCATGTTGAAGATACGCGCCAAATTTATCCCCCGCTGCGCGGCACTGTCGAGGTAGCCCCGGATACATTTGCGACCAAAATGGTACGCTACCCACAGCCTTCACCCGATGGGACCTCGGTTGTGTTTGAATCGCTTGGACAACTTTTTATCAAGCGTGGCGAGTCTCTTCCCGAGCGCCTGACGCGAGGTGATCATGAGGGTTTCGATTACTCCCCGATCTACTCGCCAGACGGCACCTCTATCTACTTCCTGCGCTGGACTGACGATGCGCTCAGCACCCTTTATCGCGTTCGCACTCGTGGCGGTACACCTCAAAAGATGGCGCTTATTAAGGGACAATACGACGATCTCGCGATCAACGCCGATGGAACAGAACTTCTACTGCGTAAGCGGCGAGGCAGCGATCTACTTCACCCCAATTTTGGCAACAAGCCAGGCATCTATCTTTACGACCTCGCCTCCGAGCAGCTCAGTTTCGTGACAGACAATGGCAACAACCCACATTTTGGTCCGGATGGAAGGATTTATCTGCAGGAACGCAACGAAAGCGCTGAGGGTCGTGGCAGCTCTACTGCAGTAACACAGCTCGTGTCGGTTAATCGAGACGGACTCGATAAGCGCATCGTTTCCGAAGCAGAGTTTGCGAGTGAAATGCGTCTCTCACCAGATGGAAACTATGTTGCATTTATTAATCAGTTCCAGCTTCACGTCGCTGCACGCTCGAAGTTTGGTGCATCTCTCGACCTCGACGCTGCTAAACCCGCTTTTGCAATACGCCGCGCAAGCAAGGTTGGCGCGACCTATATCGCATGGTCGCCGGACAGCGAGGCGATTAGCTGGTCGGTAGGCGCCGAATTTAAAACGGCGCAACTCGATACACTCATGAGTGACGACTACGAAACGCCCGTCACAGGTAATAACCTAAGCATGCAGGTTGCGCATGCCAAACCTGATTCTACAGTGGCGCTGACCAATGCACGCGTCATTACGATGGATGCAGAACGCTCGGTAATTAACAACGCCACCGTATTGATAAAGGGTAATCGCATCGAATCAATAGCATCGGGCGACCCTGTCCCCGCGGGCTATACCGAGATTGATTTAGCAGGCAAAACTCTCATGCCTGGCATCGTCGACGCCCACGCCCACGGTCCATATGCGGGAGACGACATTATTCCGCAGCAAAATTGGAATCTACTCGCACACTTGGCACTTGGCGTTACTACTGTCCATAACCCCTCGAGCAGCGCGAAATCTGCCTTCGCAGCAGCCGAATATGCACGTGCAGGCCGTATCCTTGGCCCGCGCATCTTCTCCACTGGTGAGATAGTCTACGGTGCAAAAAGCACGAGCTGGGCCCCAATCGATAGCCTCGACGATGCGTTAGCACACGTTCGCAGGCTCGCGGCGCAGGGTGCCATTAGTGTCAAAAATTACAACCAGCCGAGAAGAGAGCAGCGGCAACAGGTTATCGAAGCGGCTCGTCAGGAAGGATTGATCAGCGTGGCCGAAGGTGGCTCTCTCTATCAGCTCGACATGAGCATGATCGCCGATGGCATCACGGGCATCGAGCACAACGTGCCGACACTTAAAATGTATGACGATGTCCATCAGTTCTGGCGTCAGTCGGGAGCGGGCTATACACCCACCCTCGTCGTCACCTATGGCGGCCTCACCTCAGAAGATTATTTTTATCAAAACACCGAAGTGTGGAAACACCCCATCCTTAGCAACTTTGTTCCACCGGCGCAGCTGCAAGCACGCTCCGTGCGCCGCGTAACTGCGCCGGAGGAGGACTACCGAGACGACGACGCAGCTGCGGCCGCAAAGATCCTCATGGAAGCGGGCATCATGGTAAACATTGGCGCTCATGGGCAGCGCGAGGGGCTGGCTAGTCATTGGGAGATGTGGAGTTTCGCTCGAGGCGGATTCTCACCGATGGAGGCTCTCGCTACAGCGACGATCAACCCGGCGCGCTATTTGGGCATGGACGACGACATCGGATCGCTTGAAGCAGGCAAGCTCGCCGACCTCGTTATCATCGATGCAAATCCGCTCGACGACATCCGCAATACCGATCGAATCAGCCAGATCATGCTTAATGGCCGCCTCTATCGCGCTGGTGATCTAAGCGAACAAGTAACCGGCACGGCTACGTTACGTCCCTTCTATTGGCAAACCACGCCCCAGGGTGCGATCAGGTAAACAACATTACGGCGGCCGCTTGGTCGCCGCTCAACCCTAAAGTTTAACGACATAGCCTGCGGAAGGCGGCAGCGTCCCCTCAACAAATCGAGGATAGAGCTCGGCGAGCGCTTCGATGCCACCGAGTTCGACCACCTCCATCCAGCCGAAGGTCGCCTCCGTTGCCGCTTTTAGGTAGTGAGCCGAATTGGTTTCGAACTCGCCGGGCGCGAGCGTTTTCATGCGTTCGAGAATGTACGTTGGCGCAAAGAACATCTCCTGAGACTTAATAGGCACGAGATTGCTATCACCCGCACTCCCCTTCGCCTCCTCATCCCAATGCGTTAACCCTACGCTAATATAGTGCTGTAGCTGATCTCCCAGCCTCGCCTGTAATGCATGTCTGACATTAGGATTGCCAGCCATATCGACAATCACTGCGCTCTTTATCTCGAGCGATATGGCGATTTCATCATAGCCAATAGTCGTCGCGTAAAGAGAGGTGTCGGCTACAAATTGTTTGTTAGCCTGAGAGGTAAGACCTACTACTTTGGGCGCAGCGTCATCTCGATCGAGAGCGACGGCAACGCCAAGACTCGTTTTCGAGGACGCGCTGACGATAATAATTTGTTCGGCACCAAACCAACTCTGCTGCTTGAGATGATCCCAGATACAATAGGAGGTGAGGTGTAGAGGAGACAATAGCATGCGTGGAACGTCCCCTGCCTTACTGTAGCTCGCATCGGCATTTACGCGCTGATAACGATTATAAAGTGGTGGCAAGGCCTGACGATGCGCAGCACCATCAACGAAGGAATGCGCCTTGACGTTTACCGGCTGCATGACCACTGATGTTGCAGGGGGGAAGTAACCATAGACACGCTCGCCTACCGGCAGGTCTGCACAATTGGACTCGCTTACATCAGCAAAACCCCACACCGGAATAACACCCCAGTCCTGTCCTAGCTCGCTGTCTACCGGGAAAAACTGCCAGTAGCCAAGGCGATCGCCCGCAGCGCCATAGGTAATATTATTAGCGGTAAAGGCGAAATACTCGACTGACAGCCTTACCTCACCTTCGCCTAGCGCCTGCTCTACTCGCTCGACAACTCTGTGCTTTGCTAACTGTGTTCGACTTACCTGTAACTGTAAGGACATGGTCTCTCCATTTTTTATAAAACCTTGTAATAATAGCGATCCTTAATTCGTTAACTAGACCGAAACTGAGTGTCACCTTCGATACGAGCAGACTAGTTCACTTGCAACAAAAGTTTTTGCAGATTCGCCGCGGCGCGAGGAACACTGTCTTGAATCCTCTTCACTATTTGCATTTTCTCACTCTCCTCTGGCTTTAAGTTTCGCAGTAATTTACTTGGGCCATCGAGACGATTGCCAGCAATCCAACTTCTTAGCTCAGGCTCAGTATTCCATTGATATTGATTGGCGAGAGATACCGCTGTGAAACGCAAAAAATCCGTGTCGTGATTGGGCAGAGGAACCGGCGCACAGAACCGATTCTTAGTGTCGTCGTCTGCATAGCTTATCTCTACATGAGCGATAAACGCGGCACTGAAAACAGGTTGATAGGGCCTGACCATCTGAGGCGTGATAGTGTTGCCTGCAAATATTGTTTTAGTCTTTAATTTTGCTAACGCACTCGCCGAGCAGTCTACATGAATAGCTTCAGGCGAGGTCGGCACCACACCTTTGTCGAGCACGATCTGATCTCGGCTGATCGACTTAACTCGCCCAAGCCGAACAACATTTTTTATGCGCCTCAACTCCTCGATTTCAGGTTTTGAAATAGTGGCAGCATGAAACATCGACGGTTTTACATCAGGATGAATCCGCACGAAGTAGCCCGTTTCCTCCAGTCTTTCAAACAGGTCATCAACAGATTCGGCCTCGGCAAGACTTTCCATTTGATTGGCATAGGACCCCATTGTGTCGAAGAAAAATTCATCGGCTATTTGAGTATTTCGACGATCGAGCAGCCACGCATCACGCGACACAATCCAGGTAATAGCATCGGGACTAACCCCATTTTCCAGCAGCCACAGGCAAGCGTCGATGCCGGTTTTACCCGCACCAATAACGACATACGCTGAGGGCGCTTCAGTGACTTTGGGTAGATCATTCAAAGGCATGAAACGCACGCCTTCGGCAATATTGAAATTGGGGGTATGTGTTGAAGGCACTTCGGTATTTAAGTGTGTGCAATTAACAAGTTTTTTGAGCGCGGTTACGCTATATTGCTCGCCGCTGATTTTTGATACGAACCGACCCTCGCCAAGATAATCGCAGGAAGGGAAATATTGAACACGTCCCGTAGGCAGAAATTGATGACGCATCACGTCGTCGAAATACGCGCTCACCTGCGCACCAGTGGCGAGTTCGCCTAGCCCCTTATTAAGACCACCCTGCTCCAACCGCCCGCCGCTTAATTCCTTCGAACTAACACCGTAGAATGCCGCAGGCTGATGCAATTCAACAAAGGGATAGGCAACATTCCAATGCCCACCGGGTTTCGCATAGCGATCGACAATGAGTACCGTGGCGTCGGATTCGGTGAGAAGAATATCAGTAAATGCCATCCCTACGGCGCCGCTACCAACGACTACATAATCTGCCTGTAACTCATGCATCCTTATACCCTTCCGATCCACCGCTTAAGTAGGGATTAAAGGTCGCATTAACAGGATTGACAATCAAGCAGGCTAGTCGCTGAACTCGCTACGACTAAGTTGGGTAAATTCAAGGATGCCGAATTCGGAATAACTGCGGCTTGTATTTGGATCATCGCTGAGACGTCCAATGGTAAAAACCTGATCGCTCTCGCGAGTCTCGCGAACAAAATAAGCGACAAGCTTGCCACGCATCGAAGTCATAACCTCATCCAGACTTCTCGCATACAGCACGTCGAGATATTGTCCTTCATCATCGAATACGAGCATATAGACGCCATACACAAAAGTGCCGCCCTCATCTGTGATGTAGAAGTCAGAGTCGCCTAGGGTTATACGTAAGTCCTCCTCATTGACGGTTAGCTTGTCTCTGAAAAGATTTAGGTCCAGCGTTTCCTCGGCATACAGCGCTCGCTGAAAAAACCGCGAACTTACTGGCTCTGCCCGCAGAGACTCTTGGGTTCTACCGAATCCGATATTGATAGAGGACACAGCATTCGCTTCGACAAGCAGCGTAGGGCCAACTTCATAATGCGAGATCGGCGTCTCTATCTCTGCGGCCACGCCCCCATTGAGGACCATAAATAAAAGACGTCGCTTTAACGGATTAGCGGCCAATTGTGGCCAATGACTATTTCGCATGGCAAGGTGATCCGAGAATATAGCCACCACAGTGTTTTCCATATCGACGGTTTCACTGAGCGATGCTACAAAAGCGCCAATCTGAGAATCAGTGCATGATAGTGCTGTGTCCATTGGGTTTTCACTTGGAAACTGCGAACAGCTAGAGGCGGGAAAGCCATCGGGATGATGCGTATCGAGCGTTAGCAGGGAGACAAGAAAGGGTTGCTCATTTTCTTCAAGCTTAACAATTTCTGTTAAAGCGAGATCAAAAAGATCGTCGTCGTGAACACCCCAAGGTGAGAGTTCGAGCGGCACTGAACTTTGTGAAATTATTTCCTCTCTACCCCACACTCGATCAAATCCATGGGTGCGCAGAAAATTGCCTTTGCCCGCAAACGCGCTATTAGCGCCGCCCATTGCGAGAGTCTGATAGCCTAACTCTTTGGCAACATCCCCTAAGCATTTCGCCGATTCATAAGGCCGTTCGCTCGCCGCTAATCGCGTATTGCCGCTAAACGGCGTATTGACTTGAACCGAGAAGCCGCACTGGCTAGCAACCATGCCTGCAATTGTCCAGCCTGTTCCCTGCCTTTGCCTGACATCGGTATAAACTTTGGCACGCTCCTTCAATTTGCTTAACTCGGGCAACAGACCCTCATCAAAAAGACTCTTATCGAAATAGGTTGCCTCCAGAGACTCTGCATAAATTAGGATAATATTTTTTGGCCTAGCGCCCTCAACTGGAATGAACTCGGTGCTTACTCGCTGCGGCGCTGTCGAATAGGCTGCGCGGTCGACTAAATAACTAACAAGATCCAGGACGGGATAAGAAAGCACTATCGCAGCACCAAGAAACAGAGAGATCGAGGCCGAACTGTACACTGATGCCCACTTACTCTGCGGAACAGGGTTGCTAGATACAGGGGCAATAGCAGTTGGCCTCGACAAAACCCAGATTAGCACCGGCACAAACGCAAGGGCGGTAAACTGGCTAATCATCTGCAACCGATTCGTTCCCCAAGCAACGCCCAGACTAGTCGGTGTTACATGAAAGAAGAGTTGATCATTAAATCCTGTCCCCTGAGTATAGTAGGAGACCGCCAGAAGCCAATTAAGGATAATTACGATAAAGCCTAAAGCGCTCAGCCCAATCCGTCCATGCCAGTGATTTAAGCGCCCTCGAAAGCCAACAAACGCGAAGAGCCCAGCTAATAAAAAGCTCGAGGCGAGCCAAAGTGGGCTAGCGCCCATCCCGAGCACTGACCATAGCGCGGGCCATGTAAATGCAAGCAGCCATAGGACATGGGTTCCATGGCGCTTCACCTTACGCTCGCTCACCCTTTTTGTCCTCTCGACTGGCTCATAAGCCGCCTTTAACACGTTGTTG